>DATDKF010000468.1:0-24051 GCA_036520135.1 Solirubrobacteraceae bacterium
GGTTCACGTTTGTTGCCCAGGAGGCCACAAACGTGAACCACCCCCCTCCATGCCTCCCCTCATTGCCGCAGTTGCCGGTAGCTCAGGCCGCTTCCGCGGAAGCGCGCTCGCCCCGCTCGGCCGCCGCGGGCTCCTCGCCCTCGGGCGGCTTGGCGCCCTCGCGCGCCCACGGCTCGTCGAACTCGACGCGCCACTTGCCGTCCTCGGTCTGCATCAGCGCCAGCTTCGCGCGGAACGAGCGGCCGGAGCGGCCCTTGAACCCGGTCACGGCCTTCTCGGTCCGGCCGCGCGTGATCAGCTCGCGGGCGACCGCAATCGGCAGCGTCTTGCCGGCCTTGGACTTCCAGATCACGAAGCCGCAGCCCGGGTCCTCGCGCGACCAGCACGAGAAGCCCTTGCGGTTCTCGACGATGTCGCGCCCGCAGACCGGGCACGGGCCGAGGTTGGCCCGCGGGATGCGGACCTCCTTGAGCTTGGCGTCCAGCTCCGCGACGGTGCCGCGGGCGAACTCGGCGATGTCGTGCATGAACCGCTCGCGCGACTCCTCGCCCTCCTCGATCCGCGCCAGCCGGTGCTCCCAGTCGCCGGTCAGCGACGGCGAGGTCAGGGCGTGCTCGCCGAGGAACTTGATGACGTTGACGCCCTTCTCGGTGCACACCAACGCGCGGGCGTCGCGCTCGACGTAGCCGACGTCGATCAGCCGCTCGATGATCGCCGCGCGCGTGGCCGGGGTGCCGATCCCCGAGTCCTTCATCGCCTCGCGGAGCTCCTCGTCGTCGACGAGCTTGCCGGCGGTTTCCATCGCCGCGAGCAACGAAGCGTCGGAGTAGCGCCGCGGCGGCTTGGTCTCGCGCGCCAGTGACTCGACGTCCAGCGTGCGCACGTCCTCGCCGCGCGCGAGCTTGGGCAGCTTCTGATCGGTGCCCTCGTCCTCGTCCCCGTCGGCGCGGCTCTCGAGCCCCTCGCCGTACACGGCGCGCCAGCCTGGCACGATCAACACGCGCCCGCGGGTGCGGAAGATGTGGGCGGCGACAGTCGTCTCCAGCCGCGTGTTCTCGAACTCGGCGTCGGGGTGGAACGCCGCCAGGAAGCGCCGCACGACCATGTCGTACACGCGCTTGTCGTCGTCGCTCATCCGGTCGACGGGGTGTTGGGCGTTGGTCGGGATGATCGCGTGGTGGTCGGTGACCTTGGCGTCGTTGACCACGCGGCCCAGCGGCAGGACGTCGAGCCCGGCGACGTAGGCGGCTGCGCGCGCGTACTCGCGCTGGGTCCCGACACCGGCGGCGATCGGCTTGAGCTCGGCGACCATGTCGGTCGGCAGGAAGCGGGAGTTCGTGCGCGGGTAGGTGAGCGCCTTGTGCTCCTCGTAGAGGCGCTGGGCGGCCGCCAGCGTCCGCCGCGCCGAGAACCCGAAGCGCGTGTTGGCGTCGCGCTGCAGGGACGTGAGGTCGTACAGGAGCGGGGCGCGCTCCTTCTTGGTCGACGTCTCGAGCTTGGTGATCTCGCCCGGCTGGTCGCGGACGGCGGCGACGATCGCCTCCGCCTCGGCGGCGGTCTTCAGCCGCGGCTGTGCGCCGGCGTGGAAGCGGCCCTCGTAGCGGCGGCCGGACTCGCCGCCGGTCGGCTCGAACGTCGCGTCCACGAGCCAGTACGGCTCGGGCTTGAACGCCTTGATCTCTTCCTCGCGGCGGGCGAGGATCGCCAGCGTCGGCGTCTGCACGCGGCCGAGCGAGACGGCGCCGTCGAACGAGGAGCGCAGCCGGATCGTGGCGGCGCGCGTGGCGTTCATGCCGACGATCCAGTCCGCCTCCGAGCGCGAGCGGGCGGCCTCCTCGAGCCGGCCGAACTCTGAGCGCGGGCGCAGCGCGCCGAACGCCTCCTTGATCGCGGCGTTCGTCATCGACGACAGCCACAGCCGCTCGACCGGCTTGTCCGCGCCCGCCTTCTGGAAGGTCCAGGCGAAGATCAGCTCGCCCTCGCGGCCGGCGTCGCAGGCGTTCACGACCTCGTCGACGTCGTCGCGCTTGAGCATCTTCGTGATGACGCTCATCTGCTTGCGTGAGCGCTCGTCGCGCACGACGAGCTTGAACTCGTTCGGCACGATCGGCAGGTCGGCCATGCGCCACTTCTTGTACTTGGGGTCGTACTCGTCCGGCTCGGCGAGCTGCACGAGGTGCCCGACGGCCCACGTGACCACGTGCGAGTCGGACTCCAGATACCCCTCGTGCTTGGCGAACGCGCCCGGCAGCACCCGCGTCAGATCGCGGCCGACGGACGGCTTCTCGGCGATGACCAGCGTCTTGCTCATGAGCTTGCGGAGGGTAGCGGGCTGTCAGCCACCGCACTCGCCCGTCGAGACCGGACTGTTGGCGCCGGCGAGCGTCTGGCGGACGAGATCGTTGGGCACCGCGTAGCCGCCGCGCGGGCCGCTCGTGGTGGCGGCGAAGATCGTCGCGACGACCCGGCCCGCGCCGTCGACCATCGGGCCGCCCGAGTTGCCCGAGCGCACGACACCGCGCAGCGACGTGATCCGGCGCCGCACCGGGCCGCGGCCGTAAGCGTTCTGCGTGACGACCTCGCGCGTCTGGCCGAGCCGCCCGGCGCGCGCGTCGTACGGGCCGTTGAGCGGGAAGCCGAGGATGGCCGCCGACGTGCCGGCCGCGGGATCGCGGGCGATCGGCAGCGCCGGCGCGTCGAGCCCGTCCACGCGCAGGACCGCGAGGTCGTTCGTGGGATCGAAGGCCAGGGCCTGGGCGCCGAGCCCCGGCCCCGACCCGCCCGGCAGCACGCGCGTGTCGTCCTGCCCCGCGACCACGTGCGCGTTCGTGACCACGAGCCCGTCGCGGGCGACCCAGCCCGATCCCTCGACGCCGACCCCGCAGGCGGTCCCGAGCACCTTCACGACGCTGCGCCGCGCGGCCGCCACCTCCGGGTCGCGGGGGATCCCGGCCTGCGGCGCGGGCACGCGCGCGGCCGGGCCGTCGATGCGCGGGAACGGGTCGAGCGCGCGCAGCGTGTTGAGCAGCGGCCCTGTCGGCGGCAGCACCGCGTTGAGCTGGCGCAGGATCGCCGAGCGCTGGACGTCGCGCCGGATGTCGGGTCCCGCGCGCAGCGCGACAGCGCCGAGCACCCAGGCGACGAGCAGCCCGACGCACGCGGTGAGCACCGCGCCGAGCGCGCCGTCGATCGTCGCGAACGCGGGTGAGCGAAAGCGCGCCCGCAGCCGCGCGCCGACCCCCTCGAACCCGGCCGCGAGTACCCCGCCCGCGATGATGGCTCCGACGAGCGCGAAGGCCGGCGCCCACGCCGACTCGCGCCCTCCGGACAGGAACACCGGGGCGATCCGCGTGCCCAGCCAGGCTCCCGCGGCGAACCCGACGAGCGCCAGGGCGCCAGAGATGAATCCCTGTGCCCAACCGAAGAGCCCGAGGAGCACTATGGCTCCGACGATCACCCAGTCGATCCCGGTCAATTCGAGTCCGAGCCTACTCGTACCCTTGTGTTGGCCCCCATGGCCGTGACCCGCTCTCCGTCATCACGGCGCAGCAGGAGGCTGCGCCGGCTCGCGCCGCTGCTGGTGCTCGCGGCCGGAGCGTTCGCGGGCGGCCTCGTCGCGGGCGGCCGCCACGAGCCGGCCGAGCGCAAGCTCGCTGCGCGCTTCGCCTCCGCCTGGGAGCGGGGGGACTACGCGGCCATGTACGGGATGCTCACGCCGGAGGCGAAGGAGCGGATGTCGGTGACCCGCTTCGCTCGCGTGTACCGGCGTGCCGCGACCACTGCCACGATGGTGCGGGTGCGGGCAGCGCGGCCCGCCGAGCCGCGCAACGACAGCGTGACCGTGCCCGTCCGGGTCAGCACCCGGATCTTCGGCGACGTCCGCGCGAACGTGACGCTGCCGATCGGTGAGTCGGACGATGGCGAGCCGGCGATCGCGTGGGAGCCGGAGCTCGTGTTCCCGGGCATGCAGCGCGGCGAGGAGCTCAGCCGACACACGCGGATGCCCGCGCGCGCGACGATCCGGGCGCGCGACGGCACCGCGATCGCCAAGGGCGAGGCGCGGCTGTCGAACCTCGATCCGCTGGCCTCGGAGATCGCGGGCCGCGTCGGCCCCGCGCCGCCCGAGCGGGCGGCCGAGGTGGCCTCGAGGGGCGTGCCGGAGGGCGCGCCGGTCGGGCTCAGCGGGCTCGAGCGCGAGTTCGACGCCCAGCTCGCGGGCAAGCCTGGCGGCGAGCTGCTGGCCGGGACCCGGGTGCTGGCGAGCGCCCCGCCCGAGCGCGGGGAGAGCGTCCGCACGACGATCGACCCGGAGATCCAGCGCGCCGCCGTCACGGCGCTGGCCGGCCGCTACGGCGGCATCGCCGCGGTCCGGCCGCGCACCGGCGAGGTGCTCGCGCTCTCCGGCGTCGCGTTCTCGGCGCCGCAGCCGCCCGGCTCGGTCTTCAAGATCATCACGCTGTCCGGCGCGCTCGAGGCCGGGACGGTCAAGCGCAACGAGACGTTCCCGGTGCAGACGGCGGCGACGCTCGAGGGCACCGAGCTCCAGAACGCCAACGGCGAGTCGTGCGGCGGGAGCCTGATCCAGTCGTTCGCGCACTCGTGCAACTCGGTCTTCGCCCCGCTCGGCGCGGAGCTGGGCGCGCGCCGGCTCGTCGCCACCGCCGAGCACTTCGGCTTCAACGAGGACCCGGGCCTGGCGGGCGCCGCCCGGTCGACGATCCCGGACGCGTCGGAGATCGGCGACGACCTCGCCGTCGGCTCGACCGCGATCGGGCAGGGCAAGGTGCTCACGACGCCGCTGCAGATGGCGCTGATCGCGGCCGCGATCGGCGAAGACGGCGTCCGCATGCATCCGACCCTGCGCAAGGGGGCGCCGCCGAAGTCCACGCGTGCGATCCCGGCCTCGGTCGCCCGCTTCGTGGGCCGCTCGATGCGCGCGGTCGTGACCGGCGGCACCGGCGTCGGCGCCCAGATCGACGGCGTGCCGGTGGCCGGCAAGACCGGCACCGCCGAGCTGCGCTCGACCGTCAACCAGGACCCGGTCCCGCCGGAGGACGGCGAGCAGGCCCCGCAGGAGGACCCGACGGACACCGACGCGTGGTTCGCCGCCTACGCGCCCGCCGGCCACCCGCGGATCGCCGTCTGCGTCCTGCTCATCGCCCAGGGCGCCGGGGGCGAGACCGCTGCGCCCGCCGCGCGCGAGGTCATCCAGGCCGCCGTTACGGGCTAGACGTCGAGGTCGTAGCTGCCGATCTCGCCCTGCGACCCGTTGGAGAAGCGCAGCTCGAGCGGACGGTTCTGCAGCGAGTCGTTCTTGATCTTGAACAGCAGCAGCGAACCCTGGATCGGGCCCTGGCCGGCCGCCGTGCTCGGGAGCGGGAGCGTGACACCCGGCGGGACCTCGATGCCCTTCTGGAACGCGAACACGTTGCTGTCCGTGTCGATCGGGATCGGCCGGTAGATCTTGTCGAGCGTGTCGCGGATCTCCCACGTGTCCGCCGCCGGGCGCGCCTCGTCGGAGAAGTTCTCGACCCGGACCCAGACGCCGAACCACGTCTCGTCGGCGCCCGGCTGGGCCGTGCCGCTTGACAGGCCCTTGAGGTACTCGCGGTCCTCGATGTCGTTCGCGTTCATGTACCGCGACATCTCGATCTGGTACGCCAAGCCGCCGATCTCGAGGTAGACGCCCTCGGTCGTGGCGTGCGTCTCGCCCTCGGATTGCCCGCAGCCGGCGGCGACGACCGCGAGCAGAGCGATTGCCAGGACGAGGCGGCGCATCGGGCGGGAGTCTAGTACCGGTGTCCGGAAGAACGCGCGGTCGCCGGTGGTCGCCGGCGCCGGCTGACGCCGCACGGTGATCCGGGAGTGTGCCGGTGGCACATGACCGGTCACCGGGTGCCGTCAGGCGGTGATCGGCGGCCGCCGGAACCGCGCGTGCTTGCGGAGGCCGGTACTAAAGACCTGCGACGGTCACACGCCGCCCCCGGTCCTGGTTCTCCTCGAGGATCGCCTGCAGGCGGCTGAGCGCCTTGCGGGCCTTGCGCTTGTACCAGCGGCGCTGGCCGGAGAGCGCCTCGACGATCCGGTCGGTCGGGAACACGGGCTCGGACTCGAACATGTAGTCAACCTCGGTGCTGCCGCCGGGCCCCTCGTCGAGCGTCCAGATCGCGGTGGTCTTGATCCGGTTGAACTTGCCGTAGCGCCCGAGCGCGACGATCCGGTGCGGCGGATCGACCACGACGAGCGTCATGTCGCCCCAGTCGAAGCGCTGTAGCGGCGCGCCGACGCGGAACCGCGCCCCCGCCCCGCGGCCCACGGAGTCGATCCGCGTCAGGTGCCAGTCCGACGTGTAGTGATCGCTGAACTCGGCGTGGTTGGCGACGTCGGCGAGGTAGACGAAGACCTCCTCGCGCGGGCGATCGATCGTGACCTTCACGCTCACGGGATCCACGGCGGCGCGAAGGATAGTCGGCTCAGGCGGCGCGCGGGCGCGACCGCACGGCGCGCTCGTGCTCCGGCGAGCGCACGACCTCCGACCGCCCGGGCGTCTCGCGATGGAGCGGCCGGCACAGCTCGCAGACGAGCCGCTCCCCGTAAAGGTGTACGACTTCGCCGATCAGCGGGGTACGATGGCAGTGCACACAGCCGTGGCGACGGGCGCTCAGGGCTCCCACGCTGTGGCGGAGGAGAGATATCTCCACCAGGGGGTTCCGGTGGCGGGTCAGGGCGAGCATGGTTTGAAGCCGTTTCGCCACGGGCAGTCGGACCCCTCCATTGACCCGGTCCCTAAGATCCGAAGGCGGAGCATGCAAGACGACGTTCAGCACACGGGCACGTTGCCGGGCGTAGGCCAGGACCAGGTTCCCGTGGTCGAAGACGGCGAGCGCCGCGAGCGCCCTGCCTGGGTCGACGAAGCGCGCGCCGGGCTGGATGCACCGGGCAAGTACCTCGCCTACGACGAGGACGGCCGCAAGGTCGTCGTCGCGATCTCGCGCGAGTGGACGCGGATCGGCCGGTCGCTGGCCGCCGACGTCAGGTTCGACGACGCGACGGTCTCGCGCCGCCACGCGCTGGTCGTCAACCAGGCCGAGGGCGTCCGCGTGCTCGACGACCGCTCGCTGAACGGCATCTTCGTCAACGGCGCCCGGGTGGAGTGGAGCCCGCTGTCCGACGGCGACGAGATCACCGTCGGCCGCCACTCGCTGTACTTCCTCGACACGGCGACGGTCGGCTCGCCGATCCCCGCCAGCGGCTCGGCAACCACGGAGTAGCGAATCGACACCGGGACGGGCGGTATCGTGCCCGTCCTCAATGGCCGAGACGATCGCGGTCCTGTCGCTCAAGGGCGGCACGGGCAAGACCACAACGGTGCGGACGCTGTCCGACGTGCTGCGGCGCGTCGGCCTGGACGTCCTCGCCGTCGACATGGACCCGCAGGGCAACCTGTCGGACTACTTCGACGTCCCTCCGGACGCCAGCCCCACGATCGCCGACGTCCTGGCGGGTGACGCCAAGACGAAGGCCGCCGTGCACGACGGCATCGTGCCGGCGACGCCGATCCTCGCCGAGGTCGAGCGCTCGATGTCGGGCAAGATGGGCAGGGAGCTGGTGTTGCGCAAGGCGCTCAAGGACGCACGCAAGCAGCACGACGTGATCCTGATCGACTGCCCGCCGGCGCTGGGGCTGCTCACCATCAACGGCTTGGTGGCCGCGGACTGGGCGCTGATCTCCTCCGAGGCGCAGTACTTCGCGCTGCAGGGGGTGCAGGGCGCGCTCGACGTGATCGAACAGGCGAAGGAGTTCTACAACCCCGATCTCGAGTGGCTCGGCGTGGTGATGAACATCGCCGACATGCGGACGGTCCACTCACGCGAGGCCTACGCGCAGCTGACGGAGCACCTCGGCGACAAGGTCTTCAGCACGGTCATCCGCTCCTCGATCGCGTACGCCGAGTCGGCGGAGCGGGCTGAGTCGATCCTCGACCACCGGCCCGACCTCGGCGCCGACTATCTCGCGCTAGCCGACGAGGTCCTGGCCCGGATCGGGCTGCGCGACGCCCGGCGCGCGCTGAAGCCGCTGCTGGCAAGCTAGCGGGCATGCGCCGGTCGCTTCCCGTCGCCGCGGTCGTGGTCCTGGCGGGGTGCGGCGGGGGGACGCCGGTGGCGACGACCAACCGCGAGGCGCCCAAGGCCGGCTTCGTCGCCATCCCGGCGGATAAGAGGCCCGTGGCGCCGCAGGGGCGCTACACGACCGCGCACGTGCTGCGGCGGACGGCGTTGCGCGCTGCGGCGGGCGGCCGGGTGGTGGCGCGGATCGGCCGCACGACCGAGTTCGGCTCTGAGCGCGTGCTCGCCGTGACCGCCCGGCGCGGCGGCTGGCTGCGCGTGAGCGCGAGCGAGCGGCGGAACGGCCGCAGCGGCTGGATCCGCGCGGGCGCGGCCCGGCTGGGCGCCACCGACATCTCGATCCACGTCGACCGCTCCGCCCGCCGCCTGACGCTGCGCCGTGGCGACGCGGTCCTGCGCCGGTTCCCGATCGCGGTCGGCCGCCCTGGCAACGAGACGCCGCTTGGCCGCTTCGCGGTCACCGACCGCCTGCGCACGGACCGCGCCGACTCCCCGTACGGCTGTTGCGCCCTCGCCCTCACGGGCCACCAGACCAAGCTCGTCCCCGGCTGGCCGGGCGGCGACCGCCTCGCGATCCACGGCACCCTGAACGAGGAGACCGTCGGCACCGAGGCATCGCTGGGGTGCATGCGCGCCTACACGCACGACATCCGCGCGCTCATGCGGCGGGTGCCGTTGGGCGCGCCGGTGTTCGTGCGCGCCTAAGGCACGAACTGCGCATTGAAGGGAAGCGCGGGAGGGGGTGGCTAACGAATGTTGCCTCCTGGGCAACAAACGTAAGCCACCCCCTGGAATAGGGCGGTGGGAGGGGCGTCTTAGGGCCAAGGTGACCCAAGGAGGGTCGCGGCAACCGGACGGCAAGATCGTGCTCGCCGGCAGCGCGTCGAGCGGCCTCAGCGTGCACGACTTCGCGCTCGCCATGTTCGACGAGGACGGCGCGCTCGACACGTCGATCGGCGAGGCCGGGCTCGTCACCACCGACGTGTCTCCGGGGCAGGCGTTCGCCGACGACTTCGCCGAGGATCTCGCGATCCAGGCGGACGGCAGGATCGTCCTTGCCGGCCGCAACACCAGCGCGACGTTCAATGATCTCGCGATGGTCCGGTACACCGACCGCGGCGAAGTCGACGAGAGCTTCGGCGGCGACGGCGAAGGGATCCTCATCACGGACTTCCACGGAGCCGGTGACCGCGGCAACGACGTCGCGATCGGCCCGGACGGCAAGGCCGTGGCCGCCGTCGATGCGGCGAACGGCGGCAGCTTCGCGCTCGCCCGGGCGCTGCCCTGAGCCTAAGCGCCCGCCGTCCGGACCTCGACGCCGGCGGGCGCGAACGGCAACCTCATCACGCGCGCCCAGCCCGCGCACTCGCTCTCGAGCCGCGCCGCCACCTCGGCGGCGCGCTCGGCGCGTACCCAGACCAGCACGCTCGGCCCCGCGCCCGAGATCGTGGCGCCGAGCGCCCCGAGATCGCGGGCCCGCTCGACGATCTCCATCGAGCGCGGGTAGAGCGACGCCCGCCGCGGCTGGTGCAGCCGGTCCTCCAGCCCGCGCGCGACGAGGTCCAGGTCGCCGCGGGCCAGGCCGAGCACGAGCAGGCTCGCGCGGCCGATGTTGAAGACCGCCTCGGTCATCGGCACGTCGGGCGGTAGCGCGGCGCGGGCCTTGGCGGTCCGGACAGCGCGGCCCGGGACGACGAGCACGGCGTCGAGGCCCGCCGGCGGGTCGAGCCGCTCGGCGCGGCCGCCCGCGCAGACCACGAACCCGCCCAGCAGCGCGGCCGCCGCGTTGTCGGGATGGCCCTCGAGCCGCGTCGCCTCGGCCAGCACGTCGGCGCCGCCGCCGTTCAATGCGTCGGCGGCGGTCAGGCCCGCCACGTAGGCCGCCGCGCTCGTGCCGAGCCCGCCCGAGAGCGGGATCTCGGACCGGATCGTGAACCGGACCCCGCCGACGGGGCGCAGCGCCGCGAACCCGCGCACCGCCAGGTTGCGCGAGTCGCGGGCGATCGACAGGTCGGTCCGCACCTCGAAGCGGCCGGTCTCCGCCACCTCGAGCTCCATGTACAGGCCCAGCGCCGCCGCGAGCACGTCGAAGCCGGGCCCGAGGTTGGCCGACGACGCCGGGACGCGGACCAGCACGCTCAAGCCAGCACGGCCTGCTCGACGGCTCCGATGTCCGGCTCGCACGGCACGACCGACCCCGCGTGGGCGAGCGCGGTCTGCGGGTCCTTCAACCCGTGGCCGGTGAGCACGCAGACGACCCGCTCGGCACCCTGCGCGCCGTGCGCGAGGACACCGGCGACGCTGGTCGCCGACGCGGGCTCGCAGAACACGCCCTCCGCGGCCGCCAGGAACCGGTAGGCCTCGAGGATCTGGGCGTCCGAGACCGCGCGCACCGAGCCGTGCGAGGCGGTCATCGCCGCCATCGCCTCCTCCCAGCGCGCGGGGTTGCCGATCCGGATCGCGCTCGCCACCGTTTCCGGGTTCGCCACCGGTTTCCCGTGGACCAGCGGCGCCGCGCCCTCGGCCTGGAAGCCGAGCATCATCGGGCTCTCGTCGACCTCCTGGAACCCCTTCCAGTACGCCGTGATGTTGCCGGCGTTCCCGACCGGGATCGCCAGCGCGTCGATCGAGCCGATCTCCTCGGCGATCTCCAGCGAGGCGGTCTTCTGCCCCTCGAGCCGGAACGGATTGACCGAGTTGACGAGCGCGATCGGGTGCCGCTGGACGAGCTCGCGGACCAGCGCCAGCGCCTCGTCGAAGTTGCCGCGCAGCGCGACCACGCGCGCGCCGTGCATCAACGCCTGGGCGAGCTTGCCGGTCGCGATCTTGCCCTCGGGCACGATCACCGCGCCGGTCAGCCCGGCGCGCGCCGCGTACGCCGCCGCGCTCGCCGCGGTGTTGCCCGTGGAGGCGCAGATCACGGCCTCGGCCCCCTCGCGGACCGCCGCCGAGACGGCGCACGTCATCCCGCGGTCCTTGAACGAGCCCGTGGGATTTGCTCCCTCGAGCTTGAGCCACACCTCGCAGCCGGCGCGCTCGGACACGCGCTCGGCCAGCACCAGCGGGGTGGAGCCCTCCGACAGCGACACGACCGGGTCGCCGTCCGCGAACGGCAGCCGGTCGCGCCAGCGCTCGATCAGACCGGTCAAACGAACTCCTCGTCGATCACCCGGATCGCGCGCGGCGCCGAGCGGATGAAGTCGAGCTGCGAGATCAGCCGCACCGCGGCGTAGAAGCGCGACTCCAGTAGCGGGTGCATGACCAGCACGAGCCGGGCGTTCTCGCCGAGCCCCTTCTGCACGACCGAGCGGATCGACGCGCCCTGCATGCCCAGCAGCTCGGCGACCTGCGCGAGCACGCCCGGCCGGTCGGCGACTTCCATGTGCAGGTAGAACGCCGACTCGATGTCGTTGACCACCGGCAGCGCCTCGGTCGTCTCCGGCGTAGAGGCGGGCGGGATCATCGCCGACACGACGTCGCCGAGCACGGCGGTCGCGGTCTGCGGGCCGCCCGCCCCCGGGCCGGACAGCGTGACCTCGGTGATCGCGTCGGACTCGACCGTCACCGCGTTGAACGGGCCATGGACCGACGCCAGCGGGTGCTCGGCGTACAGGAACGCCGGGTGCACGCGCACGCTGATCCCGCCGTCGACCCGCTCGGCCGTGCCGATCAGCTTGAGCCCGAGCCCCAGCTCCTTCGCGTACTCCATGTCCTCGCCCGTGAGGTGCTCGATCCCCTCGTAGATGACCTGGTCGAGATGGACCGGGGTCGAGAAAGCCAGCCGCGCGAGGATCGCCATCTTGGCGGCGGCGTCGCGGCCGGTGACGTCGTCGGTCGGGTCGGCCTCGGCGTAGCCCAGCTCCTGCGCCTGCCGTAGCGCGTCCTCGTAGGACAGGCCGCGGCTCGCCATCTCGGTGAGGATGTAGTTCGTGGTGCCGTTGACGATCCCGTGGATGCGCTCCACGCGGGTCGCGGCCAGCGACTCCTGCAGCACCCGGATCACCGGGACCACCCCGGCGACGGCGCCCTCGAACCGCAGCTGCACTCCGTTCTCGCGCGCGCACGCCCACAGCTCCTCGCCGTACTGCGACAGCAACTGCTTGTTGGCGGACACCACGTGACGGCCCGCCTGCATCGCGCGTAGCACGTAGTCGCGCGCCGGCTCGAGCCCGCCGATCAGCTCGACGATCAGGTCGCTGTTCTCGAGCACCGCGTCGAAGTCGCCGCGCGAGCGCGTGAGGACCCCGGTGATCTCGGGCCGCATGCCGGTGATCGGCACGAACGCGTCCGCGCGCTCGGCCAGCAGCGCCTCGAACGCCGAGCCGACGGTGCCGTGGCCGAGCAGGCCGACCCTAAACGTCTCTGCCATGCAGGTCCTCGTAGGTCTCGCGCCGGACCACGACGCGCGCGTCGCCGCCCGAGCAGAAGATCACCGGCGGCCGCGGGACGCCGTTGTAGTTGCTGGCCATCGCGTGCCCGTAGGCGCCGGTTACCGGCGTCACCAGCACGTCGCCGGGCCGCGGGTCGGGCAGCGCGACGTCGCGGACGAGCACGTCGCCCGACTCGCAGTGCTTGCCGACGACGGTGCTGACGCTCCCGCCCCCGTCCATTCGGCCTGCGAGCGCGGCGGAGTAGGCGGCGCCGTAGAGCATCGGGCGCAGATTGTCGGACATCCCGCCGTCCACGGCCACGATCGTCTCGCCCGCCAGCCCGGGCTTGACCGACTCGACCGTGTAGAGCGTCACGCCGGCGGTGGCCACCAGCGCGCGGCCGGGCTCGAGCACGAGCGACTTCCCCTCCCCCAGCTCGGCGTGCGCCGCGGCGACCATGCCCGCGACCCAGTCGTCGGCCGCCACCACGTCGTCGCCGTCCACGTACGGGACCCCGAGCCCGCCGCCGAGGTCGTAGACCTCGAAGTCGCCGACGGCCGCCAGCGCCGCGATCGCCCGCCGGTACGGATCGAGCGAGCGCAGCTGCGAGCCGATGTGCATGTGCAGCCCGGCGAGGTCCACACGCGCGGCGAGCGCGCGGGCGACGTCCGGCGCCATCCCGAACTTCGAGCCCGCCTGGCCAGTGAGGATGTGCTCGTGCGTGTCGGCGTCGACTCCGGGGACGACGCGCGCGAGCAGCCGCGGTCCGCCGTCCAGCGCGGCCAGCCGGTCCGCCTCCCCCTCGTTGTCGAGCACGATCGTCCCGACGCCCGCCTCGAGCGCCATCGCCAGCTCGGCCTCGGACTTGGCGTTGCCGTGCAGGTAGAGCCGCTCGGGCGTGAAGCCGGCGCGCAGCGCCAGGTGCAGCTCACCGCCGGAGGCGACGTCGCAGCCGAGGCCCTCCTCGGCGAACACCCGCAGCACCGCCGTGCACGGGAACGCCTTTGATGCGAAGACCACCTCGCCGGGCCCGCCGTGGCGCTCCGCCAGGGCGCGGATGAACCCGCGCGCCCGAGCGCGCAGGTCGGCCTCGGCGACGACATACGCGGGCGTGCCGAACTCGCGCGCGAGCGCGCGCGAGTCGCAGCCGCCGATCGTGAGCACGCCGCCCTCGACGGAGGAGTCCTCGGGATACACGGGCGAGGACTCTATGCGCGCACGGGCGCGGGGGCGGCGACCGGGCGCCGCACGAGCAGCCAGATCCCGCCGCCGGCGATCATCAGCAGCGACAGCAGCTGCGGCTGGGTGAGGCCGAGCAGCACGTCGTCGTTGCGGCGCACGAACTCGACGAGGAAGCGCTCGGCGCCGGCCAGGATCAGATAGAGCGCGAACAGCGTCCCGGGCTGCCAGCGGTGGCGCCAGCGCCATAGCAGCGCCGCGACGAGCAGCATCGTGATCGTCTCGTAGACCGGCGTCGGGTGGACCTTCTCGGTCGTCGGCACTGTGCCGTTCGGGTACGCCATCGCCCACGGGCCGTCCCACGGGATGCCGTAGTCGCCGTCACCGGCGAGCTGGCAGCCGATGCGGCCGATCCCGTAGCCGGCCGCGAGCGGCACCGACGCGACGTCGAGCAGCTGCAGCGTCAGGAAGTTGCGCCACCAACCCCACGCGAGCACGCAGATGGCGCCGCCGATCGCCCCGCCGTACCACACCAGGCCGGAGCCGGAGAACAGGCTGCCGACGACGTCGTCCTTGGCGTCGGACCAGTTCTCGGCGATCCACCACAGCCGCGCGCCGACGATCCCGCCAACGAGCGCGGCGAAGACCATCTCGTACGCCCAGTCGACCGGCTTGCCGAGCTCCTTCAGGAACCGGCCCGCGATCGCGCCGGCGACCACGAACGCAAGCCCCATCATCAGGCCGAACGTCTGCAGCGTGATCCCAGCGATGTGCAGCTCGGGCTGCATGCGAAAAGAGTATGCGGCTTACTCGCCCTCGCAAGCTCGCGCGAGTACCTAGAGATAGTTCATCGGGTTCACGACGGACCCGTTGATTCGCACCTCGAAGTGCAGGTGCGGGCCCGTGCTGTTGCCGGTGCTGCCGGACAGCCCGATGACCTGGCCCTGGGTGACCGACTGACCAACCGACACCTGGATGCTCGACTGGTGGCCGTAGCAGGAGGACAGCGAGGCCGAGTGCTGGATGCACGTGTAGTTGCCGTAGCCGCCGACCCAGCCGGCGATCGCCACGCGACCCGACGCGGCGGCGCGGATCGGCGTGCCGGTCGGCACCGCGATGTCGATGCCCGGATGGCACGCCTCGTAGGACCGCACCTCGCAGAAGCCCGACGTGATCGGGCCGCTGACCGGCCAGATCATGCCCCCGGAGCCCTGCTGGATCGGCCCGGCGACCGGCGAGGAGCTGCCCTGCAGCTTGGCGATGATCGCCGACTGCTGCTTCTGCAGCTCGGCGACGTCCTCCTCGAGCGCGTGCCGTGATTCGCGCGTGGTAGCCAGCATCGACGCCTTGTCGGCGCGCACGGAGGCGTACTGGTCGCGGCGGTTGATCAAGCTGCCCTTGACCTCCACGACCTGGGCGACCTCGCCCTCGATCTCCTTGGCGATCGCTTCGGCCCGCGCCTCGAGCTTGTCCAAGTGCTGGGCCGTCGCCGTCGCCTCGGCCTTCGCCGACGTGACGCGGTTGATCAGCCGGGCGTCGCCGGTGGAGACGCGCTCCATGAACTCCGCGCGCTCGAGCAGATCGCGGAAGCCGTTGGCCTCGAGCACGACGGTGACCACGTCCGGCGCGTCGGACTTGTAGATCTCGACGAGGCGGTTGGCCAGCAGCACCCGCGCCCGCGCCAGGCGGTCGCGCAGCCGGGCGAGCTTGAGCCGCTCGCGCCGCAGATCCTCCTGGATCTCGGCCAGCTCGGCGCGCTTGGCGTCGAGGTCGGCCTGCAGGCGGACCTGCTTGGTCTGCAGCACCGTGATGTCGGCCTGTAGCGACCCGATCCGGTGCGTGACCGCGCTGATGTCCGACGTCAGGACGCGCTCGCGGCCCTTGCGCTGGTCGATCTTGCCGCGGGCCGCCTCGATCTTGTTCTGGATCTGGCCAGGCGTGTCGGCGCCCGACAGCAGCGGGAGCACGCCCCAGAGGGCGAGCGGCAGCGCCGCCACCACGAGCAGCAGTCCCAGTCGACGACCCATGCGGCGGGCCATGCTAGGCGCCCCCACCGCCGGGTGCCAGCAGTTCGCCCCTCGTTATGGAGCATGCAAGGAATCCTGCAGGATGCAGGGCTTTTGCGCGTGGTCGCGACGAGCCGGACAGTGTCATCTCCCCATCTGCCTGCGGGGTTAGCTGACGGGCTCGCGAGCGTGCGCTACACGGTCATCAGACCGCGATTCGCCCCAGGACCTCCATGGTTCCCCCGCTCCGCCGGGCTGGTCACCCCGGGGATTCGGCGGCCCGCAATCTACCAGGGTCTTGGCGCTTAATTTGTTGATCAAGGGTCGCTGCGGTCTGCCACCATCTTTATCTACAGATGCCCAGACCCAACTCATTCGGCAAGGACACCGGCCTGCAGATCCGCATGACGGTGACGATGTTCCTGCTCGGCCTCGTCTACGTCATCTTCGTCGTCGCCCTGCTCGGGGCCGGCGTGAACGGCGTCACGGTCGCGATCATCGCCGGCGGTCTCGCGCTCGTGCAGCTGTTCGCCTCGGACAAGCTCGCGCTCGCGGCGATGGGCGCGCGCGTCGTCACGCCCCAGGAGGCGCCGCAGCTGCACGCGATGATCGACCGCCTGTGCGTGCAGGCGGACCTGCCGAAGCCGCGCGTCGCGGTCGCCAACACTCGGATGCCGAACGCGTTCGCGCTCGGCCGCTCGCCGAAGTCCGCGACCGTGTGCGCGACGACCGGGATCATGGAGCTGCTCTCGCCGGCCGAGCTCGAGGGTGTCATGGCGCACGAGCTCACGCACGTCGCCAACCGCGACGTGCTGGTGATGACGCTCGCCGGCTTCTTCGCGACGGTCGCCGCGTACATCGTCCAGTTCGGCTTCTTGTTCGGCGGCGGCGGCTCCTACGGCGACGACGATGACAACCCGAGCTTCCTCGTGCTGCTGCTGGTGTCGCTCGTGGTCTACGTGATCTCGTTCCTGCTCATGCAGGCGCTGTCGCGTTACCGCGAGTTCGCGGCCGACCGCGGCGCGGCGATCATTACGGGGCGGCCGAGCGCGCTCGCGTCGGCCCTCACGAAGATCTCCAGCGGCATGCACGCGATCCCCCAGAAGGACCTGCGCGCGGCCAGCGAGCTCAACGCCTTCTTCATCTTCCCGGCCGGCGCCGGCAAGGGCATCGCGGGCCTGTTCGCGACCCACCCGCCGATGGAGAAGCGGATCGCGGCGCTGGCGCGGCTCGAGTCGCAGCTCCAGGGCCAGGTCGCCGCCTAGTGGGCTTCCTCGACATCCTCCGCGGCAAGCGCGAGCTCAAGCAGCCGGCGCCCGACCGCCTGTTCGCGATGACGACCGCCTACGTGAAGATGGAGATGGAGCTCTCGCTCAAGAGCTCCGGCAAGGCGGGGATCGTCTTCCAGCCGCTCGAGACCGCCGACTTCGACGCGATCGTCAAGGACATGGAGGAGGTCGTGGAGGGCACGGGGTCCGACGTCGGCACGACGGTCAGCAAGAGCGACGACGAGTACGGCTACCGCTGGATGGTGCTCGCGGACCCCGACTTCGAGGACCTCGTGGTGGGCGTCAACGCCGTGTCCGGCGCGCTCCAGGGCGGAGGCTACGGGGACCGCATCCTCGCCGCCGTGTTCGCGTTCACCGACGAGCGCGGCCGCAAGCTGTACTGGATCTACAACTTCAAGCGCGGCAGCTTCTACCCGTTCGTGCCCGCCGCGGGGAGCGAGCAGCGCGACAACGAGCGCGAGCTGCGGCTGAAAGCCCAGATCGGCGCCGACCTGCCGGTCGAGCCCGAGCTCGAGCGCTGGTTCCCCCTCTGGGGCATCCCCCTCTAGGGCGACGCTCGGCTAGTCCGGGATCAGGCCCTCGCCGGTGAACTCCTCCGCCGCCTCGACGAACGAGGTGTCGGGCGGCGGGATGATCACGTCGGACTCCTCGAGCGCGTCCTCCTCGAGCGGCTGACCGGCGCGCCGCACGAGGTCGATCAGCTGCTCGAACAGCTCGTGGAAGCGATCCTCGTCGCCGGCCTCGACCGCCTCCACGACCTGATTGTCGAGCTCGTTCAACTCGTCGGCGGCGTCCTCCGGCAGCCGGTACTGGCTCTCGGTGGAGATACGGACGATCACGCCTGGTCCTTCGTCTCGCCCGACTCGAGCGACTGCGGCGGTGGGGCGGAGCCCTGGCCGAGCTCGGCCTTCATGCGCTCGAGGTCGTCGTCGACCGCGCCCTGAGACGTGAGCTGGTGGAGCTCGCGGTCGATGTCGTCCTGCCCGGCGCTCAACGACAGCTGGTCGTCGAACGCTCCGGCGGCCTCGAGCTCGTCCATCGCGTTCGCGCGCGCGCGCATGTTCTCGGTCTTGTCGAGCGCGCGCTGCATGGCCAGACCGACGTCGGCCATCTCCTCGCCGACGCCGCTCGCCGCCTCGGAGATCTTCACCTGCGCCTCGGCGGCCGAGTACTGCGCCTTGATGACCTCCTTCTTGGTCCGGAACTGCTCGAGCTTGGAGCGCAGCTTCTGCTCCTTCTCGATCAGCGACGCCTGCTGGGTCTCGAGCTCGGCGACCTGCTGGTCGAGCGACTGGAGCTCGCCCTGCGCGAACTGCTTACGCTCGAGCGCGGTGCGGGCGAGATCCTCGCGGCCCTGCGACAGCGCCTGGCGGGCCTGGGTGTCGAGCTTGACGACCTGTTGCTCGAGCTTCTGCTGCTGGAGCTGGAGGCGCTTCTTGGACGTGACGACGTCCGCGACGCCCTTCTTGACGTTCTGGAGCAGCTCCATCTGCTTCTGGTAGCTGTACTCGAGCGTCTCCGCGGGATCCTCAGCCCGGTCGAGGAGCTTTGAGATCTTCGCCTTGATGACGGTGGACATGCGTCCGCCGATGCCGGGCACGGCTGCCTCCTTGGATGGTCCGGTTCGGGTCCCACCAAGCGTACCGTCCGGCGTGGGCGCGGCCGTCTCACGGCCGCGCCGATCGCCGGTCTGGAGCGGCTTTAGAAGCCGACTGGGTGGCGCTTGGTGAAGCCGCGCGCCGGGCGCGATGTGGGGCGCCAGCGCGGGCCGCGCTCGTACGCCTTGGCGTACTTGCGCTTGGATGCCGCACGGGAGGCGTAGGCACTGGTGTCCAGCCGCAGGCCCGCGATGACCGCGTAGGCGTGGCCGCGGTTGGCGAAGATGGTGATCCACTGGCCGCGCCCGCGCTCGCCCCAGCGCATGAATGGGCCGGACGGGAGCGGGGACTCGAGCAGGCCGGCGTGGTACAGCGCGTAGGACACGGTGCCCGAGCAGTCGTAGCCCGTGTCCTCGATCTTGGCGTGCCCGCCGCCCCACTTGTAGGGCTTGTCCTGGATCGTGTTGGCGGCCCAGATCGCCTTCTGGATCTCGATCGGCGCGCCGGCGGGAGCCGCGGCGGTGCCGTCGGGCAGCAGCTCGGCCTTGGCGCCCGCGACCGTCATGTTCGTGGGCGGCGGGGGCACGTAGGCGGTGCCCCCGGTCGATGGCCCGGATTGCGCCGAAGCGATCCCGGGCAGAACTAGAAATGCGAAAATCGTAAGGGCGAACGCCCGCAGCAATGACAACCCAACAACCTCTTTCGTCGGCCTGCGGGGTTAGCTGACGGGCTAGCGCTGAAAGAGCCTGCGCCTCACGTCGCTCTGGACGTGACTCGCCCCAACAACTGCTTGTGGGTCCCCCGCCCCCTGAGCTTCATGCCCAGAGGTTCGGCTTGGCGCGGCACCCTAGTACATGGTGCCGTCGTATGTCTAGTCGGCGGCCTCTTATCTGATCTTTAGCGGCGAACACCGCACAACCGGCGCGGGAGGTTAGCGCGGCGCTAGCGTTGTGTTCTGTGATTCGAGGCGGCCTGGCGGTACTCCTGCTCGTCCTCGCCGTTTCCGGCTGCGGAGGCGGCGGCAGTGGCGGCAGCGGCAATCGGCAGGAGAGCCAGCCCGTGATCGGCGCCAAGGGCGACGAGAAGCAGGGAGACAACGCGCCCTCGCTCGGCTTCCCGGTCTTCGCCACCAAGAACACCACCCGGGTGGCCGGCGCGGACCCGATCGCCGACGCCGCCGGCGTCGCCCGCGCGGTCTATCCCGCGCGGACCGAGGAGAGCAGCCCGAAGGCCGTCGTGGTCGCCGACCAGGAGGACTGGCGGGCGGCGATCTCGGCCGCGCAGCTGATGGCGCGGCCGCTGCGCGCGCCGATCCTCTTCTCCGACGGCGGCGAGCTGCCCGCGGCGAGCGCCGAGGCGCTCGAGGAGCTCGCGCCGTCCGGCGCCGAGCAGCTCGACGGCGCGCAGGTGATCCGCGTCGGCGAAGCCGCGGCGCGGCCGGACAACCGCCGGATCAAGGACATCCCGGGCGCGAGCTCGACGTCGCTCGCCCAGGCGATCGACAAGCTGCAGACCAAGGTGAGCGGCGACGCGACGCGCGACGTGCTGATCGCGCCCGCCGACAGCCCCGAGTACGCGATGCCCGCCGCGGGCTGGGCCGCCCGCTCCGGCGACCCGGTTCTGTGGACGCTCAAGGATTCGCTGCCGGCCGAGACGCGGGCCGCCATCCAGGCGCATCCGAAGGCGCGGATCTACGTGCTCGGGCCCGCGGAGGCGATCTCCGAGACCGTCGTCCGCGAGCTGTCCAAGCTCGGGCGCACCAAGCGCATCTCGGGCCCGGATCCGGTCCAGAACGCGATCGCCTTCGCCCGCTACAGCGACGGGACCTTCGGCTGGAACGTGGTCGACCCGGGGCACGGGCTCGTGTTCGCCAACAGCTCGCGGACGCTCGACGCGGCCGCGTCCGCGGCGCTGTCCGGCAGCGGCCAGTACGGCCCGCTGCTGCTCATCTCCGAGGCCGGATCGCTGCCCGAGCCGGTCCAGGACTTCCTGCTCGACATCCAGCCCGGCTACGACAAGGACCCGGTGCGCGGCGTTTACAATCACGGCTGGCTCATGGGCGACGAGAGCGCGATCTCGGGGGACGTGCAGTCGCGCATCGACGCTCTCCTGGAGATCCAGCCCGTCAACACGGAAGGCGAGTGAGATGGCCGAAGCCGAGCAGCCCGAGCGCCTGCGACCTGACCGCCTGGTCACGGTCGACGACGTCCGGCAGCTCATGGGCTCCTCCACCCCGCACTTCGCGCTGCAGATCCGCCAGCGGATCGAGCGCCTGATCGCGAACCTGCCGCCGGACGATCCGGCGCGGCTGCTCGGCGAGCAGGAGATCGCGCGGCTCGAGCGGCTCGCCTTCACCGGCGAAGTCCGCGGCGAGGGCTATCAGGACGGCCAGCGGCTGCTCCCGAGCGTCAACGACCACGAGCAGCCGCGGCGAGTCCCGGGCGCGACGTTATAGGCGTCAGATCGGCTGCACGTGCGCGGCGTCCACCGTGTGGACGAGGAAGGCCGGCGGGTCGGAGCCGATCGTGAAGCCCGGCGCGCCGATCACTAGGACGCGTAGTCCTCGCTGCCCATGATGTGCAGCGAGATGTACGGCTCGTCGCCGACGACCCAGCTGTCGTGGCCGGGCGGGACGTAGAAGAACTCGCCCTCGCGCATGACCTTCTCGGTGCCGTCGTCCATCTTCACGGCCGCCTGGCCGGAGAGCACGAGGCCGACGTGCTCGACCTGGCACGAGCCCTCGCCGACGTGCTCGGACCAGCGCCAGCCGGGCTCGTAGGTCGCACGGCCGAGCGTCATCGGGCCGACGCGGTAGACCTCGAAGCGGCCCTTCGCGAACGTGCGCACCTCGGTCGGCGAGTCGAGGTCGATCAGCGTGAGATCCATGGCCGCAGTATCACCCGCGCGGCCGCCGGCCGGCGAGCGCGTCGCGGTGCGGGCGCCGCGAGCGCCGGGCGGGGACGTGGCGCGGCGCGCGGGCGGACGCGTGCGGCGGGCCGTCGTGCTGCGAGGCGGCAAGCAGCTGCGCGATCAGCACGAGCAGGACCACCTGACGGGCCGCGACGGCATGCGGGCCGGTGCCTCCGCTCGCGCGGAGGGCGACCACCATCAGGGGGGCGAATTCGCGCCGCACCGGCCCCTAGCCTACGGAACCCCATGCGCGCTGGTCTCTTCCTCGCCTACTGGCCCTGGTTCTCGCTCGAGGAGCAGGTCGAGCTGGCCATGCTCGCGGACGAGCTGGGGCTCGATTCCGTGTGGATCTCCGAGGCCTGGGGCCAGGACGCGGTGTCGGTGCTCGGGCTGCTGACCGGGCGCACGGAGCGGGTCGCGCTCGGGTCCGGGCTGCTGCAGATCCCGGCCCGCCGGCCGGCGGCGACCGCGATGGCCGCCGCGACGCTCGACGTCCTGTCCGGCGGGCGGTTCCGGCTCGGCCTCGGCGTGTCGGGCCCGCAGGTGTCGGAGGGCTGGTACGGCGTGCCGTTCGCGCGGCCCGTCACGCGCACGCGCGAATACGTGGAGATCGTGCGGCTGGCGCTCGCCCGCAAGACGCTGGAGTACCAGGGCAGCGAGTATCGGTTGCCGCTGCCGGACGGCGCCGGGCGGCCGCTGAAGCTGCTGGCCACGCCCGTGCAGGAGCGGATCCCGGTCTACCTCGGCGCGGTCGGGCCGAAGGCGGTCGAGCAGACCGGCGAGATCGCCGACGGCTGGCTGCCGTTCATGGTCGACCCCAAGCACGCGGACATGCTGTTCGAGCCGCTCGACCGCGGGCTCGCGCGGGCCGGGCGCAGCCGCGCGGAGATCGATGTCGCCGCCGCGGTGGCGCTGGCGATCGACGAGGATTTGGCGGCGGCGCGCGCCGCCGTCCGCCCCTGGCTGGCGTTCTACCTCGGGGCGATGGGCTCGCGCGAGAAGAACTTCTACGTCGAGCTCGCCGAGCGCGCCGGCTACGGCCCGGCTGCGCGCGCGTGCCAGGAGGCGATGCTCGGCGGCGACCGTGCCGGGGCCGCCGCCGCGCTGAGCGACGAGCTGGTCGACGCGATGGCGCTGGCCACGACGCCCGCCGGCCTCGACGACCGTCTCGCCGCGCTCGCCGGCTGCGGCGTGGACACGCTGGTGGCGGTGCCGCTGTCGGCCGACCGGGCCGGAACCGTCCGGATGCTCGCGGAGGCGATCGGTGCCTGAGCCGAGCGCCCGCCCGGCCGGGATCCCCGGGTCCGAGCTCACCGGACCGTGGCCCGTCGGCGTCTATGCGGCCCGCCTGCGTGAGCGTCTGCGCGGCTTCACGCGCGTGCAGGTCTTCGGCGAGGTGTTCGGCTTCAAGGCCGGGCGCGCCAAGGTGTGGTTCGAGCTGCGCGACGGCGGCGGCGCGCTGCCGTGCTCGATGTGGCGTGAGGACTTCGACGCGCTCGGGATCGCCGCGCCGGCCGACGGGGTGCAGGTCGTCGTCGCCGGCGGCTGCGACTTCTACCCGGGCTCGCGCACCGCGTCGCCGTCGTTCTCGTTCGCGGTGTCGGACGTGCGGGTGGCCGGCGAGGGCGACCTGCTCGCCCAGCTCGAGCGGCTGCGCCGCGCGCTGCACGCCGAGGGCCTGTTCGAGCCGCAGAAGCGGCTGCCCCGCCCGCAGCTCCCGCGCACCATCGGCGTCGTCTGCGGCGAGCACGGCAAGGCGCGCGACGACGTCCTGGCGGGCCTGCGCCGCCGCGGCTGGGGCGGCCGCGTCGTCTGGGCGTTCGCGCCGGTGCAGGACCGCCACGCGGCGCCCGCGCTCACCCGCGCGCTGCAGGACCTGGCGGCGTGCGCGGACGTCGAGGCAATCATCGTCGCCCGCGGCGGCGGCTCGCTCGCCGACCTGTTCGCGTTCTGCGACGAGACGCTGTGCCGCACGGTGGCGCTGCTGCGCGTCCCGGTGATCTCGTCGGTCGGCCACCACACCGACCGCACGCTGCTCGACGACGTCGCGGCCGTCGCGTGCTCGACGCCGACGCACGCCGCCGAGGCCGCCGTGCCGCTCGATTGCAGCGCGGCGCGGGCCGCGCTGGCGGGCAGCGCCGCCCGCCTGGAGCGCCAGGGGCACCGCGCGACCGTCGAGCGCGCGCGCACGCTGGCGCGCCTCTCGCGCGCGCCGGCCGCCCACCTCGATCGCCACCGTACGCGGCTGCACCAGCAGCTGCGCGAGCTGCGCGCGGCGGCGCGCCGCCGCATCGGCGAGGAGCGGGCCGCGAACGGCCGTGCCGTCGTGACGCTGGCCCGCCTGGCGCAGGCGACGGCGATGGCGCGGGCACGTGCGGACCGCCGCGCGGCCGCCGACGCCGCGGCGCTGGCGCGACTCGCCGCGCTCGAGCACCGCCGGCGCGACCTCGACCGCCTCGCGATCGCGCTCGCCGCCCACGACCCGCAGCGCACGCTCGAGCGCGGCTACGCGCTCGTCGAGGACGCGGCCGGAGAGCCGGTCACGTCCGCCGCGGCCGCGCGCTCACAGCGCG
>DATDKF010000469.1:0-14586 GCA_036520135.1 Solirubrobacteraceae bacterium
CAGCTGCATACGACCCGGGTGGTAGTAGCGCTCGGCGAGATTCGGCTCGCACTTCTCCTCGAGCCTGAGGTCAGGGTAGGCCGCTGTCCGCGCTGCGATGTCGGAACCGCGGATCAGCAGCCGGGCGTCGTCCCGCAGCGGCGCGAGGATCGCCGGATCCTCCATGTCGTAGCCGAGGAACTCGACCAGCCGGCCCAGCCGCGCCGTAACCGTGCGCCGGTGCGACACGGACATGCGGCCGTGCCACTTGGCGATGCGCGAGACGTCGATCGGGTCGTCGATCCGGTTCGTACCCTCGACGACGAGGCCGCCGCCGCGCGACGTCTGCACAGAGTGGTGCTGCAGCACCAGGTCCGACCAGGACTCGCCGAGCCAGTCCAGCAGCTCGCGCAGCAGCGGCTCCGGTTGCAGCACGAGGTCCTCGTAGCGGACGATCACGAACCGGTCCTCGTACACCGCGGACTGCCGCAGGATCTCGCGGTCGTAGGATTCGGCGTGCTTGAGCGCCCGCCTAAAAGGATGGCTGAAGCGGTTCATGTTCGAGCCGATCGTGGCGCCGGGGTGGCGCATCATCCCGATGAACTGGGCGTCCGGGTACAGTCGCGCCAAACCGTCCACGTGCCATGTGTGCAGCGGCGTCTTGTCGCCCCATCGCTGCTTGCCCTGCCCCTCGATGTAGCGGCGGAAGATCCGGTCGTAGAAGCGCGCGAGCTCCTCGTCGAGCTCCTCGCGGCTCCAGCCCATCCGCTTCGCCCAGTTCCGTCCCGACCACTTGAACGGGATGAACTGGTGCGCCTGGTAGGCGCGCATGAAGCCCGTCTCCCGCGGGATCCCGATGTCCGGGTGGCTGTCGAGAATCAGCCGGATCAGCGTCGAGCCGGAGCCCATGGCGCTGATCACGAAGATGGGGCCTTTGCGATCTGGCAAGCGGCGGGCGAGTCTAGTAGGGCCGTCCACCTGCGGCAATATCGCTAGGGTGCGCCGCCGACGATGACCATCCGCTTCGTGCTCATGAACGGCTACGCGGTGGGGGGTACGATCCGCGCGACGTTCACGACCGCCGCCGAGCTGGCCAAGCGCCACGACGTCGAGATCGCGAGCGTCGTCCGTCATCGCGACAAGCCGTCGTTCCCCCGACCGAAGGGCGTCCGCCTCATCGGCCTCACCGACCTGCGCTCCGAGCGGATGGAGCGACTGGCCGCCCACCGAGGCCCGCGCGCCCGCTTCCAGACCTGGGCTGCGGCGCAGCGGACGCGCCTGATGTCCTCGCACGACTTCCGGCATCCGAACTTCAACCTGCTGACCGATCTCAACCTGCTGCGCTACCTGCTCCCGCTGCGCGACGGCGTGGTGATCGGGACACGCCCGGCGATCAATCTGGCGGTCGCGCACGTCGTGTCGCCGTCGGTGGTCCGCGTCGGGCAGGACCACATGAACCTGCGCACGTACAACGACGGCCTGAAGGCGCAGATCGCGGCGGTCTATCCCAGACTCGACGTCGTGTCGACGCTCACCGAGGGGGACGCCGACGACTACCGCAGGCACCTCGAAGGCCCGACACGCGTGGTGTGCATGCCCAACGGCGTGCCCGAGCTCGGCGGCCGGCGGGCGGCGCTGGACGCCAAGGTCGTCGTCGCCGCCGGCCGGATGGGCCCGCAGAAGGGATTCGACCGCCTGCTGCCGGTCTGGGCCAAGGTCGCTCGCGAGCATCCGGACTGGGAGCTCAGGATCTGGGGCGGAGGGAAGGGGATCGGCAAGCTGCGTCGCCAGGCCGACGAGCTCGGGATCGCCGACAGCGCCCACATCATGGGCTTCACGTCGAAGCTGCACGAGGAGTTCGCCGACTCGTCGCTGTACGTCATGAGCTCGCGCAACGAGGGGTTCCCGATGGTCCTGCTGGAGGCGATGAGCGCCGGGCTCCCCGTCGTCAGCTACGACTGCCCGACGGGGCCGCGGGACATCGTCCGCGAGGGCGTCGACGGCTACGTGGTCCCGAACGGCGACGGCGACGCCCTCGCGGCTGCGCTGGGCCGGTTGATGGACGACGCCGAGATGCGCAAGGCGTTCGGCGCGGCCGCGGTCGAGGGCGCCGCCCGCTACGACATCGCTGCGATCGCCGGACGCTGGGAGGAGCTGCTGGCCGAGACCGAGGCGGCCAAGACAGGCCGGCGCCGGACCTCGGCCGGACCGATGGTCAACCTGCTGGCGTCGCGGGCGATGACGCTCGCTCGTCGCCGCGTTCCACGTCGATGACCAGACAGTCGACGCCGATCGCCAGCAGGCGGTCGCGCTCGTGCGGTGCCGGACACCACGCGCCGATCTCCAGCCCCGCCTCGTGCGCGACCCGCACCGCCCGCACGGCATCCCCGTCGAACGACTCGACGTTGGCGGTCACGACCTCGACCCCGAGGTGCGCGGCGGCGGCGACCGCCTGGCCCAGCGGGAAGCGGGTCCATGTGAGCAGGCCGAGCGCGATGTGCGGCGCACGCTCGCGCAGGATCAGCAGCGCCGCCGGGTCGAAGCTGGTGACGAGCAGCGGGCGGCCGGCGCCGGCCACCAGAGCGGCGACCAACGCCGCCGTTGTCCGCTCACGCGGGCGCAGCGCGTCCTCGAGCGAGGTCTTGACGTCGATGTTCACGGCGATGTCGGACGGCAGGTCGTCGAGCAGCTCCGTGATCCGCATGAGGCCGGTCGCGGAGGCCGGCAGGTCCGTGACGAGCCGCCCGTCCTCGAGCTCCGGGTCATGGCGGGCGACGAGCACGTCGTCGGCCGCGATCCGCGCGTCGACCTCGACCCAGCCGAGGCCCGCCGCGACCGCCGCGCGGAACGACTCCAGCGTGTTCTCACGATGACCGCGCCCCATCCCGCGGTGCCCGCACAGGACCGGGCTGTCGACGAAGACCGTCATCGAGGGCCAGCTTGCCAAATCTGAGGCGACTGCTGAGGCGGCCCGGGGCCGGGCCCGCGTTCGACAAGGAGGCCTACTACGCCGAGCGCCTGCGGCAGCCGCTGGATCCCGACCTGGCGGTCTACGCCGCGTACTGGTTCCGCGGCTACTCGTGCAACCCGCGCGCCATCTACGAGAAGGCGCGCGACCTCGTGCCCGGCGCGCGCGGCGTGTGGGTCGTGCGCCGCGACGCGGTCGACTCGCTGCCGCCCGGCGTCGAGCACGTGGTCCGCGGGACGCCTGCGTACTTCGACGCGATCGCGCGCGCCACGTACCTCATCAACAACGTGAACTTCCCCAACCACCTCGTCAAGCGCGACGGCAGCGTCCACGTGTCGACCCACCACGGCACGCCGCTGAAGTTCATGGGGCTCGACCTGCGCTCGTCGGAGTCAAAGGGCCGCGGCATGGACTTCGACAAGCTGCTCGAGCGGGTGGCGCGATGGGACTACAGCGTGAGCTCCAACCGGCACTCGACCGAGGTGTGGGAGCGTGTGTACCCGGGCGACTACGAGACGCTCGAGGTCGGCTACCCGCGCAACGACGTGCTCGCCGCCGCGACGGCGGACAGCGTGGCGGCAGCGCGCGCTGCGCTGCGGATCGGACCCCGGCAGACCGCGGTCCTCTACGCGCCGACCCATCGCGAGTACGAGGAGCGGTACGTGCCCAGGCTCGACCTCGCACGGCTCGCGGATGCGCTTGGGCCGGATCACGTGATCCTTGCGCGGCTCCACTACTTCTATGATTCCGACCGGCTCGTGCGTGAGCTGCACGGCGCCGGGAGGTTGATCGACGTGGCCTCCCATCCCTCGGTCGAGGAGCTGTGCCTGGCCGCCGACGTGCTGCTGACCGACTACTCCTCGATCATGTTCGACTATGCCGTGCTGGACCGCCCGATCGTCATCCATGCGCCCGACTGGGACGAGTACCGCGCCCGCCGTGGCGTGTACTTCGACCTGCTTGCAGAGCCGCCGGGCCGCGTGAGCTTCACGCAGGAGGAGGTCGCCGAGGCGGTGATCGCGCGCGAGGACGGCGCGCGCGCCGCGTTCCGCGAGCGCTTCTGCGGACTCGATGACGGCGGGGCGGCCGAACGCGTGATCCGCCGCGTCTGGGGGCTGCAATGAAGCAGCTCGTGCTCGTCGTCGGCGTCGGCCGCAGCGGGACGAGCCTGCTGTCGGGCATCCTCGGCCAGCTCGGGTTCCACATCCCGCAGCCCGAAGTCGAGGCCGACGACACCAACCCGCGCGGGTTCGGGGAGCCGCGCTGGGTGGTCGACTTCCACTCGCGCGTCATGGCCGACAAGCGGGTCACGGTCAACGACTCGCGGCCGGCAGCGTTCAAGCAGACGGCCGCGGCGGCCGAGCCGCTTCGCGGCGAGCTGCTCGGGTGGCTGCGAGGGCAGCTCGACGAGGCCGATCGCGTCGTGGTCAAGGACCCGCGCACCGTGTGGTTCCTCGACCTGTGGCGCGCCTGCGCCGCCGACCTGGGAGCGCGCACGTCGTTCGTGACGATGCTCCGCCATCCCGCCGAGATCGTCGCGAGCGCGCGCAGGTCCTACGGGCCCGGCCTCACCGAGGCCGGGCGTGCCGCCGCCTGGATGAACGTGATGCTCCAGACCGAGCGCACGACGCGCGACGCGCCGCGGGCCTTCGTCCGCTATGACGACCTGCTGGCCGACTGGATGCCCGAGATCCGGCGCGTGGGTGCGCGGCTGGAGATCCCGGCGCTCGCCTCGGTCGACCGTGAGCCCGCGGTCGACGCGTTCGTCGACCCCAAGCTGCATCGCAACCGCACGACCTGGGATGACCTCAACGTGCCGGTGCGCGTCCGCGACCTCGCCGAGGAGGTCTGGGCGCACGTCCAGGCCGGTGACCAGGCCGCGCTCGACGGCGACCGCGACGCATACCTGGCGCTCTACCGGGAGGCGGAGGCGATCGCGCAGTGCTCGATCATGGCCGCGCGCCCGGCCCGCCGCCGGAAGCCGGCGGCCGCCCCGGCGCCGCCGCCGTCGCTGCGCGTCCGGCTCGCCCGCCGCGTCCCTGCGCCGTACCGGCGGCGCCTGCGGCGCGCGGTGTCCAAGCTGCGGCCCGGTTCATAGGAGTGGCCGCCGTGCCGCGGCTCAGCGTCGTCGTCCCGGTCTACAACGTCGAGGAGTACCTCGAGCAGTGCCTGGACTCCGTGCTGGCGCAGACCTTCACCGACTATGAGGTCGTCATGGTCGACGACGGGTCGACCGACAGCAGCGCCGAGATCGCCGGCCGCTACGTCAACCGCGACGAGCGCTTCCGGCTCATCAGCCAGGAGAACGGCGGGCTGAGCAAGGCGCGCAACACGGGCACGGCCGCCGCCCGGGGCGAGCTGCTCGCGTTCCTGGACAGCGACGACGCGCTGCTGCCACACGCGTACGAGCTGCTGGTCGGGGCGCTCGACCGCACCGGGTCGGACTTCGCGACCGGCAACGTGCACCGGCTCACGCGCTTCACGACGTCGCAGTCGCCGTTCCTGGCACGCGCGTTCAGCGAGACGCGGATGAAGACGCACATCACCAAGTTCCGCCCGCTGCTCGCCGACCGCACCGCCTGGAACAAGGTCTGGCGCCGCTCGTTCTGGGACCAGCACGGGTTCCGGTTCCCCGAGGGCCGGACGTACGAGGACATCCCGGTCACGATCCCTGCGCACTTCACCGCGCGCTCGGTCGACGTGATCGCCGAGCCGGTCTACCTCTATCGGATCCGCGAGACCGGCAAGTCGATCACCCAGCGCAGGGTCGAGCCGCAGGCGCTGATCGACCGGCTCACGTCGATCCAGGAGGTCAGCGACCACCTCGCCCACGACGCGCCGCGCGGCGCGAAGCGCTGGTACGACGAGAGCGTCGTCGCCGACGACCTGCGCTACTACGTCAACGCGCTGGACAGCGCGGACGACGACTACCGCGCGCTGTTCCTCGACCGCGTGAACGCGTTCCTGGACGGCACGAGCGATCGCATCTTCAAGTCGCTGCCCGCGATCGAGCGTCTGAAGTGGCACCTGATCCGCCGCCGGCTGATGGACGACCTGCTCGTCGTGCTGCGCTTCCAGAAGGAGGAGCTGTACAGGACGCCGCCCCTGCGGATCCGCGGGCGCTGGTACGGCGACTACCCGTTCCGCACCGACACGCGGCTGAAGATCCCGCGGTCGATCTACCGGCTCACGCACGAGTTCGCGATGGGCGCCGGCCTGCAGGAGCTGGCGGTCGAGGACGGCAAGATCCGCATCCGCGGGCACGCCTACATCAACGGGATCGGCGCGGACAGCGAGAACGCGCAGCGCGTCACGGTGTCGCTGCTGCGCCCGGGCCGGCTCACGCGCGTGCGGCTGATCACGTCGGCGGTGCGGCTGCGAGCCCGGTCGACGCACCGGCCGGAGATCACCGGGAACGTCCGGGGCGCGCTCAGCGACCTGTCGTGGTCGGGCTTCGAGGCCACGCTCGACCCGCGCCGGCTGCACAGGGAGGGGAACTGGCAGGTCTACGTGACCGTCCGCGCCGCCGGCATCAAACGACGCCGCTCGCGCTTCTACCTGGAGCCCGGCCGCCCGCTCCGGCCGGTCAGCCTCCGCGCGCGCGGCCGCACGCTCACGGTCGCCGTCAACCACGACGCGGAGCTCGACGTGGCGCTGTGCCGCCGGCCGGCGGCGGTGCGCGACGCGCGCCTGCTCGACAGCGGCCAGGTCGAGCTCGCGATCGCGGGGCCGGGCGACGACGCCGTGTTCGAGCTGCGCGAGATGCGCGGCCGCATGTTCAAGGTGCCGGTCAAGAACGGGCGGGTGCGGGTGCTCGCCGAGCGCCTGCGCACCGACGAGGACAGCGTGTGGGACCTCGCCGTCGTCACCGGCGGCCGGCGGCTGCCGGTGGCGCTGGACGAGCCGCGGTCCTGGATCGCGGACGGGCGCGAGGTGGCGATCGTGCGGGGCGGGCACGGCGCGGCACTCGCCGAGCGCGCGCCGCGCGCGGTGATCGACGACGTGCGCTGGGCGGACGGCGGTGAGCTCGCGGTCGCGGGCGCCGCGCCGGCCGCCGCGCGCGTCTCGTTGGGCCGCGGCGCCGACAACGGCTTCTCCTACGACTTCCCGGCCGAACACGAAGGCGGGCGCTTCACGGCCCGCCTCACGCCGACGCGGATCCCGTCGCTGGCCGGCGCGCTGCCGATCAACGAAGGCACCTGGGAGCTGCGCGTCGACGGCGTCCCGGCCGCCCTGGCCGAGCCGCTGCAGGAGGCGGTGCCGCTTCCGACGGTAGTCGGGCACCGGCTGCTCGAGGTCGGGATGACGCCCGACGGCCGGGCGGTGCTCGAGGCGCGGCGCGACCTCGAGGACGACGAGCGCGGGCTCTACAACCAGCAACGCCTCCAGCGGACGGCCTACGGAGCGTTGCGCGACGCTCCGCTGCGCGATGCGGTGGTCTACTCGAGCTTCCTCGGCCGCCAGTACTCGGACAGCCCACGGGCGATCCACGAGGAGCTCGTGCGCCGCGATGCGCCGCTCGAGCACCTGTGGGTCGTGCGCGACGGCCGCTGCGCGGTGCCCGACACCGCGACCGTGCTGCGCGAGGGCAGCCGCGAGTACCACGAAGCGCTCGCGCGCGCCCGCTACGTGGTGACCAACGACCACTTCCCGGAATGGTTCGAGCGGCGCGAGGACCAGCTGTGCCTGCAGACCTGGCACGGCACACCGTTCAAGCGGCTCGGCTTCGACGTCTCGGACCTTCGCAAGCAGCGAAGGAAGTTCGAGCGCAGCTGGGACCGCCAGGTGCGCAACTGGCAGTACGTGCTGTCCCCGAATCGCTTTTCCACGCCGATCCTGCGCCGCGCCTACCTGGTCGAGGGCGAGATGCTCGAGACGGGCTATCCGCGCGTCGACGTCCTGGCCCGCCCTGACCGCGACGCGCTCTCCCGCGAGATCCGTTCGCGTCTGGGGATCCCGGAGGGCAAGCGGACCGTGCTCTACGCACCGACGTTCCGCGACCACGTCCAGGACCGGCGCAAGCGCTACCGGCTGGAGCTGGCACTCGATCTGGACCGGCTCCGGAACGCCGTCGGAGAGGACACCGTGATCCTGTTCCGCAAGCATCACTACATCGTCGACCCGGCGCCGGAGACCGCGGACGGCTTCGTGCGCGACGTTTCGGCGTATCCGGACGGCACCGAGCTGATGCTGGCCGCCGACGTCCTCCTCACCGACTACTCGTCGATGATGGTCGACTACGCGAACACCGGGCGGCCGATGCTCTTCTTCACATACGACCTTGACCTGTACGAGGACGAGATCCGCGGCTTCTACCTCGACGACTTCGTCGGCACCGTGCCAGGCCCGCTGCTGCACACCACCGACGACGTGGCCGAAGCACTGCACGGGCTCGACGGCGTGCGCGCCGAGTACGCCGAGCGCTACGCGGCGTTCCGGGAGACGTTCTGCGAACTCGACGACGGCCACGCCGCGGCGCGGGTCGTGGACCGCCTGTTCTGAGCGCATCGACCGCCGCGCGGCCGTGTTCACCCGTTCGATGCGGCTGCTCCTGCTGACGCTCTGCGCCCTTGCGCTGACCGCCTCGGCGGCCGAGGCGCGCAGCGGCTCCTGCCTCGTCCCGGGCGCCACGATCAAGTGCTCGATCTGGACCGGGAAGGTCACCGCGATCGCGGACGGCGACACGGTGTACGTGGACGTCGACGGCGACGGGTCGCACCGCACGGTGACGGTTCGCTTCACGGGCATCAACGCGATGGAGCAGACGGTCTACAACGCCGATCCGGCCGCCCGGCACGGGCACTGCCATGCGCTCGAGGCGACGAGCCGGCTCGAGGGGCTCATCCTGCGCAGCGGCTGGCGCGTGCGGCTCGCCGCGATGGACGCGTCGAGCGCGTCGCGCAAACGCTGGCGGCGCGCAGTGGCGGTCAAGATCCGCGGCCGCTGGCGCGACGTCGACCGGATCCTGCTCGACGAAGGCCTCGCGGTCTGGCTCCCGAACGGCAACGAGTGGCTGTGGAACGCCTCGTACAGCACTCTCGCCGAGCGCGCCGCGGCGGCGCATCGCGGGATCTGGAACCCGACCGCCTGCGGACGCGGACCGGAGGACTGGGCGCAGCTGCGGATCTCGGTCAATGGCGACGCGGACGGCGTCGATGAGGAGAACCTCAACGGCGAGTGGGTGCGGATCCGCAACCTGGATCCGGCACGGGCCGTCCACCTGGGTGGCTGGACGCTGCGCGACTCGGTGCCCGGCGGTTACGTGCTTCCGGAGTGGGTCACGATCACACCCGGCGAGGAGCTGACCGTCCACGTCGGCAGCGGCATCAACACCTGGACGGAGCTGTTCATGGGCGAGAAGGCCCCCATCTTCGGGAACGCCTCGGGCGGCAGCCACGGCGTCGGTGACAGCGCCCTGCTGCTGGACCCCCAGGGTGACGTGCGGGCGTGGACGAGCTATCCCTGTCGGCTCGCCTGTGCGGACCCGCTCGAGGGTGCGCTGCACGTGACCGCGGACCCGGTCGGCCGCGAATCGGTGACCGTGCGGAACTCCGGCGGTGTGCCGGCCGACCTCGACGGCTACCGGCTGTGGAGCCACCCGCACGTGTACGCATTCCCACGGGCCGCGGTGCTCGCGCCCGGCGAGCAGCTTCAGGTGAAGGTCGTCGGCGACCCCGAGGAGGACGAGCGGCTGATCAAGTACTGGGGTAAGCCGGGGGCGATTCTCAACGACAGCGGCGACGTCGTGCGTCTCACGAACCTGCGGGGGACCGAGATCGACTGCTACGCGTTCGGCGCGGCGACCTGCTGAGAGCGCCGGTTGCGGTAGCGGTGCGCGTACCGCCGCCAGACGTCGCGCTCGGGCGTGAGAACCGGGTGCCAGGGCTTGACGCGGTCGGCCCAGTGCAGCAGTCCCGGCCCGCGCTCGGACGTGCGGGTCGGCACCGCCGCCCAGCGGTCCGGGATCGCGGCGCGGCCGGGACCGACGAGGTAGTGCAGGGCCTCGAGCTCCTTGAGCGCGAACTCGTCGGCCAGCGCGAGCGCGCGGTCGCGGAAGCCCTCGCGGCGCAGCCGGCCGAGATCGAGCACCATGACGTCGTCTCCGAACGCGTCGAAGTCGAACGCGTGGCGAGCGTGGGCGGTGCGGCGCAGCTCGGCGGCGAGGTCGTATCGGTTGTTGAGGCGCAGGGCAGCCGCGTGGATCACACCGAAGCCGCTGACGCCTTTCGCGCCGGAGCGGGTCGGCGCGGCGAGCGCATGCGGCCCGAGATCGAGGTCCGCGAGCTCGGCCACATCGCCGCTCACCACCGCCGGCAGCGGCAGCAGCACGACGCGGTCGACGTCCGGCAGCAGGTCGCCCAGCAGCAGCCGGAGCTGCTCGTCGCGCGCGAGCGTGTGGCTCGGGACCCATGAGAACGTGACCTCCGGGAGGCGCTCGACGAGGCGCCGCTCGGTGGGGTGCGTGCCGCCGTGCGACCCGAGGACCCACACGTGCAGCGGGCGCGACGCGTGCTCGAGCAGCGAGCAGACCAGCACCGCGGGCTCGAGCTCGGGTCGCTCCATGCCCTCGGTCGCGATCAGCGCGCAGTGGACCGGCTCCCCGGGTGGCACGCCGGCGCGGGCCTCGGTCGTGACGGTGTTGGCGCGGACCGTGGCCAGGCTCGCGTCGACGCTGGGCGCGGCCGCGGGCTTGTGCCGACGCAGGCGGCGCTCCTCGGCGGCGGCGACGTCGGCGGCCGTGATCTCCCGCCACAGCGCGTAGACGTCCGCCTCGGGGCGCCCTGCGATGATCGCGCCGAGGACCTGCTCGAGCTTGTCGCGGATGCCGTCGCGTATCGCGTCGAACGCCTTGTCGTCGATGCCGAGCAGCCCGTCGAACCGGACGTCCGAGCGGTTGTAGGGCTCGAACTCGACGTCGAGGCCGATCGAGCGCGCCGGTAGGTAGCAGTGCAGCCGCGAGGTGACGATCCTGCGGTGCTTGCGGCGGTAGGTCTCCAGCAGCTCGAGGGCGACGCGGACGTTCTGCACGAACGAGCGCCTGCGCACGGCGCCATCGCTGTGACGGTATGTGACCGCGTCCGGCGGCGCCTCGATGGCGTCGACGTAGGCAGTTGGGGCGTCGGCGGGCGGCGGGCTGTCGAGGTCCGGGAAGACGGTGTCGATCGTCGTTGTGACGCAGCCCGAGAAGAAGGCGGGCACGCCGATCGACTTGAGCAGGTAGACGGTCGTCCAGTCGCGGCAGCCGACGGGTCCGTAGCGCTTGAGGTACTCGACCGCGTCCGGGGTCAGCAGGTGGCGCTTGTTGCAGTGGAACGAGATGAAGATCGGCCGGAGGTTGCGGTGCAGCGGGAAGCCGTGGCGCATGCTGAACAGTGCGTGCATGTACCAGCCGAAGCACAGGACCCAGGCGTCCTCCGGAACCGCCTCGTACATCGACGCGTCCCGGTGGACGGTCATGACCTCGAGGTCCGCTTGCACGTCGCCGCGTCGTAGCTCAGGCCGCGTGCGCTCACCGAGGTCGTTCAGGACTCCCACCAGGTCGTCCGGTCCGTGCAGGCGGATGCCCTGGTGGCGGACCAGGTGGCCGAGCGCGGCGATCGTCTGGATGTGGTCGCCGATGTTGGCCGAAGCGCGCTTGGCGCCCGGGTGCCCGTAGTCGACGATCGCGAACGTGCGGCGCCCCGGCGAGGGTGCGGTGGGCGAGTCGCCGCCGGCGGCGATCCAGGGCCGCATCCATTCGACCTGGCGCTTGCCGTCGCGCCACGGCTGGGCATCCTCGCGGACGTGGCGCTCGAACACCGCGAACACCTCGCGGGCGACGCCCTGGTCACCGTGGCCGAACACGGGGGCGAGGATCTGGAACCAGGCCTTCGCCGTCGCCTCGGGCGGATCCTCGGCGGCGAGCGCGCGGATGTCGGCGAGCGTGCCCTCGGGGTCGATCGCCAGGCCTGCGCGAACGTACTCGGCGGGGGCGTGAGCGAGCCAGGTGGCGCGAGGGACCTGCTGCAGCTCGTCCAGCGCGAGCCGGACGTACCCCTCGCGGAACGCGACGATCCCGCTCGCCAGGTGCCCGAGCGCCGCAGTGCTCTCGCGGCGACGGAGTCCCTCGGCGACCGCCCGGGCGGCATCGTGGTCGCCGGCATTGACCAGCGCGCGGATCTGCCCGACGAGCGCGCGGTCGACGTCCCGGCCGCGCTCGAGGCCGCGAAGCAGCGCCTCGCGCGGCTCGCGCCCCGGGATGACGGCGGGAGCCGCCTTGCGGCGGCGCGGTCTGGCGGCCTTGGCCGGCTTCGCGGTCGTGGCGCCGGGCTTGGGCCGCAGCCGCCGCGGAACGAGGTGCAGGTACCGGTACGCGAGTCGGCGGGCGAGGCTGGGCATGGCTACAGGCGGATGACGTGCAGCTTCGTGCCGTGCTCGAGGCGGAAGCCGCCGCGGTCCTTGAAGTACTCGTCGACGGCCGCGCGGCAGCCGGACCAGTGGTAGTAGTCGTCGAAGACGATGCGCCCGCCGGGCACCACGAGCGGCGCGATCCGGGTCAGGCAGGTCATCGTCGACGCGTACCAGTCGCCGTCCAGGTGGGCGAACGCCACCGGCTCGTGGAGGTCGATCGTGTCCTCGAACAGGCCCTTGATCAGCTCGACGTTGCGCTCGCCGGTCGGGACCCCGAGGCGCGCGAACGACTCCTGGACCTCGGCGTAGAGATCGTCGCGGTAGCCGTAGTAGGTCTCGCCGCCCGGCCCGCGCGCCTCGCCGGACGTGATCTTGGCGTAGCGGTCGTGCACGTCCTCGCCGTCCTGCTCGCTCGGCGGCGGGATCATCCCGAAGACGTCGTAGACCTTCATCGGCCGCTCGGGCGCCTTGGCCGCGGCCATCACGATCGCCGACCCGCCGCGAGCCGTGCCCGCCTCGATCACCAGACCCTCGAGCCCCTGCTTCTCGGCGTCGAGCACGCGGGCGGCGAGCTCGCGCAGGCTGTCGGGCTTGAGGTAGGTCAGGTGCTCCTCGCGCGCGCGGGCGATCGTCTGCTCGAGCTCGTCGGGCAGCTCGAACGCGCGCTCGGCGCGGGCCTTCTTGAGCTTGCGTCGCGTGGCGCGCAGCTCGGCCTCGAGCTCGGGCGCGATCCAGCGCGCGATCCGCCGCCGCGCGCGGGCGGTGGCCCGCTTCGCCTTGTGTGCGTAGGCGCTCATGAGCGGCCGGGCAGTCTAGATGATCGATTCCACGACCCACGCACCCGCCTGGGCACGTCCCGCGGCGCCGGATCGGCACCCGCTGAAGGGGGCCGTGGCTCCGTCACTGCCCCCCTCGCGCGTGCACCGCCCGGTATCCACGGTACGCGGCCATGCGGGCACGCGGCCCATGGAATCGAGCATCTGCCGGTACGGGTGGCCGTACCCGGCTACTGAGGTGATCCTGCGTTGCGATGGGACGGGTGGCCCCGATGTTGCGGGCGCGGCCGCGCTGGGACGCTGCTGGCATGACGCTCGACGAGACTCTCACCTCCGGCCGGGCGCACGCCCCGGGCGAGGACGGCTACGAGGCGCAGCGCCTCCCCTGGCAGCGCAAATTCGATCCCTTCCCCTCGCTGATCGTGGAGGCCGGCGGGGCGGCGGACGTCGTCACCGCGCTGCGCATCGCGCGCGAGAACGACCTGCCGATCGCCGTGCAGTCGACCGGCCACGGGGTCGTGAGCTCGTCCGACGGCACGCTGCTGCTCAAGACCGCCGGGATGAACGGCGTCGAGATCGACCCCGAGCGGGGCGTCGCGCGCGCCGGCGCGGGCACGCCGTGGGGCGACGTGATCGCTGCCGCGGCGCCGCACGGGCTCGCCCCGCTGTCCGGCACGTCCGCGGGCGTCGGCGTCGCCGGCTACATGCTCGGCGGCGGCGCGGGACTGCTCTCGCGCACCTACGGCTACGCGGCCGACTCGCTATTGCGCGCGCAGGTCGTCACCGCCGCCGGCGAGGTCATCACCGCGAGCGCGGACGAGCACGGCGACCTGTTCTGGGCGCTGCGCGGCGGCGGCGGCAACTTCGGGATCGTCACCGAGCTCGAGTTCCGCCTGTTCCCGGCCGCCCCGCTCTACGGCGGCATGGCGTTCTTCGACGCCGCCCGTGCGCCCGAGACGCTCGCCCGCTACCGCGACTGGGCGCTCGACGAGCCCGACGAGTCCAACGCCGCGCTCGTCGTGATGACGCTCCCGCCGCTCCCGCAGGTGCCGGAAGCGCTGCGCGGCCGCCGCGTGCTCATGCTCCGCTCGCTCTACGCCGGCGCCGCGGCCGACGGCGAGCGCGTACTCGCGCCGCTGCTCGAGGCGGCCGGCGAGCCGCTGATGGGCGCGTACGCGCCGCTGACGTACGCCGACACCGCCACGATGATGGGCCCGCCGCCGCCCCCGAGCGTCGGCGAGGTCCAGATCGAGCTCTTCCGCGACGTGCCCGACGACGTGCTCGACGTCGTCGCCGACCCCGACGGCCCGCCGGTCGCCATCGAGTTCCGGCATTGGGGTGGGGAGATGGCGCGGCCGGGCGACGATGCGGGGCCGATCGGGCACCGCGACGTCCCGTTCTCCGTCGTGGTGACCGCGCTGGCCCAGGACCGCGCGGGGTGGCCGGCCGCCAAGGCCGACGCCGACGAGATCG
>DATDKF010000470.1:0-2948 GCA_036520135.1 Solirubrobacteraceae bacterium
CAACTGAAGGCCTACGACCAGGCGTTCGGCCAGTTCTTCAACCGGCTCGCCTCACACGGAATCACGAAGCGCAACACACTCTTCGTCTTCTCGACCGAAGAGGGCGACCACTTCTCCGGCTCACTGCCAACCCCAGCCGGGTGCGACGGCGTGACCACCCCCTGCCACTACGACCCGATCGGCGAAATCAACGGCAACCTCACCGGTCAGCTCGCCACGCAGCAGGGCATCACGACACCGTTCACCGTCCACGCCGACATGGCGCCGACGATCTACATCACCGGGAATCCCTCCCGGACCGCGGACGTCACGCGCAACTTCGGCAGGGCGCTCGGCCGGCTCACAGCCGTCAACCCCTACACGGGGCTGACCGACCAGGTCTCGGCGGCGCTCGCCGACCCGATCGGAATGAAGGCACTCCACATGGTCACCGCAGATCCGCAGCGGACGCCGACGTTGACGATGTTCGCTCTACCGGACTACTTCTTCTTCACGGGAGCGGCGAACTGCTCGTCACCGTGCATCTTCATCCCACCCCAGGGCAACCAGTCGTTTGCGTGGAACCACGGCGGCATCCAGCCGGAGATCGCGAACACGTGGCTCGGCATGGTCGGGCCCGGCGTCCGGAGGCAGCGTTACGACGACCGGACCTGGGCCGACCACTCGGACGTCCGGCCGACCATGCTCAGCCTTCTGGGACTGGAGGATCCATACGTCCACGACGGCCGGGTACTCGTGGGACAGCTGGACGAGCATGCGCTGCCGTCCGCACTCGAGCACGATCGCCGCATGGCCCGCAGCCTCGGCGCGATCTACAAGCAGCTGAACGCGCCGTTCGGCGAGTTCTCGATGAACGTCCTGGCGGCGTCCACCAAGGCGATCAAGAGCGGCTCGGCGACCGACGACAGCCGCTACACCTCGGTCGAGGGTCAGATCTCGACGCTGACCTCGCAGCGTGACACGCTCGCGGCGCAGATCAGGAACGCCCTCGACGCCGCGGCATTCGACCACCATCGCATGAACCGCAACGACGCCCGCGACTGGATCTCGCAGGCGCAGTTCCTAATCGGGCAGTCCGCGACGCTCGCCGCGTCCGCCTGACCTGGGCTCCAAGAGGCCCGGCCCGCCGCCGACCCGCGGCGGGCCGGGCTGCTCTTCTCACGCGCGCGGGGCGGCGTCGAGCTCGCGCCACGCGCCGGCCGCGAGGTCGTCCACCGCGGAGGGCGGGCGCCGCGAGCACCAGCCCATCGCGCGCCGCTCCCTAGGACCATCTCGTTCACGCTGGTCTCGCTGCGGCGGGCGCGGGCTCGGGAGACGGCTCGTCCGGTGGGCGCGGTAGCTCGATCAGTCGGTGGGTCGACGAAAGCGCATAGGGGAGGGCGGCGAGGAACAGCCCAGCAGTGCCGACCCAGATCGCCAGCCTCAAGCCGACGATGCTGCCGAGCGCGAGCCCTCCGTCGCACCGTGACCAGGATCGTCATTTCGACCCAGGCTAGAACCGCCGCGCAAACCGCGCCGTATTGGCGGGCGAGCGAATCACGCGAAGGAGGGGGAGATGACAAGCAGAAAACGGCCGACGTCGCGCTCGAACGGGCGGCGCGGCCTCTTTACCGTGGTCATGGTGCTGGTCGCGGTGGCGACGGTCGCCACTGCGCGTGCGGCGACGGTGATCTCGGAGACGACCTGGGGAGGCGCCAACTCCGACGTGACGAACGGGGCAGCCGTCGCGTCGGACGGGAGCACGTACTTCGCGGGCTTCACCAACAGCTTCGACCCGTTCGGGCAGGACAACGCGTTCGTCGTCAAGTTCACGCCGGAGGGATCGCTCAGCTGGCAGCGGACCTTCGACGGGCCCGCGCAGTTCTCCATCGACCGGGTGAACGGCGTCGCCGTCGCGCCCGACGGCTCGGTCTACGCCGCCGGCCAGACGGTCGGCGTCGGGAACGACGTCTTGTTGCTGAAGTTCTCGCCGGAGGGATCCCTGGTCTGGCAGCGGCGCTGGGATGCCGGCGGGCAGGAAACCGGTGAGGGCGTGGCGGTCGCGAACGACGGGGCCGTGTACGTAACGGGAGTGACCGACAGCTTCGGCGGGTTCGGACACCTCTTGGTCCTGCGCTTCGCGCCCGACGGCACGCTCGTCTGGCAGCGGATCCGGAACGTGGCTACCGACGCGGCCGTCGGGACGGGCCAGGCAATCACCGTCGCTCCCGACGGGAGCATCTACGCCGCCGGGGTCACACCCCGCGCGGTGGTCGGCGAGTTCGACATGTTGCTCCTAAAACTCGATGCGCAAGGGACGCTGGTCTGGCAGCGGACGTACTCCGCGGCCGATGTCGCAGACGCGCGCGGCGGCGTCGCGGTCGGGTCCGACGGCTCGGTCTATGTCGCGGGCGGCATCCAGGCGGTAACGAGGCGCACCGCCGTCAACGACACGTTCGTTGCGAAGTTCGCCTCCGATGGGAGCCTAATTTGGGACCGCGGCTACGGAGGCAACGAGGGTGACTTCCCCGGCGGCGTAGTGGCGCGCGCGGACGGCACTGTCCTCATCGGCGGAGAGAGCGCAAGCTTCGGAGCCGGGAGCGACGACGCATTCCTCCTGCAGCTCGACGCGAACGGCAAGGGCATCGTGTGCAACAGCTGGGGCGGGCCGGGCATCGACCACGGCGACGACGTCGACCTAGCGTCGAACGGGACGATCGTGCTCGCCGGAACGACGGCGAGCTCGCCGCCCTTCACGTTCGCGACCTGCGGGCGGCAGACCCGGAGGCTGCGCGGAGCCGTGGGAGCGCCGGACGTTCCGCTCACAGACGCCACCGGAACGCTCGCCGACCCGGGCGGAACCGTGGCGACGCCGAACGGCACCTCCCCGGGCGCAGGTGGGTCCGACGCCGCGCTCGTCAGGATCGCGCCGTAGAAGGACATTCAGGGACGGCGGGCGCCGGAGCACG
>DATDKF010000471.1:0-8606 GCA_036520135.1 Solirubrobacteraceae bacterium
TGACGAGCACGGTGTGCACGTCGGCGCGCTGGGCCTGGAAGGCGACGTGGCCGTACGGGTGCAGCACCGGGAACATCACGGGCGAGTCGTCGTTGCGGACCAGCACGACGTCCGCCTTCTTGCCGGGCTCGAGGCTGCCGATCAGCGCGTCCATCCCAAGCGCCTTGCTGCCGCCGCGGGTCGCCCAGTCGACCACCTGCTCGGCGCGCAGGTGGTGGTTGGTGACGGTCTCCTGCTGGGCGTGCGCCTCCAGGTGCTCGCGCGAGCGGTCGGCGCCGAGCGTGGCGCGCATCGCGCAGAACAGGTCGCCGCTCCACCAGACGCTGGTGTCCATCGACAGCGAGACCGGGATGTCGTGCCGGCGCAGCTGCCAGGTCGGCGGGTAGCCCTGCCCGGCGCTCTGCTCGCTCTCGGTCGAGACGGAGACCGACCCGCCGGTCGCGGCGATGCGGTGGTAGGAGTCCTCGGTCAGCGTCGCCGCATGCACGTAGATGTTCTCCGGGGTCATGAACCCGTGCTCGTGCATGAGCCGGATGCCGTCGTCGTTGGTCGCGCCCCAGACGCCGGCGTGCGTCGTCACCGGCACGCCGAGCTCGCGCGCGACCTTGAACGCCTCCTGCTCGGGGAACGCCGGGTCGCCGGTGACGTCGAACGCCATCTGGAAGCCGAGCATGTCGTCGCGGCTGCCGAAGCGGCGCTCGACGAAGCTGCGGAAGTCCGGCGACGCCGACCACTCCCACGGCCCTTGCTGGATGTTCCCGTAGGCGAGCACAAAGCGGCCGGGGACCGCCTGCAGCGCGTCGACGGCGGCGTCGGCGTGGTCGACGGTCTGCAGGCCGTGCGACCAGTCGACGGTCGTCGTCACCCCGGCCTCGAGCGACTCGATCGCCGACAGCGTGTTGCCGGCGTGGATGTCCTGCGGGCGGAAGATCTTGCCCCACTCGAGGTAGAAGAAGACGAAGTACTGCGCCAGCGTCCAGTCGGCGCCGTAGCCCCGCAGCGCGGTCTGCCACATGTGTCGGTGGGTGTCGACCATCCCTGGCATCACGATCCCCTGCGACGCGTCGATCTCGTACGTCCCGTCCGGGACCTCGAGCCCCGGCCCAACGGCGGCGATCTCGTCGCCGACCACGAGCACGTCCGCATCATGCAGGACGTCGTGGGCGTCGTTCATCGTCAACACGGTGCCTCGGCGCAGGACGACCGGCCTGCCGAGTTCGATCGCGGCGTGGCTGCTCATGCGCGCCACCCTCGCACCCCTGGGGCCTGGTCGCAAGCACCGTCACGTCCGGCGTCGAGCTGGCGCGTTGCCGCTCAAGAATCGCAGCCGTGACCTCGGCCTCGGCCGAGGAGATCGCCGCCTCCGCCCAGGACCTTGGCCCGCACCGCCTCCTCGCTCGAGCAGCTCGTCGGGCGCTTCACGCTCACCCCCGGCGCCTGACGGCGCGTCAGTCGCCGGCGGGCGGCAGCTCGGCCAGCGCCTCGATCTCGAAGCGCAGCAGCTCGACGATCCGGCTGCCCGGGATCGTCTCCTCGAGCATCTCCAGCGACTCGGTGTGGCGCCGCATGCGGGCCTGGACCTGGTCCATGGATGCGCCCGCAGCCAACTCCATCCGGATCTCGCGCACCTTGGACACCTTGTCGGCGGCGTAGACGACCGCGGCGTAGCCGCCGGCGCGGCCGACGCGCTCGCGCAGCTCGCGCTTGGCCTCGTCCGCGTCCGCGATCGACGGGTCGTCGCTGACCGCCGCGACGAGCTCCGCCACCTCGGCGCCGAAGCGCCGCTCGAGGTCGTGGAAGCCCTCGTCGGTGTGCTCGAGCACGTCGTGCAGCACGGCGGCGGCGACGACGTGGTCGGGGTAGTGCGCCCGGTCCAGCAGCGACGCGACCTCCATCGGATGCACGACGAACGACGCGCCGTCGGCCGCGCGCCGCTGGCCGGCGTGCAGCTTCACCGCGAGCTCCACCGCCTCCTGCGTGAGCGGCAGGTGGCGCAGGAACGTCAGATGTGGGGGTTCCTCTGCATTCACGGATCGGTCACGCCGTCAGCGCGGATCGCCGCCATCCTCGCTGCAAATGCCCCATGTCACGACCATACCCAGCCGCGCGCTCGCGCCGCAGTCCGCGCGCGAGCCGGTGGCCTGGCGGTCGCGCCACGAGCGGCGCGTGCGCGCCGCCATCGCGGCGTCCAGGAGCCGGGACGGGACAGAAGCGCTGGGAATATCGGACGGCGACTGGCGTCCTCCCCGGTATCGCGGCATGAGCCGCGATCCCATTCCCCACAGCAAGGAGCGACCCGTGGCTTCCATCGGCACGGTCCAGCTGGACATCCAGAAGATCCCCAACAACCTCGACGCGGACGTCCAGGTGACGTACACGGTCACGTTCGACGCGTCGGATCGCGACACGAACCGCCGCTACGACGAGGTCGTCGAGCTCGTCGGCGTCGACGACGGCCTGCTGAACACGGGCGACGAGGTCATCGGCTTCGGCGTCGGCAAGGTGCCGTTCTTCGCCGGCATGCTGCGCGCGGACGGCCGCGACGGCGCGCAGCTCGCCCGCACGCGGCGGGTCGAGCGCCGCGACCTCAACGAGGACAAGCCGGGCCGCGACGAGATCCGCGCGCGCGTCATCCTCACGAGCGCCGCCGGCCAGGTGTCGCGCGAGAGCAACCTCGTGATCGATGACTTCAATCCCGCGCACGCCTGACGCCCGCCCCGCCACAGTCGCGTACGAACACCTGTTCGTATAAGCTCGCGACATGACCGATCACGATGCCTCACAACGGATGGTCCTCGGCGCGTTACTCGACGCGCACCCGCGCCTCATCGGCGTGGACGAGCTCACCGCTCGACTGCCCGACGTGCCGCGCGTGCGCGAGGCGCTCAAGGTCCTCGTCGACGACGGGCTGGCGACCCGGCTCGGAGATCGCGTCGGCGTGTCGCGCGCGGCGGTGCGGTTCGACGTGCTCGGCCGGGGCTGATCCGCCGGCTCAGGGCCCGCCGGCGACGTCCGCGATCACGGTGGTCTGCGGCCACGGCCCCGAAGTCAGCGTGCCGGGCGACGTACTTGGGCGCACCGTGAGCCGCATCAGCCAGCGAAGTGCTCGGCCAGGGCGGGAGCGATCGCGTCCGGCTCGACGTTGTGCTGCTGGCCGGGGAGCGACCGGCGGCGGGCGTGCGGGAGGACGCTCGCGAGCTTGTCCGCGGCGCTGGTGAGCCACGGCGTGGTGGCGCCGTCGAGGTGGGGACGTTCGCGGCCGCGGCGGTCGCCGGGATGGTGTAGTCGCCCATCATCGTGGCGAGCCGCCGGCGCGCCGCCGAGGCCGCGATCCCGCCGTGCGTGCTGCGCCGGTGGGCGCGGCCGCGCGGCGAGCTCACCGGCCGCGGGCCGCCTGCGGCTCGCTCGCCAGCATCTCGCGGATGAACCCGCCGGCGTGCTGCAGCGCGTCCGCCGCCTCCGGCAGGAACGCCCAGAAGACGTGAAACACATGCGTGTCCGCCTGATAGAGCTCGAACCGCGCGTCGACCTCATGGCGCGACGCCCGCTCGGTGAGCGCCCGCGCCTGCGGCAGCGCGTCGTCCCCGGTCGCGGACTGGATGAGCAGCGGCGGCAGGCCGCTGAGGTCGGCCGTCAGCGGGCTCACGACCGGATCGTCGACCGGGTGGCCCGCGAGATACGCGTCCGCGGTGCGACGCATCACGGCCTGCGTCGCCGGGTCCCGCGGAGCGAAGACGCCCTCGCCCGTGAGGTCGAGGCCGGGACAGAGGAACGCGGCGCCCGCCGGCATCGGAAGGTCCTGCGAGCTCAGCGTCAGAAGCAGCGAGCACGCGAGCCCGGCGCCCGCCGAGTCGCCCGCGAGCACGACGGGCGAGCCCTGCTCGGTCAACCACCGGTAGGCATTCAGCGCATCCTCCAGCGCGGCGGGGAACGGGTGCTCGGGCGCGAGCCGGAAGTCGGGCACGAGCGCGTGGACGCCGCTCGCGGCGACGAGCGCGCCGACGAGCGGCCGGTACCCGTACGCCGAGCCGACGATGTAGCCCCCGCCGTGCAGGTAGAGCACGGCGCCCTCGTCTCCGGCCTCCGGGCTCAGCGCCAGCGACGACACGCCGCCCGCGTTGACGGGCCGGACCTGCACGTTCTCGGGGATCGCCGACTGCGCGAGGAAGCTCTCGTACGCGGTCCGCATCTCCTGGATGTCCCTGTCGGCCGACGCGGTCTCCAGGACGGGCGCCCACATCGTCGCCATGCGGTTGGCGAGCTCGCCGCCGACCGACTGCGTGGCCGCGATCGCCTCGTCGAGATCGGCGAGCAGCCGGCGCGCGCGGTCGAGCAGCGCGCTGCCCGCGACGGTCAGCTCGACGCGGTGCGTCGACCGGCGGAGCACCTCGCAGCCGAGTAGCCGCTCGAGCGTCCGTATCTGGCGGGAGAGCGCCGGCTGCGACACGTACAGGCGCGCGGCGGCGCGGCTGAAGTTGAGCTCCTCGGCGACCGCGACGAACGCCCGCAGGTGCCTCACCTCGACACCGTCGGGCGCCTGCGGAAATGCGAGCACCTCGCCGGTCCGGTCGGTCACCTCGCTCAGTATGCCCTGCCGCCGCGGGACCGTCATGCGGATTGCGTACGACCGACATGCACGATCGGCCTTTCCCTTTTCCGCGGTCTCGCGCCAGCATCGCCGGGGTGTCGAGGGAACCCACCCCGCATCGCCTGCGGCGGCTGCTCCGCCAGCGCCAGCGCCGCTGCCCTCGCACCGGCGAGCGCGCCGAGGAGCCGCCCACTCTTCAGCGGTCTTTATCCGCCGGTCAAAGTGGCGCGATTTGATTTGGGGCGTGGCACTTACGATTCGTAACGGAGGCTCGTTCATGCGCGTCGCGATCATCGACCGTCACCCCGCAATGCGCGCCGGGATCGAGGCGATCCTCGAACGGGCACCCGGCGTGGAGGTCGTCGCCACCGCAGGCGGCGACGACCAGGAGGTCGCTCACGCGCTCTACCGCACGGCGCCCGACGTGGTCATGGTCGAGGACGAGCCCGGGCGCGCCGACGGCATCGAGCTCGCCCGCCAGATCAAGGCGCTCGGCTCGCGCCCGAAGATCCTGCTGCACGCCGATCGGCCGAACGCCTTCCAGGTCGCCGGCGCGATGCTGGCGGACGCCGACGGCGTGCTCGACAGCGCCGCGCAGCCGCGCGAGATCCTCGAAGCGCTGCGCACCGTCGCCACCGGCGGGACTGTCTTCCCCGGGCTGAGCGCCCGCGAGCGCCGCGAGCTCGCCCGCCGCCTGCCGGCCGAGGACCACGCGATCCTGGCCATGCGGCTCGCCGCCACGCCGCGGCGCGAGGTGGCCGAGACGCTCCGGATGGATGCGCGCGCGCTGGGCCGCCGCGTCGCGGCGATGATCGCGAGCCTGCGCGCGGCGGCGACGCTCAATCCGGGCCCCCCGCGCGGCGCGGCGCCCGGCGCCGCCTGAGCGAGGACCGCGTGCCCACCGCAGTTGCCCGCGTGGTCGACCTGCGCGGCGTTCTCGTACGTGGACGGGCCGAGCGTGGCGCTCGGCGCGCCCGCGTCCGGTCCGACCCAGGCTGTGTACGGGATATCGGTCTTGGTATCGATCGACAGCCGCGACGGGTTGCGCAGGCCCATCGCGTAGATCTCCGGCTTGGTCTTACCGCCGCCGCCCTCGGTGCCGTCGAACAGGTTCGGGCCGTTCGGGGCGGTCGCGTCGGGGATCGTGTACGTCGTGCCGATCCCGACCGGCGGCTGCGTGCCGTCCGGGATCGAGCCGATCGGCTTGATCCGCAGCATCTTGCCGTTGTAGTCGTTGGTGTTGCCGGCCGTCCTGCGCGCGTCCTGGTAGGAGATCGCGTTCGATCCGCAGTGCTGGCTCGACGCCTCGGTCGGATCGCCGGTCGGGCACTTGGCGTCCGGGTTGTTGCCCGAGTAGCCGCCGGTGCCCTGCGACGAGTTCGTGTCGCCTGTCGTGATGTACAGGTCGCCCGCCGAGTCGAACCCCATGCCGCCGCCGACGTGGCAGCAGCTGAAGATCTGGGCGTCGTACTCGAAGATCCGCACCTCCGAGCTGAGGTCGATCGTGTGCCGACGACACAGATGCCGAACAGCTCCGCCGGCACGGCGGCCAGCGCCGGATAGACCTTGGAGACGTGGCCGTCGGCGTTGTCGCCGAACCGGCGATGCGCGTCGTCGACCCAGCCCTGCACGACGGCCGGGGACGGCAGCCGGCCCGTCGAAACGTGCGAAGCGGGAGCATCGTGAGGCATCCGGCCGTGGCACTTATCACCGGCCTCGGCCCGCTCGACACCTGCGAACGCGTCATCCGGCGTACAGGCGCCGTCGGCAGGGCAACAGCCGGCCGGTGATGCCCGGCTGACGCGGGACATGCTCTAGGTACGGCTCGAAAGGAGGACGTCGTGGCCACCCTTGACCAGATCGATATCGGTGAGATCACCGCTGCCGAGGACCCGCAGCTCGCGCTCGACGGTCGCACGAACCGGCGGCGCCGGCGCTTCAGCGAGGGGATCGAGCACCTACCCTCGCTGCCGTCGACGCTGCACGTCGGCCGCTTCAGCGAAGGGATCGAGCCGCCGGACCTGCCGCCCGCGATGCGGCGGGTCGGCAGCTTCGCCGATGGCATCGCCGCCCACGCCGACGAGCAGTGGGAGCGCCGCATCGGCTCGTTCGCCGATGGCTGTGGGCGCACTAGTCGCCCGGCGGCATAGTTGACGGCGGCTCGCCGTGCAGCAGCCAGCCCGGGCCTCGGCGCTCGAGCAGACCCTGGTCGGCGAGCCGCGCCAGCGCGCTTGACACGGACGGCCGCTGCGCGCCCGCGAGGTGGCTGATCAGCTCGTGGGTCAGCGGCAGATCGAGATGGACCCCGTCGGGGTGGACGCGGCCGTAGCGGTCGGCGAGCTCCCACAGCAGCAGGTGCAGCCGCCGGTCGAGCTTGGGATGCAGCGAGACGGTGAACATCTTGGCGAGCCGGCGCGCCCGCAGCAGGGCGCGCGCCGCGAGCTCGATGCCGACGTCGGGGAACGGCGCCATGCGCTCGCTCCAGCGGCGATCGAGCAGCGCGAGGCGCAGCTGCGTCAGGACCCGCCAGGTCGCCTCGAACGGGAGCGTCGCCTCCTCGCCGTCGTGCTCGCCCGGACGCAGCAGATCGCCGGGCCCGAGGAGCTCGGCGCCGAGGCGGTTCGCGAAGCCGACGCGCCGGACCAGCACCCCGTCGAGGACCAGGAGCCCGTACCCGCCGGCTGTGCGATGGGCATCGGTCTTGGCGTCCCACTCCCCCGGCGCGATGAACAGGGTCGCGGCGACCGCGGCGCGCGTCGCCGACTCGCGCTCCGCCGCCGGAATCGCGTCGGCGAGATCCGCGTCCTCGATCAGCACGTTCGCGCGGGGACTTCCCGCCGTGAAGCTGCCCTGGGTCACACGCGAGTCGAGCGTACCGTCACGTGCGCGACGCGCACGGTCTTAGTAGATCGTCTCGCCGGCCTCGAGCATCGCGACGAAGCGCGCCAGCCGCCGCGCCCGCGTCTCCGGTCGCTTGGCGTCCTGCAACCGGAAGAGGATCGCGTAGCGATTCTGGCTGCTGAGGGCGTCGAAGAACGCCTTCGCCGCCGGGCGCGCGTCGAGCTCGCGCTGGAGGTCGTCGGGAACCGTGGCGCGGCGCTGGCCCGCGTAGGCGGCGTCCCAGCGGCCGTCGGCCTTCGCCCGCTCGACCTCGGCGAGCCCGGCCGGGCGCATCCTGCCCTCGGCGATCAGCCGCTCCGCCTTCTCGCGGTTGATCTGCGACCACTTCCCGCGCGGCCGCCGCGGCGAGTAGCGCTGGAGGAAGTAGTGCTCGTCGAGCGCCTCGCGGCGGCTGTCGATCCAGCCGAAGCAGAGCGCGATCTCGAGCGCCTCCGGGTGACTGACCGTCGTGATCCCGGAATCCTTCTTGGCGATCTTCAGCCAGACGCCGGGGGACCCGTGGTTGTCCTCGAGCCACGCCTCCCACTCCGCGCCGGAGGCGAAGGCGATCGTCGGGAGGTCGTCGTCCACGGCGCGGAGGCTAGCTCGACCCACGAATGGGAACGGGAGGCGACATGACAGAAGACGAGCTGATCGATCTTGAGCGGAGAGGCTGGGAGGCCCTGTCGTCGAGCGGGCGGGCCGCCGTCGAGTTCTACGAGCGAGTCCTCGATCGCGACGTCATCATGCTGTTGCCAGGCGGCATGGTGCTCGACGACCGGGAAGCGATCGTGCGGTCGATAGCGGGACAGCCTTGGTCCTCCTACCGGCTCGAGGATCTCAGGGTGCTCCGTCCCGCCACGGACTCCGCCATCGTGTTTTACGGCGTCGTGGCGCAGCGAGACGACGCTCCGGCGTATTCGGCGCTGATCAGCAGCACCTACATTCACCGCGAAGACGGCTGGAAGCTGACGGCGCACCAGCAGACACCGCGCTGAGCGGTGCGTGCGCGTGTAGACGCTGCCGTCGCCTCGCGGCGACCGGCGCGCTCAGGCCCACGCCCTCTCCCTCGCTGCCGTGCAGGAAGCGACGTGCACCCGCTCGGGTTCACCTGCCACGGTGAGCACGACGAGCGAGA
>DATDKF010000472.1:0-17186 GCA_036520135.1 Solirubrobacteraceae bacterium
CTCGGGCACGAGCAGCTCGCCCATGATCGCGTCGTCCATCAGCGCCGCGAGCTCGCGCTTGGTGCGGACGTAGTGGTAGAGCGTCATCGTCCCCGCGCCCAGCTCGGCGGCGACGCGGCGCATCGTGACCGCGTCGACGCCCTCGGCGTCGGCGATCTGCAGCGCCACGCGGGCGATCGACTCGCGGCTGTGCGCGGGCTTGCGCTCCCCGGGCGCCGGCCGCCCCCAGATCGGCGTCGGATCTTTGGGGGTTGACACGCCGTACATCGTACTACTAATCTAGTCGTATGACGTACGAAGAACTCATACAACGTACGAGCCCCGTCGGCGGGATCGTCGCCGAAGGGCTCGGCAAGCGCTTCGGCGAGCTGTGGGCGCTGCGTGACCTCGACCTCGACGTCCCCGCGGGATCCGTGCTCGGCCTGCTCGGCCACAACGGCGCCGGGAAGACGACCGCCGTCCGCATCCTCACCACGCTCGCCGCTCCCACCGAGGGCAGCGCGCGGGTCGCGGGGCTCGACGTCGTCGCCGACGCACCGGCCGTCCGCGGCAGCATCGGCCTCGCCGCGCAGGCGGCGACCGTCGACGGCCTGCTGACCGCCCGCCGCAACCTCGAGCTTGTCGGCCGGCTCTACCACCTCCCCCGCGCCGACGCGCGCCGCCGCGCCGACGAGCTGCTGGAGCGGCTCGACCTCGGCGACGCCGCCGACCGCCTGGTCAAGACGTTCTCGGGCGGCATGCGCCGCCGGCTCGACCTCGCCGCCACGCTCGTCGCCGCGCCGCCCGTGCTGTTCCTCGACGAGCCGACCACCGGCCTGGACCCGCACAGCCGCAACGAGCTGTGGGAGCTGCTGCGCGAGCTGGTGCGCGACGGCGCCACGCTCCTGCTCACCACCCAATACCTCGAGGAAGCCGACCACCTGGCCGACGACATCGTCGTGCTCGACCATGGCCGCGTGGCCGCCACCGGCTCGCCCGAGGCGCTCAAGGCGCGCATCGGCGGAGAGCGGATCGACGTCAAGGTCGCCGCGCTCGAGGACCTCCCCGCTGGCGAGGCGGCGCTGACCCCGTTCGCGGACGGTCCGTCCGCGATCGACCCCGACGAGCTGATCGTCACCGTCCCGGTCGCCGCCGGCACCCCGCTGCTCGAGGTCGTCCGTGCGCTGGACTCCGCCGACGTCGCGGCGATCGACGTGCACCGCCGCGAGGCGACGCTCGACGACGTGTTCCTCTCCCTCACCACGAAGGTGGCCGCCTGATGAGCGCCCTCGCCCTCCGCACCCGCTGGCTCGTGTCCGACAGCCTCGCGCTGGCCGGCCGCAACCTCGCGCACGTCCGCCAGATCCCCGAGAAGCTGCTCGACGTGACGCTGCAGCCGATCATGTTCGTGCTGCTGTTCTCGCTCGTCTTCGGCGGCGTCATCCACGTCCCCGGCGGCGACTACAGCGCGTACCTGATCGCCGGCATCCTCGTCCAGTCGGTGGCCTTCGGGATGATGGGCCCCGGCGTGTCGATCGCGACCGATCTCGGCGAGGGGATGGTCGACCGGATCCGGTCGCTGCCCACGTCGCGGTCCGCGTACCTGCTCGGGCACTTCGTCGCCGAACTCGCCGCCTCCGTTCTCGGCATCGCCGTGCTCGTCGCCACCGGTTTCGCCGTTGGCTGGAGCATCGACTCGAGCGTGTTGGAGGCGGTCGGCGGCTTCGCCCTGCTGATCCTCTTCGCCGCGGCGATGATCTGGCTCGGCACGCTCTTCGGCGTGATCGCCCGCTCGCCCGACGCGGTCCAGGGCGTCGTGTTCCTGACGGTCTTCCCGCTGACGTTCCTCTCGAACGCGTTCGTGCCCGCCGACGGGCTGCCGGACGGGCTGCGGCACGTCGCCGAGTGGAACCCGATCAGCGCGATCGTCGCCGCCGCGCGCACGCTGTTCGGCAACCCGACGGCGCTGCCCGCCGACGCCGCGTGGCCGCTGACGCATCCCGTGATCGCCGCCGTCGCGTGGTCGCTCGTGTTCCTGGCCATCGCCGCCCCGCTGACGATCGCCCGCTTCCGCGCCCGCACGACGGAGTAGGGCATCCTGGGCATGTGTCGCGCTGGCTGCTCGCCGCACTCGTCGCCGCCGTCGCCGTCGTCGTCGTCCTGCTCGCGACCGGCGGCGAAGGCGGCGGGTCGGGGGCCGGCGCGTCGAAGGACCCGGTCGGCGCCGACCTCGGCGCCCTGGAGCGGGCGGCGGACGAGAACGGCGGCACGCGCGCGGCCAGCACGGGCGGCGACCGCGCCACCGGCGCGTACATCGCCGACCGGCTGAAGGCGGCCGGCTACCGGGTCAGCACGGACTCCTTCCAGGTCCCGCTCTACCGCGAGCTGAGCCCGCCGAAGGTCGTGGTCGGCGGCCGTGAGCTCCCGGACATCCGGACGCTGCAGTTCTCGCCCTCCGGCAGCGCCACGGGGCGCGTGCGTCCGGTCGGCCTCGGCTGCTCGGCGAGCGACTACCGGGCGCTGCGGCGCGGCGAGGTCGCGCTGGCGCGGCGCGGCGACTGCTTCTTCGTCCAGAAGGCGGCCCGCGCCCGGCAGGCCGGCGCGGTGGCGATGCTGGTCGCGAACGAAGGCAAGGGGCCGTCACCCGGCTCGCTGTTCCGGCTCGGCCGCGGCATCCCCGTCGTGGGCATCACGCGCGAGGCCGGCGAGCGGCTGCCGGGCAAGCGCGCCACCGTCGCGGTCGACGCCGAGACCCAGCAGCGCGATACGACGAACGTGATCGGGGAGATCGGCCCGGCCGACGCGCCGCGCGTCGTGATGGCGGGCGCGCACCGCGACTCGGTGCCCGCCGGCCCAGGGCTCAACGACGACGGCAGCGGCGTCGTCGCCCTGCTCACGATCGCCGATCGCTTCCCCGAGGACCGGCTGCCGCCGCGCAGCGCGCTCCGGCTCGCGTTCTGGGGCGGCGAGGAGCTCGGCCTGCTCGGCTCGCGCCGCTACGTCAACCGCCTGCCGGCCGCCGACCGCAGCCGCATCGCCGCGTACCTGAACCTCGACATGGTCGCCAGCCCCGGCGCCAAGGTGGCGGTGTACGACAGCGAGGACCGGATCGAGGCGACCTTCCGCGAGCACCTGCCGCCCAACGCCCCGCAGGTGCGCCTGGTCGGCGACTCCGACCACGCGTCGTTCGAGGCCAGGAACATCCCGGCCGGCGGCATCTTCACCGGCCTCGACGACTGCTACCACCAGGCGTGCGACACGCTCGCCAACGTCGACCGCAAGGTTCTCGCGGTCTCGATTGAGGCGACCGAGGGGACGGCGCTCGACCTCTTGCAGCGTTAGGGCGCTCCGCGAACGTCAACTGCGGCTGGGCAGGGGCGCGGTGACGTGGCGCGTTGCCGCTCGTCCGCCAAGCGCCTGGCGAGTTGACCGCCTATATGGAGGTCAACTCGCCAAGGAGTCGCGCCGCGGCCGAAAGCCTCGCCGCCCTACCCAGCCGGGGTTGACGTTCGCCGGCGCTAGGCGACGGTCCAGGTATCGCCACCCCGGAGCAGCTCGGCAAGCGCCCCCGGGGCAAGGTTCGCGCGCGCCTGGGCGAGCTTGGCGCCGCCCTCGGCGATGCCGACCGGGCGGTCGACCGCGCGGAAGACGCCGATCGGCGTCGGGTCGCCCGGCGAGTCCGCCAGACGCGCGAGCGAGAACGCGAGCGACGGGTCGTCGCGGTGCGCGTCGTGGACCACGAGGTCGTCGCGGTCGCCGGCGACGATCGCCAGCGAGCCGTTGGCCGTGCGGGCGACGCCGTGCTCGCCGTCGGGGCCGAAGCGGATCGGCTCGCCGTGCACGAGCGGGATGCGGTTGAAGACCGCCGTGTCCTTGTCGGTCAGGGCGGCGAACGCGCCGTCGTTGAACACCGGACAGTTCTGATAGATCTCGACGAACGCCGTGCCCTGGTGCTCCGCCGCGGCGCGCAGGACGTCGGTCATGTGATGACGGTCGCGGTCGATCGTGCGGGCGGCGAATGTCGCCCCCGCGCCGAGCACGAGGGCCAGCGGGTTGAACGGCGCGTCCTGGGCGCCGAACGGCGTCGACTTGGTGACCATGCCGCGCTCGCTGGTCGGCGACGCCTGCCCCTTCGTGAGCCCGTACACCTGGTTGTTGAACATCAGGATCTTCAGCGGGACGTTGCGGCGCAGCGCGTGGATCAGGTGGTTGCCGCCGATCGACAGCGCGTCGCCGTCGCCGGTCACGACCCAGATCGAGAGGTCGTTGCGCGCGGCCGCCAGGCCGGTCGCCAGCGCGGGCGCGCGGCCGTGGATGCCGTGCATGCCATACGTGTCCATGTAGTACGAGAAGCGCCCCGAGCAGCCGATGCCGGACACGAAGACCGTCCGGTGCGGCGGGATGCCGAGGTCGGGCATCAGCTTCTGGACCGCGGCGAGCACGGCGTAGTCCCCGCAGCCGGGGCACCAGCGGGTCTCCTGGTCGGACGTGAAGTCCTTGCTGGTGAGCGCGGGCTCGGCGCCGTTGACGGCCATCTACAGGCGCTCCTCGATCTCGCGCTCGAGCTCGGCCGCGAACAGCGGCTTGCCCTCGAGCTTGCAGTAGCTCTCGACGTCGACGAGGAACTTGGCGCGCAGGATCTGCGCGAGCTGGCCGGTGTTCATCTCGGGCACCAGCACGCGGTCGTACCGGCGCAGCAGCTCCCCGACGTTGGTCGGCAGCGGGTTCAGGTGGTGCACGTGGGCGACCGCGACCACGTGGCCGCTGGCGCGCACGCGCCGCGCCGCGGCGCGGATCGCGCCCCGGCTCGAGCCCCAGCCGAGCACGAGCAGCTCGGCGCCGGGGTCCTCGTCGACCTCGAGCTGCGGCAGGTCGGCGGCGATGCCCGCCACCTTGCAGTCGCGGATCTTCGTCATCCGCGCGTGGTTGGCGCCGTCGTAGGAGATGTCGCCGGTCACGTCCTCCTTCTCGAGGCCGCCGATCCGGTGCGTGAGGCCGGGCGTGCCGGGGATCGCCCACGGGCGGGCGCCCTTCTCGTCACGCGCGTACGGCTGGAAGTCCTCGGCGCCGGGCTCGGCGAACGCAGGGTCGATCGGCGGCAGCGCGTCGGCGTCCGGGATCCGCCACGGCTCGCTCGAGTTGGCGAGGAAGAGGTCGGACAGCAGGATCACCGGGGTGCGGTAGGTGACCGCGAGGCGGGCGGCCTCGTAGGCCGCCTCGAAGCACTGGCCCGGCGTCGACGCGGCGATCACCGGCAGCGGCGACTCGCCGTGGCGGCCGTGGATCGCCATCAGCAGGTCGGACTGCTCGGTCTTGGTCGGCATGCCGGTCGACGGCCCGGCGCGCTGGACGTCGACGACGACGAGCGGCAGCTCCAGCATCATCGCCAGCCCGATCGTCTCGGTCTTGAGGTCCATGCCCGGTCCGCTGGTGGCGGTCACGCCGAGCGCGCCGCCGAACGCGGCGCCGAGCGCCATGCCGGCGGCGGCGATCTCGTCCTCGGCCTGGATCGTGCGCACGCCCATCTCCTGGTGGCGCGCCAGCTCGTGCAGCAGCTCGGACGCCGGCGTGATCGGGTAGCTGGCGAGCACCAGCGGAAGCCCCGAGCGCACGCTCGCCGCGATCAGGCCGAGCGCAGTCGCGGTCGTGCCGTTGACGTTGCGGTACGTGCCGGCCGGCACGTCGGTCGCCGGGTCGACCTTGTACTGGATGTCGATCAGCTCGGACGTCTCGCCGAAGTTCCAGCCGGCGCGGAACGCGGCCAGGTTGGCCTCCAGCGGGCCGGGCTTGTTGACGAACTTGCGCCGCAGCCAGTCCTCGGTCGGCGCCGTCGGGCGGTCGTACAGCCAGGAGAGGACGCCGAGTGCGAACAGGTTCTTGGCCCGCCCGGCGTCGCGCGTCGAGACGCCCTCCAGCGCCTCGACCGCGCTCGCGGTCAGCGACGTCATCGGGATCCGGATCAGGTGGTAGCTGTCGAGCGAGCCGTCCTCGAGCGGGTTGGACTCGTAGCCGGCCTTCTGCAGGTTGCGCTTGCTGAACGCGTCCTCGTTGGCGATCACGGTCCCGCCGCGCGCGAGCCCGGGCAGCTCGCTGCGCAGCGCCGCCGGGTTCATCGCGACGAGCACGTCGGGCTCGTCGCCGGGCGTGAGGATGTCCTGGGCGGCGAAGTGGATCTGGAACGCCGAGACGCCGGCGAGGGTGCCCGCCGGCGCGCGGATCTCGGCCGGGAAGCTCGGCAGCGTCGCGAAGTCGTTGCCGTGCTCGGCCGTGGCCTCCGTGAACCGGCTGCCCGCGAGCTGCATGCCGTCGCCGGAGTCGCCCGCGAAGCGGACGATCACACGTCGCCGGCTTCGAATCTGCTGAATTGCAGTCACCTATTAGGAGTTTAGGAGGCCGAGTCGCCTACGACAGCGAACCCGGCCGTCTGCGCGTGGTTACGCGGCCTGTCAGCAACCCTACTGGTGGTGCAGGCGGCGAAACTCGCGCCGGAACGACTCCGGGCGGCCCCAGTCCTGGATCGTCTCGATGCGGCCCTGGCGCACCTCGCGCAGCGCGAGCTCGCCGCCGATGCCCGCGTCGTCGAGCAGCTTGAGCGTGCCGTGGACGGTCGGCGCCGCCGCGGCGTGGCCGAAGGTGTGGGCGACCAGCAGCCGGAAGTGCCAGTCGTGCATCGAGTATGGCTGCGCGTTGCAGGTCACAAGCAGCGTCGCGGCGTCGATGTAGCGGTCCTCCTGCACGCGCAGGTCGAGCTCGAGGTCCGTCCAGTCGGACGGCAGCGAATCGACGATCTGCTGAAACGTGTTCGCGAGCGGCATGATTCGGGGCGACAGGCTACATGGCCCGCGTGCCCTTCCCCGTGGATCCCGACGACCCGCTCGCCCCGGCGCGCGGGCAGAGCCTCGACGGCCTCTTGCGGCTGCTCGAGCAGCTCGACGGCACCGAGGAGGCGGCGGTCGTGCGGTCCGCGCTGGCGGGCGGATTCCCTCGCGAGCGGGTGCTCGACGAGCTCCAGCGCGAGGTCGAGCGGCGGCTCATGCGCGTCCGCGCCCCGGACGCTGGCGACTGAGCTCGGTGCCGCAACGCTTGAAGCCGACGGCCTTGGCCGCGTCGACGATGTCGCCGGCCAGCGCCCGGTTGCGGCGCAGCGCGTCCTGGGCGGCGTCGCGGTCGCCGGCGTTGTAGCGGCCGACCGCCTCAGCGAGCGTGTCGAGCGTGTCGCGCAGCGCCCGCGTGTAGGCCTCGGCGGCCTCGCGGTGGCGGTCGGGCGGCGGCAGCGCGGCGATGTCGTCGAGCACGAGCCGCGCGAGCTTGCCGCCCGTGTCGTTGAGGATCATCGCCTCGTCCGGCGTGACCGTCCCGTCGGCGCTGATCTGCGCCTGCAGCGGCCGCAGCCGCTCGCGCACCTTCCTCCCGCCGCGGGCGCAGATGCGGTCCGCGCGGGCGACGTAGCGCTCGAGCGGGATCGTCCTGCCGGACAGATCCGGGGTCGGCGTCGGGTCGGGCTTGTCGCCGCCGCCGCCGCAGCCGGCCGCGGCGAGCGCGAGGACGAGGATCGCGAGCCGGCGCATGTGCGCTACGGGTACCCGTTGAGCCCGACGGCGAGCGTGCGGTCGCGCTCGTCTCCGAGCGCAACGCGAAGGTTGGTGGCGCCGAGGTCCACCGCGAGCACGGCCCGCGACGCTGGTGATCCCGGCCCATGCACACGGCGTATTCTCGTTGGAGATGGCTGCGACCGCCGACATCCTCTCCGCCGAGTACCGCGCGCTCACCGAGGCGTGCGGGCTGGTCGACCGCTCCGAGCGCGGCAAGCTCGCGCTGACCGGGGGCGAGGCCAAGGCGTTCCTGCAGGGCCAGGTGACCAACGACATCGAGAAGCTCGAGCCGGGCGCCGGCTGCTACGCCGCCTTCCTCACCCACAAGGGCAAGATGCTCGGCGACCTGCGGGTGCTCGACCTCGGCGACGAGCTGCTGCTCGACACCGAGCGGGTCGCGCTGCAGGAGCTGTTCAACATGATCCGCCGCTACAAGCTCGGCCGCGACGTCGAGCTGCACAAGCGCACGGTCGAGCTGGGTCTGCTGTCGCTCGTCGGCCCGGACGCGCGGCGGATCGCCGGCGCCACCGCCGCCGGCCTGCCGCCGCGCGAGCACGCCAACCGGCGGGCGCAGGTGGGCGGCGCCGACGTCGTGCTCGTGGCGACCGACACCGGCATCGACGTGCTGTGCGCGGCCGCCGACACGGCCGCCGTGCGCGCCGCGCTCGAGGGCGCGGGCGCGACGCCGGTGAGCGAGGCGGCCGCCGAGGTCGTGCGCGTCGAGCACGGCCGGCCGCGCTACGGCATCGACCTCGACGACAGCGTGATCCCGCAGGAGGCGGGCCTCAACGAGCGCGCGGTCTCGTTCACCAAGGGCTGCTACGTCGGGCAGGAGACCGTCGCCCGGCTGTTCTACCGCGGCAAGCCCAACCGGCACCTGCGGGGGATCAAGCTGTCGGCGCCGGGTTCGAAAGGTGACGCGCTGCGGCTCGGCGAGAAGGAGGTGGGGCGGCTCGGCAGCGTGGTCGTCTCGCCGGTCCACGGGCCGATCGCGCTGGCGATCGTGCGGCGCGAGGCGGCGCCCGGCGACACGCTGGCCGTCGGCGCCGGTGACACCACCGCCGAGATCGTGGAGCTGCCGTTCCGCGATCTCCCGCTGGCGGGGTAACATCGTCGCGTGGCCGCGAACGTCCTTGTCGTCGCCAGCCAGACCGCAGCGTCACATCAGCTGCTCGACGCGGTGAAGGCGCGCGCCGAGCGCTCGCCGATCCGAGTCACGTTGGTGATGCCGGCCCAGGGCCCAGGACTGAGCGGCCGCGAGGCGATGCGCGCGCAGCTCGACGAGGCGTTGGCGGGGATGCGCGAAGCCGGGATCGACGCCGACGGCGTGATCGGCGACACCAACCCGATGGACGCGGTCGCCGAGTGCTTCGACCCCGCGCGCCACGACGAGGCGATCGTCTGCACGCTGCCGGGGCGCAGCTCGAAGTGGCTCGAGCACGACTTCCCACACCGCGTCGCGCGCTTCACCGGCGTCCCGGTCACGCACGTCGTGGCCGACGACCTGCGCCCCGCGCACGCTACGTCACCGCCGCCGGAGCACGAGAAGCAGTCGCTGGGGCCGCTCTCGGTGCTCTCGTGGGGCGGTCGCCACTCAGGCTCGCGCTGAGCCGGGCCAGCGCCGCCTGATCAGGCCGCGGCTCGAGCTCGAGCACGCGCACGTCTTCCTCGTGGCCGGCCAGCCAGAGGCCGATGATCCGGGTCTCGTCGAGCTCGTCGGCCGGCAGCCAGCCACCGGGGCCGGGCGCCGGCGCCGCCGCGAGCGCGGCGTCGGTGCGCGCGGCGAGCTCGTCCGCGTCGGGCAGGGGCCCCCAGTCGGCGATGCGGCCGCCGACGATCCAGAACGCGTCGGCGCGCCCGGCGTCGGCGGGATGCGGCACGAGCACGACGCGGGCGCCCGCGTGCGCGGCGCGCAGCGCGCCGCCGAGCCGGCGCAGCAGTGACTCGAGCCGGCGCGCGCGGCGGCGCAGCCAGGCGGCGCGCTCGTAGCGCTGGGCCGCCGAGGCGGCGCGCATCTGCGCGTCGACATGCGCGAGCAGCGCGGCGGCGCCGTCGCGCTCGAACAGGCCGAGCGCCTCGTCGAGCCGGTCGCGGTAGAGGTTCGGGTCGAGGTCGCCGAGGCAGGGCGACAGGCAGCGGCCCATCTGCCCGTAGGCCGACGGGTGCGGGCGGGTGGCGAGGGTGCGGCCGCAGTGGCGCAGGCCGAACAGCGAGTTGAGCTGCTCGACCAGCTCGGCCGCGGCGCCGCGGCCGCGCACCGGGCCGATGCAGACCGCGTTGCCGGCGGCCGGCTCGCGCGCGACCTCGAGAATCGGGAACGGGATGTCGAGCCGGCAGCGCAGGTACACGTAGCCGTCGGCGTCCTTCTTGAGCAGCGTGTTGCCGGGCGGCTTGAGCGCCTTGATCAGCCGGTTCTCCAGCACGAGCGCGCCGAGCTCGGACTCGGTCGGCTGGTAGTCGACGTGCTCGGCCTGGCCGGTCCAGGTCGCGGGCGTCGTGAAGTGCGCCCGTGCGCGGGTCCGCAGGCAGACCGACTTGCCGACGTACAGCGGGCGGCCGTCGGCGTCGCGGAAGATGTAGACGCCCGGATCCTTCGGGAGCGCCGACAGGTCGGGCCGCTCGTCGCGCGCGCGGCGAGCGCCGACCGGCTTGAAGCGCGGCGGCTTGCGCGGCCGCAGCAGCGCGAGCGCCTCGCCGACGGTACGGGCGTTCGCGGCCAGGCGCGGGAACAGCGCGCACAGCACGCGTGCGCAGGTCTCGGCGTCGGGCAGCGCGCGGTGGCTCTGCTCCACCTCGATCCCCAGCGCGTCGGCGAGCGAGGCGAGGCCGCGGCGGCGCTGCAGCGGGGCGAAGCGGCGGGCGAGCGCGACCGTGCAGATCACCGGCGGGTCGGGCCAGTCGAGCTCGGCCCGCTCGAACGCCTGGCGCAGGACGCCGACGTCGAAGCGGGCGGAGTGGGCGACGAAGATGCGGCCCTGGAGCTGCTCGGCCAGCTCAGGCAGGACGCTCGCGGGCGGCGGCGCCTCGTCGACCATCGCCTGCGTGATGCCGGTGAAGCGCTGGATGCCGCGCCCGAGCGGCTCGGACACGCCGACCAGCGAGCTCCAGCGGTCGTGCAGCTCTCCCCCGCCGACCAGCACGGCCCCGACCTCGGTCAGCTCGCAGCGCTCCTTCGGCTGCCCGTTCGTCTCGGTATCCACAGCGAGGAACTCCGCTTCGATGAGGGGCGCGTCGAGCAGGGCGGCATCGGACATCGGACCGCCTGTCTTACGCCCGCAACCGGACGGCATGCACGCCCGGTTGCAGTACATTCGCCGACGTGCGAGTGGGGAGAGTGGTCGTGCTGGCCGTGCTGGCCGTCGGCTTCGCCGGGTGCGGCGCCGAGTCCGACTACCAGAACAAGCCGCGCCCGCCGTCGCCGATCAACGTCACGGCGGCGATCGACGGCAGCCGCGTGCGCGTCTCGCCCGGCACGTTCGGCGCCGGCCCGGTCGTCTTCATCATCTCCAACCAGTCCGGTGCCGCCCAGAAGGTGACGTTCGAGACCGACGAGCTCGGCGCCGCGCACGGCGGCATCCGCGCGTCGACCGGCACGATCGGCCCACGCTCGACCGGCCAGCTCAAGGTCGACGCGCCCGAGGGCAACTACACGCTCAGCGCCAGCGGCGGCGACATCACGCCCGCCAACGTCGAGGTCTCCAAGCGCCGCCGGTCCTCGCAGAACGACCTGCTGCTGCCCTAGCTACTTCAGCTTGACGAACCGCGACCAGCTGGCGCCGCCGTCGGTGGAGCGCTTGACGATCCCGCCGGACACCGACGCGTACAGCGCGCCCCGCGCGTCGACGGCCAGCTCGTTGACGGTTATCCCGACGGTGCCGGCGTCCTTCCAGGTCGCCCCGCCGTCGGCGCTGACCTTGATCACGCCGCCGGGGTCGGCGCGGTAGAGCGCGTCCTGCCGACCCCAGGCGAGCTGCTCGCTCGGGACGCCGTCACGCGGGCGCCAGGTGCCGCCCTCGTCGGCGGAGCTGAAGACGCCCTGCTCGGTGGTGACAACCATCCGCTTCGGGTCGGAGGGGTCGAACACGACGTCGAGCGGCATGTCGGGCGGCGTGCGCGCGTCGAACGTCTGGCCGCCGTCGGCGCTCACCCGGATCTCGCGCTCCTCGGCCTTGACGCCGACGACGTGCTTCCCGGTCAGCTGGAGGATGTGGTAGTCGGCCTCGCCGAGCTCGGCGATCGGCTCCCACGTGTTCCCCGCGTCGCGCGAGCGCATCAGCCCGAGGTTCTCGGGCAGCCCTCCCCCGCCCTCGGGATGCCCGGACGCGACGAGGTCGCCGGGCCCGGCGTAGCGGACGACGAGATTGCTCGACACGCTGCCCGACCCGTCCGGCCCGCGCAGCTCGCCGACGACCCGCTTCGCGTCCTTCGCGCCGGGCTTGAGCCGGAACAGCCCGAGCCCGGTGCCGAGCATCACCGTGCCGTCCTTCGGGTCGACCGCGATCGACCCGATGAACGCATTCGCGCCGCTGACCGTGGACGGGGCGGCCTCGACGGGATCCGCCGGCGGGGCCGCCTCCGTCGAGGTCGGCGTGGGCGTCTGGGCGGTCTCGGCCGGCTCGTCGCTGCCGCCGCAGCCCGCGGCCGCGACGGCGAGCGCGGCCAGTACGGCGAGGAGCGCGATCACGGGCGCGGAGGATAGGAGCCCGGCGAACGTCAATTGCGGCTGGGTAGGGGAGCGGGTGCGCGAGCGTGGGTTTCGTCGCAATCGGCGCGCCGACGCGACTGTGTGCGACGAAACCGTCCTCTGGCGTGGGTTTTGTCGCAATCGCGAGCCGCGCCGCGGTAGGTGCGACGAAACCCGCGCGGCGAGGGTGCATTTCGTCGCACTCGCGCGCCCCGCGGCGACGAGTGCGACGTTCGTCCCCTATAGCCAGCATTTCGTCGCACTCGCGGCCGGGTGGAGGACGATTGCGACGAAATGCACCCTCGCCTCCCTACCCAGCCGCAGTTGACGTTCGCCTAGGCCATATCCAGCTCCCGCGGCACCAGCGCCACGGTCAGAGCCGCACCCGAGCGCACCACGTCGACCGCCACGGGCGCGCCGATCCGCTCCTCGGTCATCAGCCGCTGCAGGTCGTCGACGCCGCGGACGGGCAGGCCGTCGACCCCGACGATGAGGTCCTCGGCGCGCAGGCCGGCGGCGTCGGCGGGCGAGCCGCCCACGACCTCGACGACCTCGATCGCGCGGTCGCGGCCCAGCGACGCAGCGACGCGCGGCGGCAGCGGGCGGGCGCCGCCGGCGATCCCGATCCAGGCGCGGCGCACGCGGCCGTCGCGCATTAGCGCGGACACGATCCGACGCGTGGTGGCGTTCACCGGGACCGCCAGGCCGAGGCCGACGCCCGCCACGGCCGTGTTGATGCCGACGACGCGGCCGTGGCCGTCGACCAGCGCGCCGCCCGAGTTGCCGGGGTTGAGCGCGGCGTCGGTCTGGATGACGTCGTCGATGATCCGGGTCGCGGCGCCGGCGCGCGCGGGCAGCGAGCGGCCGAGGGCGGACACGACGCCGGCCGTCACCGAGCCCGCGTAGCCGTGCGGGTTGCCGATCGCGACCACGAGCTGGCCGACGCGCAGCGACGCGGCGTCGCCGAGCTCGGCGGCCGGCGCGACCGGCGAGTCGGCGCGCAGCACGGCGAGGTCCGACAGGGGATCGGCGCCGATCACGCTCGCCTGGACGTCGCTGCCGTCGGTGAACGAGGCGCGCACGCGCGAGCCGCCGCCGATGACCACATGGGCGCTCGTGAGCAGGAACCCGTCGGGCGTGATCATCACGCCCGACCCGCTGCCGGAGCTGCGGCGGCGGCTGAACACGCGCAGGTTGGCGACCGACGGCCCGAGCCGCTCGGCGACGGTCGTCACCACCCGCGAATACGCGTCCAGAGCCTCGGTCTCAACCGTCACTTGCAGAATGCTAGCGACCCGCTCAAACACGCCCGAACCTGAAAACCGATCGGATTTAGTACATTTCTACGGGATGAGCGCCCCGCGGACCACCGCGACCGTCGCGCCGGACCTCGAGCACCTCGACGCGTCGGGCGTTCTGGAGTTCATGGTCGAGCGGTTCCACCCGCGCCTGACCGTTGCCTGCTCGTTCCAGAAGGAGGCGTCGGTGGTGCTCGACCTGCTGCTGCAGATCGCGCCCGACGCCCGCGTGTTCACGCTCGACACGCACGTCCTGTTCCCGGAGACGTACGAGACCTGGCGCAGGGTCGAGGAGCGCTACGAGATCGAGGTCGAGGTGTTCCAGGGCCCCAGCCTCGGCCGGCAGGCCGCCGACCACGGCGACCGCCTGTGGGAGCGCGACCCGGACGCGTGCTGCGACCTGCGCAAGGTCCAGCCGCTCGAGCGGGCCCTGCAGGACGTCGACGCCTGGATCTCCGGCGTTCGCCGCGAGCAGGGGCCGTCGCGCGCCGGCACCCGCAAGCTCGCCTGGGACGCCAAGCACGAGCGCTGGAAGGCCAACCCGCTGGCAGACTGGACCGAGGCGGACGTCTGGCGCTACATCACCGACCACGAGCTCCCGTACAACGAGCTCCACGATCGCGGCTACGCGTCGATCGGCTGCACCCACTGCACGCGGCCGGGCAGCGGGCGCGACGGGCGCTGGGCCGGCACGGCAAAGATGGAGTGCGGACTGCACGCGTAGGCTGCGTGCATGGACGTGCTCACCGAGGTCGACGGCGACCGCATCGCCGCTAAACGGCGCTCCGGGCACAGCTTCTGGATCGACCTAGTAAGCCCGTCCGACGAGGAGGTCAACCACCTCGGGGAGCTGCTCGGGCTGCATCCGGTCGCGATCGAGGACACGCGCGAGTTCGGCCAGCGGCCGAAGGTCGACGTCTACGAGGACCACGTGCTGCTCGTGTTCTTCACCGCGCGCCTTGATGACGACGGCACGGTCGCGCCGATCGAGGTGCACGTCTATGTCGCCGAGGGCTATCTGCTGACCGTCCGCCGTGACCACTGCGCGATCCTCGACGAGCTGCGCAGCGACGTCGAGGAGATGCACGAGCACCCCGTCTACGCGATCCTCGACACGCTGACCGACGCGTTCTACCCGGTGGTCGAAGGGCTCGAGGAGCGCGTCGACGCGCTCGAGGCCGACGTGCTCTCGCGCCCGCGCAAGGAGCACCTCGCGGCGATCTACCGGCTGCGCCAGGAGGTGCGCGGGATCGGCCGCATCGCCTCCGTCCAGCGCGACCAGTTCCAGGCCGCGTCCGACGACCTGCAGCGCATGGTCGAGCTCGGCGACACGGGCGAGTACCTGCGCGACATCGGCGACCACCTGGCCCAGGTCGCCGGCGAGCTGTACCGGCAGACCGAGGACCTCTCGGCGCTGACCTCAACCTACTTCAACGCCAACGCCGACCGCCTCAACGCCGTCGCCACGCGGATCACGATCCTCGGCACGCTCTTCGTGCTGTGGACGCTGGTCACGGGCTTCTTCGGCCAGAACTTCGGCTGGCTGGTGAACAACATCGGCACGAAGAGCGACTTCCTGATCTTCGGCGTCGGGAGCCTGGTGATCCCCACTGTGATCCTGCTCACAGTGTTCTGGATCAAGCGCGGCGACTGGTTCTGAGGCGTATGTAGGATCGCCCGCCTATGCCAGAGACCATGGACGCCTGGGTGATCCGCGAGAACCGTTTCGGCGAGCCGCGCGACGCCTTCCAGATCGAGCGCATGGAGGTCCCCGAGCCGGGCGCCATGGAGGTGGTCGTACGCGTGATGGCCGCCGGCGTGAACTACAACAACGTCTGGGCGGCCCTCGGCGAGCCCGTCTCGGTGTTCCGCTACCACGCCGAGGACCACCACATCGGCGGCTCGGACGCGTCGGGCGTCGTCGAGCGCGTCGGGCCGGGCGTGACCGCCTGGAAGCCGGGCGACGAGGTGGTCATCCACTGCAACCAGGCGTCCTACGAGGACCCCGAGGTCCACGGGCTGGACCCGATGGCGGCGCCGTCGCAGCGGATCTGGGGCTACGAGACCACGTGGGGCTCGTTCGCCGAGTACTGCAAGGTCCAGGCCCAGCAGCTGCTGCCCAAACCGGCAGCGCTCACCTGGGAGGAGTCCGCCTCCTACGGACTGACGTACTTCACCGCCTACCGGATGCTGATCAAGCAGACCCAGCTCCAGGCCGGCCATCGCGTACTCGTGTGGGGCGCCGCCGGCGGGCTCGGGGTGTTCGCGCTCCAGCTCTGCCGCCTGGCGGGCGCGCAGGCGGTCGGCGTCGTCTCGTCCGCCGGGAAGGCCGACCTGTGCCGTGAGCTCGGCGCCTGCGAGGTGATCGACCGCAACGAGTTCACGGGCATGATGCGGCGTGGCGACGAGACGCCCGACGAGGAGCGCGCGCGCTTCAAGGAGTCGCGCCGCTTCTGCAAGCTCGTCGAGGAGAAGCTCGGCGGCCAGCCGGACATCGTGTTCGAGCACGTCGGCAAGGCCACGTTCCCGACGTCGGTGCTCGCCGTCAAGCCGTTCGGGAGCGTCGTGATCTGCGCCGGCACGACCGGCTACAACCTCGACTTCGACGTCCGCTACCTGTGGATGAAGCAGAAGAAGATCGTCGGCTCGCACTTCGCCAACGCGTACGAGTGCCACAGGGCGAACGAGCTGATCGAGTCCGGAGCCATCCGTCCCGTACTCTGGAGGACGCTGGGCTTCGACCAGGTGGCCGAGGCGCACCAGCTGATGAAGGACAACCAGCACCTCGGCAAGATCGCGATCCTCGTGGGCGCGGAGGCCGAGGGACTCGGGAAGACCGCGGACGGCCCGGGAGCGATCCGGGCGGAGGTTGGAGCCTGATGGCAGGAGTCGTGAACATCCCCTGGTACGCCACCGTCTTCCGCGGCGACCAGTTCGGGGTCGCGCTGCGCGAGATCGCGCCCGTGTCGCTGCGCTACGGCGCGACGGACTACCAGGTGATGCGGTCCAACGACGACCGCTACCGCTTCTGGCAGTTCGCCCACTTCGAGGAGAAGGGCGACTTCGAGCGCTACTGGTACGGCCCGGAGTTCATCGAGTGGCGGGCCGACTACACGAGCTGGTTCCAGGTCCCGATCGTCTACAGCTGGTTCGACCGCGTGATCGCGGGCGCGCTGGCGCCCAACGGCACCGCCGCCGTCTAGACCGTCACGCCGGTTCGAGCGGCGCCATCGTCAGGCCCGCCTGCTGGAGCTGCTCCCAGTACAGCTCCGCGGTCTCCTTGACGCCGGACCAGACGATCGCGCGGCCGGTGGTGTGGATCGTGTCGGCGATCGCGTAGCCCTTCGCGACCGTCACCCCGGGGATCGTCTTGGCGAGCGTGTGCGCGACGTGGTCGAACGTGTTGTGGTCGTCGTTGAGGACGATCACCCGCCAGTTGCCGCCCAGGCCCGCTCCCGGCTCGCCCACCTTCGGGACTTCGATGACGTCGCTCATGCTCAGCCGCACAGTGGATTGTTACCCGCGCTTGCTGTGCCAGCGATCAAGACCGAGGAAGAGATGGTCGAGCGGCGCGGCCTGCTCGACGGCGGCGACGTCCTCCGCGGGCCCGCCCGCGACGACCCGCTCGTGCAG
>DATDKF010000473.1:0-5011 GCA_036520135.1 Solirubrobacteraceae bacterium
TGGAAGGCCACCGGCGCCTGACCGCCCGCTCGACGCCGCCACCGTCACGGCGTTCGGCGATCTGCGCCGGCGCGTCGTGCTCGAGGGCGGGTAACACACGCTCGATCTCGGCCGACGCCTTCCAGTCCTTCAGCTGGCGGCCGTAGTAGCCAACGGCTTCTTGTGTCTGCTCAGCGACGGCGAGCGCCTCACCGGCGCCTCCGCGCTCGGCCCCGAGGCCGACGAGTGGCTGCAGCAGGCCACGCTCGCCATCCGCGCGCGCGTGCCGCTCGACGTGCTGCGCGACACCATCCAGCCTTTCCCGACGTTCTCGGAGATCTACGTCGACGCGCTCAAGGCCCTCACAACGAGAGGACGGCCGCGCCACAGTCGGTCGCACATGGGAACCAGGGGACGCCGGACACGTGACGCCGAGGCCGCACGGCGTAGGTTCGCGCCGGAATCGGGAGCCGAAGCGCGACTCGTCTCCCGAATCGTGGTGTCCCCGGTTCGAGTCCGTGGTCTCGCCATCGCGGAATCCGCGTGCTAGTTCGCATCGGGGGTGGCGCGCATCGGGGCGGGCATGAGCGCCGCGCCGGCGATCACGAGGCAGAAGGCAAGAAAGCGGCCGGTGATCCCGACAGGGCCGGAGCCGATCGGGTCGTGGAAGACCAGGATGCCGCCGATGATCGCGGTGAGGTTGGCGGTCACGGAGGTGAGCGCGATGACTTCGACGCCGTCGCCGATCTGTAGGCTGCGGGCGGAGGCGTAGAAGGCGATCACCCCGGCGACGAGCGCGGTGAGCGTCCACGGGCTCACCAACCCGAGCACCGGTCCGGGTGGGGCTTGGGTGAGGTACTTGAGCGCGATATCCGAGACGCCCCACAGCGCGCCGGCGGCGGCGCCGAGGAGCAGTCCCTCGGCGCGGTCCACGAGGCGGCGGCGGGTCGAGATCCGCACGAGCGCGGCGACGACGGCGAAGATCGCGCCCTCTATGGCGATCAGCGCCGCCAGCGAGGCGCGACCCGAGTCGCCGGCGCCGCCGCTGGTCAATCCGATGACCCCGAGCCCGGCCGCGGTGATCGTGATGCCGACCCATCGCCGGCGCGGCGCTCATGCCCGCCCCGATGCGCGCCACCCCCGACGCGGCCTAGCACGTCGAGCCGCGCGACCAGCAACTGCGGGCACGACGACGACGGCGCCCGCTCGCCGAGGACGTCATGAGCGCCGCCGAGGAGATCCAGGTCCGACCGGATCGAGTTTCACTTCTCGATCCTCGCCGGAAAGGCGCTGTCTCCGTCGCCCGTCGGCAGGCGCGGCGGAGCTCGAACAGCGCGTCCTGGGCTTCCAAACCGAGCTCCGAAAGACCGCCAGCCCTTCGCCTGGACCTCCACCCGCCGCTCAGCGCGGCCACTAGCCGCCCGCCGTCGCGGCGCGCGCGCCGTGCCAGGCCAAGCGGCAGCAGCGAGAGCAGCGGCCGGCGGCCCACGTCCTCGCGGTCCTCGCGGTCGAGCGCGCGCGCGTAGCGCGCGGCGCGTTCGGCGGACGCCTAGTGCTTCTCGCCGCCGGCGCCGCCGCCGCGCGTGCAGGCCCAGCGCATCGTCGCCCCCTCCGAGGAGAAGCGCCAGCGATGGCCGAGCACGCGGCAGGCGAGCACGCCCTGAGCCTACCGTCCGGGTGTCGCGAAACCCCGCCAGAGGAGTACCTTCGTACCTTCGCGGGCATGGCGAGCGGCAGCGTGCAGTTCGGGACCGAGACGCGCGTGCCGGTCCGGCTGGACCGCCTGCCGTGGTCGCGCTTTCCCTGGATGGTGGTCATCGGCTTGGGGACGGTGTGGATCCTCGACGGCCTCGAGGTCACGATCGTCGGCTCGATCGGCGCCCGGCTCACCGAGCCCGCCAGCGGGCTCGGGCTCAGCGCGAGCCAGGTGCTCACCGCGGGATCGATCTACGTGGCGGGTGCCTGCGTGGGCGCGCTGTTCTTCGGGCAGCTCACCGACCGCTTCGGGCGCAAGAAGCTGTTTCTGCTGACGCTCGTCGTGTATCTGATCGCGACGGTCGCGACGGCGTTCTCGGGCAGTGCCTTGTTCTTCTACGTCTGCCGCTTCTTCACCGGTGCCGGCATCGGCGGCGAGTACGCTGCGATCAACGCGGCGATCGACGAGCAGATTCCCGCGCGCGTGCGCGGGCGCGTGGACCTCATCATCAACGGCTCCTACTGGCTCGGCGCCGCAGCCGGTGCCGTGGCCGCGATCTTCTTGCTCAACACGAGCATCTTCGCCGCCGACCTCGGCTGGCGCCTGGCCTTCGGGCTGGGCGCGGTGTTCGCCGTCGCGATCCTGCTCGTGCGGCGGCACGTGCCCGAGAGCCCGCGCTGGCTGTTCATCCACGGCCGCGAGGAGGAGGCTGAGCGGATCGTCGACCAGATCGAGGCCGACGTGCGCGAGCAGACGGGCCAGGAGCTGGACGAGCCGGGCGACTCGATCACGGTCCGTCAGCGCACGACGATCTCGTTCCGCGCGATCGCCTCGATGGCGTTCAAGCTCTACCCCAAACGGACGGCGCTCGGCTTCTCGCTGTTCGTCGGCCAGGCGTTCATCTACAACTCGGTGACCTTTGGCCTGGGCACCTTCCTGGTCGAGTTCTACGACATCAAGGACGCGAAGGTCTCCGTTCTGCACTCGTGGACCGCAGCCGACGGGGCGGCGCGAGCTGTCGCGGCTGGTCGGCGCGCGGATTCTGGGCCCGCGCCGCTTCTCGGCGGCATCGCGCGAGACGGTCGGGTCCGAACGCGCGCGTCGCGTCTCGCACACGGCTCGGGCCCGGCCTAGGTGTCAGTTGCCCGGTGCTAGCCGGCTCTTGCGGATCCCGTAGAGGAAGTAGAAGACGAAGCCCAGCGCCATCCACACGCCGAAGCGGATCCACGTGTCCTCGACGAGGTTGAGCATCAGGTAGAGGCTCGCCAGCACCGCGAGCACCGGCGTGACAGGCATCCCGGGCACGCGGAAGCTACGTGGCAGGTCGGGGCGGCGCCGGCGCAGGATGACGACCGCGATCGAGACCAGCATGAACGCGAACAGCGTCCCGATGTTCGTGAGATCGGCGAGCGTGTCGAGCGAGACGAACCCGGCCAGCGCAGCCACCAGGATGCCGACCAGGATGGTGATCCGGTAGGGCGTGCGGAACGTTGTGTGCACTCGCGAAAGCCCGGGTGGCAGCAGACGGTCGCGGCTCATGGCGAACGCGACGCGCGATTGGCCGTACATGAGCACCATCATCACCGTGGTCAGGCCCGCCAGCGCGCCGATGCTGATCAGCGTCGACGCCCACGAGAGGCCGTTCTCCTTGAAGGCGAAGGCTAGGGGCGCATCGACGTCGAGCTTCGTGTAGCTCACCATCCCGGTCACTACCAGGCTGACCAGGACGTACAGAACGGTGCAGATCCCGAGCGACCCGAGAATGCCGATCGGCATGTCGCGCTGCGGGTTGCGGGTCTCCTCGGCGGCGGTCGCGACGATGTCGAAGCCGATGAAGGCAAAGAACACCAGCGCCGCCCCGGTGAAGATGCCGCCGACGCCGAACGTGCTCGTCTTCTGTCCGAGCAAGGTCTGGATCAGCGGCGTGGTGTCGGTGCCGGACCCGGCCTCAGGCTTGCCGGCGGGCGGTACGAAGGGATCCCAGTTGCTCGTCTTGATGTAGCTGATGCCGGCCACGATCACGAACAGCACGATCGCGAGCTTGATGCAGACGATCACGATGTTGATCCGGGCGGACGCGCGGATCCCGAGGACCAGGACAGCCGTGAGCAGCAACACGATCGCCACCGCCGGCAGGTTCACCGAGGGGTCATCACCGGCGATCGAGCTCGGCAGCGTGATGCCCGCGTCGTCAAGTAGCGACGTGAAGTAGCCCGACCAGCCGACGGCGACGGTGGAGGCTCCCAACGCGAACTCGAGGATCAGGTCCCAGCCGATGATCCAGGCGATCAGCTCGCCGATCGTCGCGTAGGAGAACGTATAGGCCGAGCCGGCGACCGGCACCGTCGAGGCAAACTCGGCATAACAGAGGGCGGCCAGCGCGCAGGCCACCGCGGCCACGACGAACGACAGCGACACGGCCGGTCCGGCGCGCGTGGCGGCGGCGACCCCGGTCAACACGAAGATGCCCGTGCCGACGATCACGCCGATGCCCCACGCGGTCAGCGACAGCGCGCTGAGCTCGCGCCTGAGCTGATGCTCGGGCTCCTCGGTCTCGGCGACGGACCCCTCGACGCTCTTGGTCCGGAGCACCGACCTGGACGCGGGACCCTCACTGCTGGTCACGCTGTCGCGCGTACCCGCGCGGCAGCGTGAGGCAAACGCGCATCTCGCCGCGCGGGCCGGTGCTGACGCCGCACCGCCGAGCGAAGCGCGTCCCCATGGCTACCGGCGCCCGACCGAGCAACGAAAGCCCCCTCGCGGGACTCTTCACGACATGCGCCGAAGAGGACTCGAACCCCCACCGGTTATCCCCGACCAGGCCCTCAACCTGGCGGCTCGGGTGTCAGACGCGTCCAGATCGTGCAGGAGCGTCCAGATCGTCCGGGCGCGTGGACGATATGGACGCATCAGACGATATGGATGTTGCCACGGGTGTTGTCACGGCGCCTGTGCCTCCCCGAACTCGCGACGGAGCGACGGTTGCCTCGTGGTAGGTAGTCAGGCGCCGCCAGCGCATGAGCCGCGAAGGCTTCTCCTCGCATCCAGAAGCAGGAGCTTTCACTCGGGCTCCTGCTCCTCGTCCCGAGCGGGCGCGGGTCGATCCCAATCGTTGGGGCCATCCGTTCCACTCGGCTCCGAAGCGAAGGGCCCTAGAGCTTTTCCTCTAGCTCAGCCGCCTTTTCGTCGTGACGGCCGGCGCTTTGGCCCTCGCGGGAAATCCGTTGCTCGGCTTGCGTGGCGCGCGTGCCCAGCTCCTCGGCGCGTGCGGCCTCCTTCTCGGCGGAGGCGGCGCGCTCGGTGGCTTCCCGACGCAGAGCCTCGGCTTCCGGGCCC
>DATDKF010000474.1:0-2217 GCA_036520135.1 Solirubrobacteraceae bacterium
CTGCCACCGCCTCGGCGTCGTCGGGGAGCTGGCCGAGCACCCAGCCCGTCAGCACCTCCTCGAGCGCCCCGTAGAGCATCCACGCAGCGAGCTGGGCGTCGACGTCGGCCCGGAACGTCCCCTGCTCCTGGCCGCGGACGACGATGCGCTGCAGGCTGGCGAAGGCCTGACCGATCTCGTCGAGCTCGTCCTGGATGTGTGGGCTGCGGGTGATCTCGCGGACGAGCAGGCGCACGAGGTCGGGGTCGTCGCGCCAGGAGCGGAGCACGATCTTCACGACCAGCGCGAGCTGCTCCGGGGCCGTCTCCCCCGTCTCCTCGGCCAGTGCGACCGCGGCCAGGAGCCTCCCCCACTGCTCCCGGAACACGGCTTCGAGGACGGCGTCCTTCGAGCCGAAGTAGTGGTAGACGAGGCCGTAGGCGACGCCTGCCTCGTCGGCGATATCCGAGACCCGACAGGTGTGGAATCCCTGACGTGCGAACACGCGCACAGCGGCGTCGAGGATCATGCGCCGCTTGTCGACCGCGGGGCGCGCGGTGGCCATCAGGCGTGGACCTCCTGCGGCCAGGCGTACGCCTGCGGCCGGCGGTTGGCGAGCGACGGAAGGGTGCGGCGGATCTCCGCCTGGCGGTCGAGGTCGAGCTCGGCGGTGATGTACGTCTCGCCGTCGGGCGCCTGGGCGAGCACGACGCCCCACGGGTCGACGATCATCGAGCGCCCGCCGGACCGGTAGCCGCGGGCGTGCTCGCCGATCTGGTTGGCGGCGATCACGAACGCCTGGTTCTCGATCGCGCGGGCGCGCAGCAGCGGCTCCCAGTGGTCGCGCGTCGTCGCCAGCGTGAACGCGGCCGGCACCGTGATCACGCGCGCGCCGCGCACGGCGAGGATCCGGTACAGCTCGGGGAAGCGCAGGTCGTAGCACACGGTCAGCCCCAGCTCGACGCCGCCGGCGGTCTCCGAGAGCACGATCTCGTCGCCGCCCTGCTCGAACTCGGACTCGCGGTACGTGCGCCCCGCGACCTCGACGTCGAACATGTGCATCTTGCGGTAGACGGCCCGGATCTCGCCGTCGCGGCCGACGTGCACCGACGTGTTCGAGCCCTTCTCGCGGTCCGGCACGCGCTCGGCGATCGAGCCGGCCAGCAGGTCGATGCCCAGCTCGCGTGCGGTCGCGCGCGCCCACGTGAGCGCGGGGCCGTCGAACGGCTCGGCGCCGGCGGCGGTCTCCTCCGGCGTGGCGAGCACGGGCCACTTCTCGGGCAGCACGACGAGCTCGGCGCCGGCGGCGGCCGCGGCGCGGGTGAGCCGGTCGGCGGTGGCGAGATTGCGCTCGCGATCGGCGGTTGACGTGAGCTGGACGGCTGCGGCGCGCACCTGGTTCTCCTTCCCGCAAGATTGACTGGTCAGTCAACCCCGGTGCGGCAGCATACCGCGCGATGGCACTGGATCCATGGCGTGGACCGGGTCCCGGCCGGCCCGACGTGCCACTGCCGCCGGCCCGGATGCCGCTCGCGCGCGGCGGCCGGCCGCTGAAGCGGTGGACCTACGTCGGCGCCTACGGGCCGGACGTGATGGTGTGCGCGGCGAGCGCGCGGATCGGCCCGCTGCCGGTCGCCTGGTGGGCGATCTGGGACCGCCGTGCCGGGCGGCTCACCCAGGGCCATCACAGCGTGCGGATCGACGCGCGCGGCGTGGCCGTCCGTGGCCGCTTCGAGCTGGCGATCGGCGACGGCGCGCCGGTCGAGGTCGTCTCGCCGCACGGGCGCGAGTACGCGTGGACGCGCAAGCGCGCGGTCACGGTGCATGGCTCGGTCGGCGGCCGCGCGGTCGAGCTTGAGGCGATCGTCGACGAGTCCGCCGGCTACCACGCCCGCCACACCGCCTGGCGCTGGTCGGCGGGCGTCGGCACTGCCGCTTCCGGCGAGCCGGTGGCCTGGAACCTCGTCGAAGGGATCCACGACGGCAGCGACGTCTCCGAGCGCACCGTCTGGGTCGCAGGCCGCCCGCACGCGCTGCCGCCGCTCGCGTTCGACGGCCTGGCCGGCGTCGGCGGCCTGCGCTTCGCCGCGGAGGCCACGCGCGCCGCGCGCGAGAACCTCCTGCTCGTGCGCTCGGACTACGAGCAGCCGTTCGGCACGTTCACCGGTGAGCTGCCGGTCGCCGGCCCGCTGCGCGAGGGCTGGGGAGTGATGGAGCGCCACGAGGTGAGCTGGTAGC
>DATDKF010000475.1:0-16193 GCA_036520135.1 Solirubrobacteraceae bacterium
CGCCGGGGCGATGGTCGTTCAGGGACCGCTAGGTGCGCCGGTACCGGGCGACCGCGACCGGGAACGCGACCGCGAGGATCGCCACCGTCCACAGGAGCGCACGGGTGACGAAGTACGAGGCGGGATGCCCGAGCAGCGCGGCGGCGTCCGGGCCGAGCGTGAGCGCGCGGACCGCGTCGACCATATACGTCAGCGGCTGATGCTCGGCGAACAGCTGCAGCCAGCCGGGCATCGAGTCGACCGGCACGTACGCGCTCGAGATGAACGCGAACGGGAAGACGATCATGCCCATCGCCTGGGCAGCCTGGGCGTTCCCGGCGAACAGCCCGAGGGCGATGAAGACCCACTCGAACGCGAACCCGAAGAGGACGACGAGGGCGAACGCGGCGAGCCCGTCGGCGGCCGAGCCGTGCAGGCGGAAGCCGACGGCGTAGGCGATCGCGGCCGTGAACGCCGTGCTCCACGCGAAGATCGCGACGTCCGCGAGGGCGCGGGCGGCGAGCACCGAGCTGCGCGGGATCGGCAGCGAGCGTAGGCGGTCGATGAAGCCCTGGTCGAGGTCCTCGGCGGTCGCCGTCGCCGTGCCGATGCCGCTGAACAGCACGCCGGTGGCGATGAATCCCGGGACGAGGAAGTCGACGTAGCTCATGCCGTCGACGTGGATCGCCCCGCCGAACATGTAGCGGTAGATGAGGAAGAACAGGGACATCTGGATCGTGGCGAGCACGATCAGCTGCGGCGTGCGCAGGTAGCGCAGCAGCGCGCGCCGAGCGACGGTGGCGGTGGCGGTCATGCGGCCCTCCGACCCGTGAGCGCGAGGAACACCTCGTCGAGGTTCGGCTGGCGGAGCGCGATGTCGTCGATCGGGACGCCGGCGTGCTCGATCGACCGCAGGGCGGTCATCAGCCCGTCGCTCCCAGCGTCGACGCGCACGCTGACGCGCCGCGTCGGCTCGTCGACCTGCACCGCTTCGCCGTCGAGGCGGCCGAGGAGCCCGGCGACGGTCGTGAGATCTCGCCCGTCGTGGACGTGGAGCTCGACGACATTGCCGCCGACGCGGCGCTTGAGCTCGGCGGGGGTGCCCGTCGCGACGGCGCGCCCGTGATCGATGATCACCACCCGGCTCGCGAGCCGGTCGGCTTCGTCGAGGTACTGCGTCGTGAGTAGCACGTCGGTGCCTGCGTCGACAAGCGCGCGGACGGCGTCCCACAGCTCGATCCGGCTGCGCGGATCGAGCCCCGCGGTGGGCTCGTCGAGCAGCAGCAGGCGCGGTTCGCCGACGAGGCTGGCGCCGAGGTCGAGCCGGCGGCGCATGCCGCCGGAGTACGTCCGCGCGAGACGGTCGGCCGCATCGACGAGCCCGAGCTGCTCGAGCACGGCGGCCGCCCTGCGAGCGGCCTCGCGCCGCCCGTGCCCGAACAGCCGCGCGACCATCTCGAGGTTCTCGCGGCCGGTCATCGCGGGCTCGACCGCGGCGAACTGCCCGGCCAGGCCGATGATCCGCCGCACGGCGTCAGGATCCCGGCGCACGTCGTGGCCGGCGACCAACAGGGTTCCCGCGTCGGGGCGCAGGAGCGTGGCGACCGCGCGCACGAAGGTCGTCTTCCCGGCCCCGTTCGGGCCGAGTACGGCCACGACCTGGCCGGACTCGGCGACGAGGTCGAGCCCGTCGAGCGCCCGGACTTTGCCGTAGCGCTTCTCGAGGCCGTGAGCCTCGATGATTGCTGCCATCTATCTGCCCTCCTGGGGGGCTTGGACATCCGTGGGGAGGAATGCGGCCGCGACGTCGCGCAGCCACTGCTCGTTCCAGTCGAGGCGGCCATCGCGCAGATCGGCGATCACGCCGCGCAGCCAGGCGAGCTGAGCGTCCAGCAGCGCCTTGCGGTACTCCTCCTCGAGCAGGAACAGGCGCGGCAGTCCCGCGGGCGGGCCTGCCAGCGCGGCCTCGGTGTCGGCGAGCTCGGCGGCCAGCCGCCGCTCGCGCTCCTCGAGCTGGGCGCGAGCGTCGTCTGGGGGAAGCCCGAACAGGATTGACACAGCGGCGATGAAGTCCGGATACTCGCCGCCGACGGTGCGGAGCACCTCGCGCAGCCACTCGCGCGCGACCTCGCGGCCGGCGTCGGTGATCGCGTAGAGGATGCGGTCGGGATAGCCCTCGACCCGCACGGTCTCCGAGACCTCGACCAGTCCATGGCGGACCAGCCGCTCGATCGTCTGGTACAGGCTGCCGCGCGATCGCACGTTGACCACGCGGTCCTTGCCCTGCGCCTCGATCAGCTTCTGCATGCCGTAGACGTGCTGCGGCTTCTCGTACAGCAGCCACAGCACGAGCAGCGCGAGCGAGGATCTCTGGGCGGCGCTCGGGCTCGGCATGGCCATGACCATACTAGTCAGATCAGAACTAGTCAAATCATGACGACAGCAAACCGGGCGGGATCGATGAATATGGCCAGATCGCCAGGTCCCATCTCCATATGCCGACGCCCCGCGCGATCCAGCGCACCTACCTGACGCTGATGCTCGGCAACACGCTGGCGGCGTCCTTCATCTGGGGGATCAACACGATCTTCCTGCTCGACGCGGGGCTGACCAACCTCGAGGCGTTCGCCGCGAACGCGTTCTTCACCGCCGGGATGGTGCTGTTCGAGGTGCCGACCGGGATCGTGGCCGACACCGTCGGCCGCCGCGCGTCGTACCTGCTCGGGACCGTCACGCTCTCGCTCTCGACGCTCCTCTACGTGCTGCTGTGGCAGATCGAGGCGCCGTTCTGGATGTGGGCGATCGCGTCGCTGCTGCTCGGTCTCGGCTTCACGTTCTTCTCCGGTGCGGTCGAGGCGTGGCTGGTCGACGCGCTCGCCGCCGCCGGCTACGAGGGCGACCTCGAGGACGTGTTCGGGCGCGGCCAGATCGTCGGCGGCGCCGCGATGCTCACCGGCGCGCTCGGCGGCGGCCTGCTCGCCCAGCAGGTCAGCCTCGGCGCCCCGTTCGTGCTGCGCTCGGCGATCCTCGCCGTGATGTTCCTGGTCGCGTTCCGGCTGATGCACGACATCGGCTTCACGCCCGAGACCGGCGGCCGCCCGCTCGCCGAGATGCGCAAGATCGCGTCCGCCTCGATCGAGCACGGCTGGAAGGTGCCGTCGGTCCGCTGGCTGATGATCGAGGGCCTGTTCGTGGGCGGCATCGGCATCTACGGCTTCTACGCGATGCAGCCGTACCTGCTCGAGCTCTACGGCGACCCGCACGCGTACCAGATCGCCGGCCTGGTGGCGGCCATCGTCGCCGGCGCGCAGATCCTCGGCGGCCTCGCCGGGCCGCGGATCCGGCGGCTGTTCACCAGTCCGACCACGGCGCTGATCGTCACCGCCACCTGCAGCGTCGTCACGCTCGCGCTGGTCGGCCTGATCGAGAGCTTCTGGCCGGTGATCGCGCTGACCGCCGTCTGGGGCCTGCTGTTCGCCGCCACGATGCCGATCCGCCAGACCTACCTCAACGGCCTGATCCCGTCGCGCCAGCGGGCGACGATCCTCTCGTTCGACTCGCTGATGACCTCCACGGGAGGCGTCTGGACCCAGCCCGTGCTGGGCCGGGTCGCAGACGTCTGGGGCTACGCCCCCTCCTATCTCGTGGGCGCCGGCATCGCCGCGCTCGGAGTGCCGTTCCTGGCCGCGAGCGGCCGGGCGACGCGACGCGCCCGCTAGTGGTCGTGCTTGCGGTGGTGGCCCTTTCCGTGCCCTCGGAGGGTCGAGAACGAGTAGACGGTCGTGGTCTTGTACGTCTCGCCGGGCCGTAGGACGGTCGACGGGAAGTTCGGCTTGTTCGGCGAGTCCGGGAAGTGCTGGGTCTCGAGCGCCAGCCCGTCGCCCTGGCGGTACTGCCGGCCGCTCGTGCCGTACAGCGTGCCGTCCAGGAAGTTGCCGGAGTAGAACTGGATCCCCGGCTCCTTCGTCAGGATCGTCAGCTCGCGTCCGCTGGACGGATCGATCAGCTGGGCGGCGAGGTTCAGGCCCGAATGGCTCGGCGGGTTGAGGATCCAGTTGTGGTCGTACCCGCGGCCGAACACGAGCTGCGGGTCGTTGCCGCGGATCCGCTCACCGATCGCGTGGAAGCGCGTGAAGTCGAACGGCGTGCCGAACACCGACGGCGTCTGGCCCGTCGGGATCAGCGTGGCGTCGACCGGGGTGTACGCGTTGGCATTGAGCCGCAGCAGGTGGTCGTAGATCGTGCCGGAACCCTCACCGGCCAGATTCCAGTACGCGTGGTTGGTGAGGTTCACGACGGTCGGCTTGTCAGTCGTCGCCTTGTAGTCCATCCGCAGGTTGTCGTGGTTGTCGAGCGTGTAGGTCATCGTCACCGGCAGCGTGCCGGGGAAGCCGCCCTCGCCGTCCGGGCTCGTGTAGTTGAGCCGGACGCCGACGGTCTTGGCGGTCTTGACCACCGTCGCCGCCCACACCTGCTTGTCGAAGCCCTTGAAGCCGCCGTGCAGCGTGTTCGGCCCGTTGTTGGCGTCGAGGTGATAGGTCGTGCCGTCGAGCGTGAACTGCGCGTTGCCGATCCGGTTCCCGTAGCGGCCGATGATCGCGCCGAAGTACGGGTTGGACTTGATGTAGGCGTCGCTCGTGTAGCCCGCGATGTCCTTGAACCCGAGCGTGACGTTGTCGACGTGGCCGCGGCGGTCCGGCAGGTCGAGCTGCTGGATGATGCCGCCGTAGGTGATGATCGAGACCGACATCCCGCGCGCGTTGCGCAGGGTGTACTTGTCGATCGCGGTCCCGCCCATGCTCGCGGGCAGGTTGCCGAAGCTCGACTTGGTGACCGACAGGCCCGAGCCGCCGCCATGGTGGTGATGGCGCTTGTGCTTCGGTTTGGCGACGCCGGTCGGGGCGGCCACGAGCGCGACGACGATCAGGGCGAGCGCCGCGCAGAGCGTGGCGCGCGCCGGACGCGAAGGCGTATGCATAGGGTCTCCTCTCGGTGGACGGCCATCTCTCAGGCCACCGCCAGCTCCAGGCCTGCCAGCTCGCTGAAGGTGCGCCAGGCGTCCGCCTGGCGACCGGGATTGAGCACCTGGTGATGGGGGCCGCCGAGCCGCAGCCAGGCGTCCATGCACGCCCGCAGCCCGGTGTCGGGACGGAAGTGCCCGTACGGCATCTCGAGGTTGGGGAGCTCGGCGGTGTCGAGCACCTCGCCCTCGGACACGAGCAGGCGGAACCGCTCGCCACCCATCGACACCAAGGTGGCGAGCGTCGCCGGCCCCGGGCGGTACTGGAACAGGAACGTCGGCGGGTCGGCGAGCCCGCCGATCCCGAGCGGGCGCTTGATGAGCCGGACGTGCCGGTCCTCGCGCGCCAGGCGCAAGTTGCCCTCGCCCATGTGGCTCATCAGGATCGAGTCCGTCGGGAAGTCCATCGCGTACATCTCGGTGAACTGCGTGGTGCCGAGCAGCGTCTGCGCCGCCGACATCAGCGCCGCGGTGAGCGCGTCGCCCTCGGCCGCGTAGCCGTAGCCCGCTGCCATCAGGCTGGAGGCGGCGGCCAGCGGCAGCCGCGCGAAGCGCCCGTCCTCGGCGATCGCTCCGAAGTGGGTGGAGTACGCGCCGTAGCCGCCGTCGCGCAGGATCGCCTCGAGCCCGAGCCGCATGCGCGCGTGGTCCTCGCGCTCGGCCGCGCTCAGCCGCGGGTCGATCTCGAAGCGCGCGTCCTCGTCGGCGATCAGCGCCGCCACGTCGCCCGCCGGCACCGCCGCGGCGGCGCGGTGCAGGGCGCCCGTGGCCAGTGAGTCGACCTGCGGGCCGAGCGCGCGCAGCAGCGCGTGCTCGTCGAAGCGGATGTCGCCCATCGAGTTCATCGCGTAGCCGAACACGGCGACCTTCAGCGCGCGCCAGCGCGTGACCGCGGCGGCGGCGCGCGCCCAGCCGGCGATCGCATCGCGGAACGCCGGCTCGCGCCAGTCCTCGGTGACGACGGCGAACGGCCGGCCGGCGCGGACCATCGCGTTCGCCGTGTCCTGCGCGCCGTGGATCCCCTGGTTGTACGTCAGGTCGCCCATGTCCCACTCGGGCGTCACGGCTCCCACCGGCTGGATGTTGGCCAGGCAGACCGGCAGCGTGGTGCCGGCGAGCGCGCGGGCGACGTTCATCGCCGGCCCGTAGGTGAGCATCACGACGAGCAGGCCCTCGGCGCCGCGGGCCTCGATGTCGCGCACGGCCTGCTCGGCGCCCGCGCGGTTCTTGACCGGCGGGGCGACGTCGACGTCGACCAGGTCGCCGAGCGCCGCCGCCACCTCGGCCGCGTAGGCGGCCTGGCGCTCGGTGATGCCCGGCAGCATGTCGTCGTACAACGCCTGCATGATCCCGAGCAGGCCGATCCGCGGCCGCGTCTGCGCGAGCTGCCCGGCCTGCACCGGCTCGGTCTCAGTGCTGGCCATAGACGTTCTGGTAGCGGTGGTAGAGGGCGTCGACGCTGTCGGGGTCGAGCGGCTCGACCGGGCCGAGCGAGCGGGCGAGGTGGACCGTGCGCGCCACGTCCTCGCACATCACCGCGCGCTTGACGGCCTCGCGCGGCCCGTCGCCGAGGGCGAACACGCCGTGGCTGCGCATCAGCACCGCGCGCGAGCGGTGCGCGCCGATCGTCTCGACCACGCCGCGGCCGATCTCCTCGTCGCCGATCAGCGCGAACGGGCCGACCGGGATCTCACCGCCGAACTCGTCGGCCATCGCGGTCATCACGCACGGGATCGGCTCGCCGCGGATCGCCCACGCCGTCGCGTAGGCGCTGTGCGTGTGGACGATCCCGCCGACCTCGGGCAGCTGCCGGTAGATGTAGCCGTGCGTCGCCGCGTCGCTGGAGGGGGCCAGGTCGCCCTCGACGACGTCGCCGTGCAGGTCGCAGACCACCATCGCGGCGGGAGTGAGCTCGTCGTAGGGGACGCCGCTCGGCTTGATGACCATCAGGTCGTCGGCGCGCGCGGAGATGTTGCCGCTCGTCCACGCGACCAGCCCGTTGCGCGGCAGCTCGGTGTGCAGCGCGCAGACCTCGCGGCGGAGCTCATCCATGCGCGAGCTCCCGCGGGCGGATGCGGCGCAGCGCGTGCATGACGTCGTCGCCGCCGCGGCCGAAGTGGTCGTGCAGGCGCCGGTAGTGCTCGTAGAGGACGTCGTAGACGTCGGCGGCCGCCGCGTCGGGCACGTAGGCGTCGCGCCGCGCGCCGCCCATCGCCGCCGCTGCGGACTGGATGTCCGGGTGCAGGCCGGCGGCGACCGCGGCGTGCATGGCCGAGCCGACGGCCGGCCCCTGGTCGGACGCGATCACGTTCAGCCGCATGCGCGTGACGTCGGCGTAGATCTGCATCACGACCGGGTTCTTGACCAGCCCGCCGGCGACGCACAGGTCGGTCACGGGCACGCCGGCGTCGGCGAACGCGTCGAGGATCGTCCGCGTGCCGAACGCCGTCGCCTCGATCAGCGCGCGGTAGACGTCCTCCGCGCGGGTGGCCAGCGTCATGCCGACGATCAGGCCGCTGAGCTCGTGGTCGACCAGCACGGAGCGGTTGCCGTTGTGCCAGTCGAGCGCGACGAGCCCGTGGGCGCCGGGCTCCTGCTCGCCCGCCAGCGCGGACAGGTACGAGTGCAGGTCGAGCCCGCGGGCCAGCGCCTCGTCGTGGTACCGGGGTGGGACGGCGTTGTCGGTGAACCACGCGAAGATGTCGCCGACGCCGCTCTGGCCGGCCTCGTAGCCCCACAGGCCCGGGACGACGCCGCCGTCCACCACGCCGCACATGCCCGGCACCTCGGCGAGCGTGTCGCCGTTGACCACGTGGCAGTTCGACGTGCCCATGACGATCAGCATCCGGCCGGGTTCGATCGCCTGGGCGGCCGGCGCGGTCACATGCGCGTCGACGTTGCCGACCGCCACGGCGATCCCGGCCGGTAGCCCGGTCCACGCCGCTGCCTCGGGGGTGAGGTCGCCGGCGCGGCCGCCGAGCGGCGCCGGGTCGGGCGAGAGCTTGGTCTCGGCGAAGTCCGCGAAGCGCTCGTCGAGCGCGCGCAGATAGTCCGCGGACGGGTAGCGGCCGTCCTGGAGGATGCCCTTGTAGCCGGCCGTGCAGGCGTTGCGCGTCTCGCGCCCGCACAGCTGCCAGACGATCCAGTCGGCCGCCTCGACCCAGCGGTCCATCCGCTCGTAGATCTCGGGGTCCTCCTCGAGCACCTGCAGCGCCTTGGCGAACTCCCACTCGGAGGAGATGCGCCCGCCATAGCGCGCGAGCCACGGCTCGCCGCGCTCGGCGGCGAGCGAGTTGATGCGGTCCGCCTGGCGGCCCGCCGCGTGGTGCTTCCACAGCTTCGCGTAGGCGTGTGGGCGCTCGGCGTACTCGGGCAGCGCGCACAGCGGCGTGCCGTCGGCGAGCACCGGCAGCGGGGTCGACGCCGTGAAGTCGGTCGCGATGCCCACCACCTCGTCCGGGCGGATCCCGGCCGCGCTCACCGCGGCCGGGACCGCCTCCTGCAGGGCCTTGACGTAGTCGGCGGGGTCCTGCAGGGCCCACTGCGGCGGAAGCTCGGCGCCGGAGGAGGCCAACGCCGTCTCCATCACCGCGTGGGCGTACTCGTGCACGGCGGAGCCGAGCTCGGCGCCGTCGCTCGTGCGGACGACGACGGCGCGCGCCGAGAGCGTGCCGAAATCGACGCCGACGACGTAGCTCACGCCTTCGGCGCTCCCTGCGCCTGGGCGGCCTGGCGGGCGCGCCGGTACTCCTCCACGACGATCTCGGTGAGCTCTTCGACCGACGTCTCCGCGGTCGGCTTGTCGAGCGTGATCGTGCCGTCCTGGATCAGGTTGACCCGATCGCAGCTCGTCAGCACGTGGACGTAATTGTGGAGGACCATGACGATCGAGACCCGGCCCTCGTCCTTGAGTCGCTGGATGAGGTCGAGGATCATGGCGCCCTCCTTGGCGCCCATCGCGGCCAGCGGCTCGTCGAGCAGCAGGATGTCGGCCTCCGAGTGCACGGTGCGGGCGACCGCGATCGCCTGCCGCTGGCCGCCGGAGAGCCGCGCGACCGGCGAGTTGAGGCTCGGGATGTTGATGCCGATCTCGTCGAGCGCCTCGCGCGTCCCAGCGCGCATCGCGCGGTTGGCCAGGAACGGCAGCGGGCGGCGCACCTTCTCGCGGCGCAGGAACATGTTCTGGAAGACCGACAGCTCGTCGATCAGCGCGAGGTCCTGGTAGACGGTGTCGATCCCGAGCGAGCGCGCGTGGTCGACGCCGTGCGGCTCGTACGGCTCGCCGCGCAGGAACATCTGGCCCTCGGTCGGCTTCTCGAACCCGCAGATGATCTTCATCAGCGTCGACTTGCCGGCGCCGTTGTCGCCCAGCAGCCCGAGCACCTCGCCCTTGTTCAGGCGCAGGTTGATGTCGCGCAGCGCCGTGACCGGGCCGAACCGCTTGGAGACGCTCTCAACGCGCAGGACCTCCTCAGCCACCACGGACTCCCGTTCTGACTCGCCCGACGTACGTGTTGGCGGCCATCGCGATGATGATCGCCAGGCCCAGGTAGAAGCTCAGATAGTCCGCGTTGACGCCCTTGATGATCAGGCCGTCGTTGAGGATCCCGAGCAGCAGCGCACCGAACAGGCCGCCGACGACGGTGCCGGATCCGCCGGCCAGCAGCGTGCCGCCGATGACCGCGGCCGAGATGCCGTCGAACAGCACCGAGTTCGCTCCCGACGGGTCGGGCTGGACCGAGGTGGTGCGCACGGCCTCCAGGACACCGACGAGGCCCGCGCACATCGCGCAGAGGACGAAGTTGCGGATGATGACCAGCCGCACCTTGATGCCGGCCTCGGCGGCGCCGTGGCGGTTGCCGCCGACCGCCACCGTGTAGATGCCCCAGCGCGTGAAGGTAAGCACGAGTTGGAGCACGATCACGATGACGAGCGCCCAAATCAGCTCGGAGTACACGCCGCCGCCGAACACGTTCGCGAACGTGCTCATCTCGCCGATGTTCGAGGTGCCCGGCGTCGCCACCGGCTGTGCGTCGCTAATGATCAGCGTGAAGCCTTCGAGCGCGAGCAGCATGCCGAGCGTGGCCACGAACGAGCTGATGCCCACGACGGCCGTGAAGATGCCGTTGATCAGTCCGACGACCATCGCGCCGACCATCGCGAGCAGGAGGCTCGGCACCAGGCCGAGGCCCCAGTTGTTGATCTCGTAGAACAGGAACGGCGTGAACAGGTAGACCGCGCCGATCGACAGGTCGATCTCCCCGTTGATCATCAGGAAGACCTCGCCGGCGGCGAGGATCGCGAACGGCGCGAAGTACGGCAGCAGCGTCTTGAAGTTCTCGACCGTGAAGAACGCGTCCGTGGGCGCGGCGAAGTACACCGCGACCACGACCGTGATGACGATGACGCTGCCCTCGCGGAGCGTCAGGAATCGCCGCCACCAGCTCAGGCCGGCGCCCGCGCGCACTTTCGGCGCGCCCTCGGTCCTCGGAGGCTCGCTGCCGGTCTGGACGGCCACGGCTACGAGGTGACGCCCGCGCTCTTGGAGCTGCCCTCGTAGCGAGACTTGGTCGACACGTAGGGCTTGACGGTCTCCTTGTCGAGGAACTTCAGGCCGGTGTTGATGTCGGCGACGCCGGTCAGCGTCTGCGAGGCCTTGTACATGAACAGCTGGAAGACCGGATAGAAGCCCTGGAGGTACGGCTGCTGGTCGATCGTGAAGTCGATCTGGCCATCGGCGAGCAGGTCGATCGTCGGCTCCAGGAGGTCATAGCCGCCGCCCTTGATGCCCTTGTCGCGCAGCTTGTACTTCTTGATCACCTGGGCGACGCCCTGGGTACTGCCCGCGTCGACGGCGAACATGCCCTTGGTGTCCTTGTGGCCGAGCCAGTAGGCGTCGATCGTCGAGAGCTCCTTCGGCAGGGCGGCGCCGGTGGCGACCGTGTGGGACGTGACCGACCCGCCGGACTTGATCGTGTCGATCGCGCCGTCGATCCGCGGCTGGATGTTCAGCGAACCGGGCGTGGCGATGAACAGCGCGACGTCACCGCTGCCGACGAGGTCGACGATCCGCTTGCCCATCTCCTGGCCGGACACGAACAGGTCCTGGCCGATGTAGGCGAGGCGCCCGCTGTCCGGGGCGTCGGCGTTGTAGCCGACGACCGGGATGCCGGCGTCGAGCGCCTTCTTGATCGGCCCGTTGAACGCCTTCAGGTCGACCAGCGCGACCGCGATGCCGTCGACCTTCGCGCTGATGGCGCTGTTGAAGGCGTTGACCATCTCATTGACGTTGCTGCTCTCCGAGCCCGTCCACTGGTAGCTGCAGCCGAGCAGCTTGCAGGCGTCGTCGGCGCCGTACTTGGTCGGCACGAAGAACGGGTTGGTGGTCACGTGGTTGACGAACGTGAACTTCAGCTCGTTGCCCTCGCCGAACACGCCGCTCGCCGGCGACCCGCCGTTCTGCGCCGCCGTCGACGTCTTGCCGTCGTCACCGCCGCCGCACGCATTCAGCAGGAAGGCCGCCATGCCGGCCGCGCCGCCGGTGAGCGCGGTGCGCCGGGTGAGGCCGCGCCAGCGCTCGGACGGCGTCGGCTCGTCGGTGCGTTCGTCCCATTCGAGGCGCTCGATGGCCTCGTGGACCACGTCGTGATCGGACACGCTCTCCTCCTCGTCCCTCGAGATCGTCGCGCATTGTTAGCGCTCACATTCTCGATGTCAAGGCCCTCGGTCGCAGTTTCGACATCCGAGCAGGTGAGCGCTAACATCGCGCAGCCGAAAGGGGCGGTGTAACTGCCACCGATGAGGATGGAGCCTTGACGACGAGACGGCGGGGAGCCGTGATGGCCGATGTGGCCCGCGTTGCGGGGGTTTCGCATCAGACCGTCTCCCGGGTCATCAACGACGCCGACCACGTCCGGCCGGAGACGCGCGAGCGCGTGCTGCGCGCGATGGTCGAGCTCGACTACCGCCCGAACCCCGTCGCGCGCGCGCTCGTGACGGGGCGGTCACGCACCCTCGGGGTCGTGAGCTTCGACACCACGCTCTACGGTCCGGCGTCGACGTTGTTCGGGATCGAGCGCGCCGCCCACACCGAGGGCTACTTCGTGAGCATCGTCTCCGTCACGTCGCTCGACCGGGCGTCGGTGCTCGGCGCGGTCGAGCGGCTGCGCGCGCAGGGCGTCGACGGCATCCTCATCATCACCCCGCAGGAGCTGGCCGCCGAGGCGGTGCTGCACGTGCCGCCGGACCTCGCGGTGGTCGCCGTCGAGGCGGGCCCGGAGGAGCAGGTCCCGGTCGTCGCGGTCGACCAGTTCGCCGGCGCGGTGGCGGCCACCGAGCACCTGCTCGCGCTCGGCCACCGTACGGTCTGGCACGTGGCGGGTCCGTCGGACTGGCTCGAGGCGCGGCAGCGGATCGACGGCTGGGCGGCGGCGCTCGAGGCCGCCGGCGCGGACCCTCCGCCGCTGCTGACCGGCGACTGGAGCGCGCGCTCGGGCTACGAGCTCGGGCGCCGGCTGGCGACCGTGCGCGACGTCACCGCGATCTTTGCGGCCAATGACCAGATGGCGCTCGGGATCCTGCGCGCGGTCCACGAGGCCGGGCGCGAGGTCCCGCGCGACCTCAGCATCGTCGGGTTCGACGACATCCCCGAGGCGCAGTTCTTCACGCCGCCGCTGACCACGGTGCGCCAGGACTTCAACGAGATGGGCCGCCAGAGCCTGATGCTGCTGCTCGGCGAGATCGTCGCGCCGCAGCGCTCGTCCTCCCGCGTGGTCGTCGATCCCGAGCTGCGGATCCGCGACAGCACCGCGCCGCCGCGGTAGAACCCAGGAGTGTCGAACCTCCCCGCCCGGTGGGCCCTGGTCGTCGCGGTCACGGTCCTCGCCGCGCTCGCCTGCGAGCTCGTCGGTCTGCCGTCGCCGCAGCTGTTCGCCGGGCTGATCGGCGGCGTGGTGGTCGCGCTGGCGTTCGGCTGGCGGATGGCGCCGCCGCGGCCTGTGCGCGTCGCGGCGCAGGCGGTCACCGGCGTCGCGCTCGGCGCCTACGTCGAGGGGCCGACGATGCGTGCGATCGGCGAGCACATCGTGCCGGTGACGCTCGTGTCGGTCGCGACGCTGGCGCTGACCGTCGTCGCGGGGATCGTGCTCGCGCGCTTCAGCGCGCTCGACCGCCCCACGGCCTCGTTCGGGATGATCGCCGGCGGCGCGGCCGGGATCGTGGCGATCGCCGACGAGCTCGAGGCCGACAACCGGCTCGTCGCGATCCTGCAGTACCTGCGGGTGCTGATCATCGTCGTGCTGACGCCGCTGGTGGCGACGACGGTCTTCCCGGGCGACCACGGCTTCCACACGGGCATCGGGCACCAAACGCCGGGCTCGCTGGGCGACGCGGCGCTGCTGCTCGCCGCTTCCTGCGCCGGCGGGGTGGTGCTGGCGCGGTTCGTGCGCCTGCCCGCCGTCTCGCTGCTCGGGCCGATGCTCGTGGCCGCCGGGCTCGCGCTGGCCGGCGTCCCGTTCGCGGTGCCGCTGCCCGCCTGGATCCAGAACATCGCGTTCGCGGCGATCGGCCTGCAGGTCGGCCTGCGCTTCACGCCCGACTCGATGCGCGCGGCCGGCCGCGCCCTCGTCCCGGGCCTGATCGCGATCCTCGGTCTGCTCGTCGGCTGCGCGCTGCTGGCCGTGGTGCTCGCGCCGCTGGCCGACGTCAGCACCCTCGACGCGTACTTGGCGACCACGCCGGGCGGCCTCTACGCGGTCCTCGCCACGGCGGTGGACAGCGGCGCGAACACGACGTTCGTGCTCGCCGTGCAGGTCCTCCGCCTGTTCGTGATGCTGCTCGCCGCGCCCGTGCTCGCTAGGTGGCTGGTGCGCGCGGAGCCTCGCCGGCCACGTCAGCCGACAGCCGCTCGATGAACTCTACGAGCTCGGGATGCGTCTCGGGCTCCCAGTCGGCCGCCATCTCGACCAGCGCGCCGCGCCGTGCCTCGGCGAGCGCGTCGACGGCGGCCGCGCCGTCCCGCGTGAGCCCGGTGGCGTCGCCGTCGTCGGTGAGCAGGCCGCGGCGGTGCAGCTCGCGGCACGCGCCGCGCACGAGGTCGAGCTCGATCTGGCTGGTCTCGGCCACGGAAGGCACGTCGAGCGTGCGCTCGCTCGCGGTCCGCACGAGCACCCAGCTCTCCAGCGGGCTGATGTCCAGGCCCGAGCGCGTGGTCGTACGGCGGACGAAGTCGCGCGCTCCCTCGCGGCCCACGAGCCGGCTGAGCTCGAGCGCGACGGTGCGGACCGACTCGGGATGCTCGGGCGTGGCGAACGCCTCGTGCATGCCCGCGGTCGCGACCGTGGTGCGCAGCGGGCGCTCCTCGAGCAGCCACGTGAGCAGGAACCCGCATGCGATCACGCAGGCGGCGACCGTGAAGACGAGCCCGAGGGCGTCGGTGAACGCCGCGATGAACGCGTCGTGCGCGGCGGCGGGGAGGCGGTCGAGCGCGGACGGGTCGAGCGTCCCGACGCCGCTACCGCCGGCCGGCCCGGAGGCCAGCAGGTGGTCGAGCCGGTTGGTGAAGACCGTGCCGAGGATCGCGGTGCCGATCGAGCCGCCGATCGAGCGGAACAGCGTGGCGCCCGACGTCGCGACCCCGAGCTGCTCGTACGGGACCGCGTTCTGCACGGCGAGCACGAGCACCTGCATGACCATCCCCAGCCCGAGGCCGAGCACGAGCATCTCGACGGACGCGATCCCGGTGCTCGTGTCCTGGTCCATCGTGCTGAGCAGGACCATGCCGAGGGTGGCCGTGGCCGTGCCGGCGATCGGCCACGCCTTGTAGCGCCCGGTGCGCGTGATGATCTGCCCGGAGGCGATCGACGCGACGAGCACGCCGGCCATCACCGGCACGAGCTGCAGGCCGGACTCGGTCGGCGACGCCCCGCGCACGATCTGCTGGAACAGCGGCAGGTAGGTCAGCGCGCCGAACAGCGCGAAGCCGATCACGAACCCGATCGCGCTGGTGACGGAGAAGACGCGGTTGCGGAACAGCGCGGGCGGCAGCACCGGCTCGGCGGCCCGTTGCTCGACCATCACGAACGCGACCAGCGCCACGACCGCGACGACGCCGAGGCCGATGATGAACGCCGAGCCCCAAGCGTACGTCGTCCCGCCCAGCGTCGTCAGCAGCACGATCGAGCTCAGCGAGACGGCGAGCAGCACCGTGCCGAGGTAGTCGACGGCGTGCTCGACCCGCTCGCGCGCGCCCGGCAGCGTGGCGGCGATCACGACCAGCGCGGCGGCGCCGAGCGGCAGGTTCACGTAGAAGATCCAGCGCCACGAGAGGTGCGAGGTGAAGAAGCCGCCGATCAGCGGGCCGGCGACGCTCGACACGCCGAACACCGCGCCGAACAGCCCGACCCACTTGCCGCGCTCGCGCGGCGGCACGACGTCGCCGATCGCGGCCTGCGCCGACACCATCAGCCCGCCGCCGCCGAGGCCCTGGATGGCCCGGAACGCGATCAGCTCGGTCATCCCCTGCGCCATGCCGCACAGCGCCGAGCCGATCAGGAAGATCACCAGCGCGGTCTGCAGCACGATCTTGCGGCCGTAGAGGTCGCCGAGCTTGCCGTAGAGCGGCGTGACCGCGGTGATCGCCAGCAGGTAGGCCGTCACGACCCACGAGATGTGCTCGAGGCCGCCGAGGTCGCCGACGATCGTGGGCAGCGCAGTCGAGACGATCGTCTGGTCCAGCGACGCGAGCAGCAGGACCATCATCAGGCCGCTCGCCACGAGCAGCACGCCCCGCCGGTCGGTGCTCGTGCTCATCTCTCGCGCGTACCCCTGCCAGCTACCATGTATGTAGCCGCGTGATCCCCGGCGCGCAGTCGCGGGGCGGCCTCTAGGTGATCACGCCAGAGATCTTCCGAGCGCTCGCTGCCCGCCGGCGGCTCCGCTGGAGCGCTCGTCCCAGCGAATCCGGAGGTGACAGCCATGGCCGTCGAAGAGAAGCTCGCCCTTGAAGGCGTCGTCGAAGAGGCGCTTCCCAACCTGATGTTCCGCGTGGTGCTCGACAACGGGCATTCTGTGCTCGCCCACATGGCGGGCCGCATGCGCCGTGCCCGCATCCGCGTGAACCCGGGCGACCGCGTCCGCGTCGAGGTCTCGCCGTACGATCTCACGCGCGCGCGCCTCATCTACCGCTTGAAGTAAG
>DATDKF010000476.1:0-10321 GCA_036520135.1 Solirubrobacteraceae bacterium
CGTCCCGGCGCGCGCTCCCGACCGCGCGCGAGATCGACCTGCGCGACGACGCCGGGCACATCTACCGGCCGCTCCCGCTGCCCGCACGCGACCGCTACGCGTACACGCCGCGCACGCTCGGGGCGGGCGAGCAGATGCCGCGCGACGACGCGGCCGTCGACAACCTCGCCGCGGGCGGGCGGCTGCTGCTCTACCGCGTGCCCGCCGCCCGCTACGCGGACGGCATCTTCGAGCTCGTGGTGCACGCCCCGGGCCACAGCGGTAGCAGCGGCTACGTCGAGTTCTAGGTGAACAGCTCGCGGTCGCGAATCTTGGAGCGATCCGTGTAGTGCTCCTGCCACCACGGCGCCTCGCCCGCCGCGCGCGGCGGCTTGGCGAGCACGAGCTGCTGCTTCGCGGTCCGCGCCTCCTGCTGCGCGACGCGGAAGTGGTAGTGGTCGAAGATCCGGATCGCCTCGACCGTGTAGGCGACCGCCACCCGGCGGTCGCGGATCAGGAGCAGGTTCTCTCCGTTGTCCTCGTCCGCCGCCGCGGAGAAGTTGTACGAGCCGAGATAGACGCGCGCCGTCGGCTTGTCGAAGTCGATGACCACGAACTTGTGGTGCATGCGGATGCCGCCGCCGCCCGCGGGCTCGGACTTGAACGGCTCGGGCGCGTTCTTGCCGAGCGCGGCGGCGCTCACCGCCGCGACGTTCCCGCTCGGCTTCTGCACGTCGAGGCCGCCGACCTTCTTGTCGGAGATGCCGTAGACGAAGATCCGCGCGTCGTCGGTGACCGCCTTGATCGCGTCCCTGATCGGCCCCGGGGTCTGGAACACGAACGCGAGCGAGTAGAAGACGCTGCTCGTGCTGTTGTCGCGGATGTCCTGCGCGATCCTGGCCAGCAGCGCATTCTTTGTCGCGTACGGCGAGAAGCCGAGCTGGGCGTCGATCTTCGTGAGCCCGACGGTGGTGAGCTGCGCCGACGTCGACGCGCCGAAGCCGGCGACGCCGTCACCATGCTCGAAGTACGCGTCGAACGCGTCGTTGAAGCGCTTGACCGGCCGCTTGCCGCGCACGACGACGGCGTTGTTGGACTGGACGAAGAACCCGCGCCAGCTGAAGTTCGTCGAGCCGCACACGGCCGCCCGCACCTTCGACCCGTCGACCACGATCGTCTTGTTGTGCTGCAGGCCGCCCATGTGCTGGCGCTTGACGTTGCCGGCGCCGGCGGTCTGCTCGAGCCGCCGCTGCGCCTGCGTCTCCCCCGACGTCGCCGCGCCGTGGTCGCCGTCGTCGTCGATGATCACCTTCAGCCGCGGCCCGAGCCGCTCGAGCCGCGCGACGACGTCGGGCTCGCTGAGGTCGTAGGCGATGACGCGCACCTGCGCGCTCGTGTCGGCGATCGCCTGGTCGAGCAGCTCGAGGATCGCCCGCCGCGCTTCGAAGCCCATCCAGGCGAGCGCCTGCTCGGCCTTGGGATGCGTCGGTTTGAAGTCGAGGCCCTCGTCCGCCCGCTCTGGGAGCAGCGTCGAGATCTTGCCGGCTCCCGCGAACTGGTCCACGAACGCCTGCGACGACACGAACCCGCGCGTGAACGTGACGTTGAGCTTGCCGGGATAGGTCTCGCGCCGCAGCTCGAGCGCCGCCGTCTGCGGCTCGCCGTAGCTCAGCTCGTCGGCGGCGTTCATGAACACCGGCGTGACCCGGTACACGAAGTCGCCCGGGAGCTCGGCGGTGCGCGGGAAATGCACCCAGCGGAACTTCTGGATCGGCGCGAGCAGCGTCGGCGCGCCGTCCGGGTCCACCTTGCCGTCGGGGCCGGGGAAGGCGATGCGGTTCCTGAGCGTGAAGAACCGGTCGCCGCCCGGCTCCTTGTACTCGATCGCGAAGCCGACGAAGTCCGCCGGCGGCGTCCCGGCCTTCCAGTTCATGGCCAGGAGCGCCATCCCCTCGCCGCGGTGGATCCTCAGCTTGAACAGCGCCTTGGGGTTGCGGCCGAGGACCTGGAAATCCGCAGACATGGGTCAGCGGTGAGACTCTCTCACCGCTTGTCCCATGCCGTCAACTCGCCGCGCCGTGGCAAGCTGAGCCGGCTCGCCGGCATGGTTGCCGGCGAGCCGGAGCTTTGAGGTCCGCTAGGTCGTTGCCGGTGCGGCTTCCTGGTCGCGGCGCGCGCGGATCGCCTCGTCCGGGTGGAAGCTGTCGTCCGGCTCGATCGCCAGCCGCGGCAGGCGCCGCTCGAGCCACGAGGGCATCCACCACATCGCCGGGCCGACGATGTACATGACCGCGGGCAGGAGCAACAGCCGGATGATGAACGCGTCGATGAAGATCGCCGCGGCGAACCCGACGCCCATCATCGCCAGCGCGCGCTCGTTGCCGATCGCGAACGCGCCGAAGACCGCGATCATGATGATCGCCGCGGCGGTCACGACGCGGCCGGTCATCGCCAGACCGTGGCGCACCGCGTACTTGGCGTCCTTCGTGTGGACCCACTCCTCGTGCATGCGCGAGACGAGGAAGACCTCGTAGTCCATTGAGAGGCCGAACACGACCGCGAACACCATGATCGGCAGGAACGACTCGATCGGCCCGGTCGCGTCGCCGAACAGGCCGGCCAGGTGGCCGTCCTGGAAGATCAGCGTCACGACGCCGAACGCGCCCGCGATCGACAGCAGGTTGAAGATGCCGGCCTTGACCGGGATCAACAGCGAGCGGAAGACGACCGCGAGCAGCAGCAGCGAGAGCCCGACCACGACGCCGATGAACAGCGGCAGCTTGTCGCGGATCGTCTGGGCGAAGTCGAGGTTCGTCGCCGTCGCCCCGCCGATCGACACGCGCGCGCCGGTGTCCGCCTCGATCGGCGGCAGCGTCACGTTGCGCGCCGTCTTGACCGTCTCGTCGGTGGTCTCGTCCTGCGGCGTCGTGGACGGGTAGGCGATCATCGTCGCCGTGTCGCCGCGCTCGTTGAGCTGCGCCGGCAGCACCTGGGCGATCCCGTCCTGGCCGGCCAGCGCGTCGCCGATCTGCTTGAGCGCGGCCTGGTCGTTCGCCTGCGGCAGCTCGATCGCGAGCAGCAGCGGGGCGTTGAAGCCCGGCCCGAAGCCCTGCTTGAGCAGGTCGTAGGCGACGCGCGTCGTGTCGCTCTTCTTGTACGTGCTGGCGTCGCTGGTCGCGAGCCGCATGTGGAGCGCGGGCACCGCGAGCGCGATCAGCACGGCGAGCGCGGCGATGGCGACGGGGATCGGCCGGCGCGCCACGAAGCGGCTCCAGCGCGCGGCGAAGCCGGTTTCGCGATCGGCCAGGTTGGGGTCGCCGCCGCTGCCGTTCCCGGCCGCCTTGACGCGGCCGCCGATCTTGCTCAGCAGGGCCGGCATCAGCGTCAGCGCGGCGAGCATCGTGAACAGCACCGACAGCGCAGCGGCGATCGCCGGGCCGTAGAGGAACGAGATGCCGAGCAGCATCATGCCGAGCATCGCGATCACGACGACCACGCCGGCGAACAGGACCGCGCGGCCGGACGTGTCGATCGCGACCAGCGTCGCCTCGCGCACCTCCTTACCGGCGCCGCGTTCGAGTCTGAAGCGGTTGAGGATCAGCAGCGCGTAGTCGATGCCGACGCCGATGCCGATCATCGCGGCCAGCTGCGGTGACCAGTCGACGACGTCGAACAGACGGGTCCCGATCACGGCCATCAGCGACAGGCTCACGACCATCGCGAACAGCGCGTTCAGCAGCGGCAGGCCCATCGCGACGACGCCGAGCGTGAGGAACAGCACGAGCGCCGCGACGAGGATGCCGAAGATCTCACCGGCGCCGCCCTGCTCGGCCGTCGACCAGTGGATGATGTCGCCGCCCAGCGCGACCTGGACGCCGTCCTGGCCGTCGAGTTTGAGCGTGTCCTCCGCCATCGTCTTGACCTTGGCGGGGTCGACGTCGCCGGCGCCCTTGCGGAACTGGATCTGCGCGAACGTGATCTTGCCGTCCTGCGAGACGGGCGCGCCGTTGGCGAGCGGGTCGCCGACGCTGAGCACCTCGGGCGACTTCTTGATCGTCGCGAGCGTGCGCTCGATCGTCGGGCGGTTGCCGGCGTCCTGGACGTTGCCGTCCTTGACCGCGAAGACGACGGTGGCGGTGTCGCCCGACTGCTGCGGGAAGCGGTCCTTCAGCAGGTCGTAGGCCCGCTGGGACTCGGTGCCCGGCAGGCGGAAGTTGTTGACGTACTCGCCGGCGGCGGTGCCCCACAGCGCGGCAAGGACGATGAAGGCGGCCACCCACAGGCCGAGAACGGTGCGGCGCCGATCATGGCACCAGGCGGCAAGGTTGCGCATGCCGGGGAACGTAGCCGAGCTTCGGCCGGCAATCGCTCGCGCTAGCCGTACCCGCTGCTCATCGCGCCGTACGGCTAGCCGCACCCGCGCCGCTGCGGCGCCCCCGAGACGTCAGCGCGCCGCCGCCTGCGCCACGGCGTCGGCGAGCAGCGCCTCGGTCTTCGCGGTCGCGCCGCGCGGCAGCACCAGCACCGGGCACGCTGAGCGCTCGGCGACCCTGCGGGACACGCTGCCGAGCACGACGGCCCGCTTGGGGCCGAGCGCGCGCGAGCCCATGACCAGCAGGTCGAGCTGCTCCGACGCCGCGACGAGACCGTCGGCCGCCTTGTTGACGAGCACGTCGACGTCGACCTCGAGCGGCGGGTCGAGCGCAGCGACCGACTCGCGCAGCTCGGCCTCAGCGGCGAGGCGGTGGCGCGCCGACTCGATCTCGCTCGAGTGGGTGTCGTGGTGCTGGGCCGCCATCAGCGCGTCGGTCTGCTCGGCGGCGTGCTCGGGATCGAGCACCGTGAGCGCCCGCAGCTTTGCTCCAGCCGCGCGCGCGAGCGTCGCCGCCGCGTGCAGCGCCTCGCGGCCCTCCGCGGTCGGCGTGAACGCCGCGCCGATGAGCTGAACGCCGCCTTCGGGGCGCTCGTAGCCGTGCGGGACGACCGCGACGGGGCACGAGCTCTCGTGGATGACGCGATCGACGGTGTTGCCCAGCACGGCCGAGCCGACCGCGCCGCGCTCGCTCGCGCCGAGCACGACGAGCTCGGGCTCGAGCTCCTCGAGCGCCCGCACGAGTCCGCGCGCCGCCGTCCGGTCCTCGAACACGCGGATCTCGACGTCGCGCAGGCCGCGACGGTCGAGGTCCTGGCGCAGGTGCTGGAGCGTCCGCTCGTCGTCGCCTTCCGGCACCTCGCCGGCGACGTGGTGCACGAGCGGCCCGCCATGCCTCACGGTCGCGACGATGAGCGGCGCCCCGGTCACACGGCTGGCCGCGACGGCAAACTCGAGCGGCTCGCGAGCCGCGGACGCCGGGGAGAAGGCGGCGACGATGGGCGCGCGTGAATGCGGGTCTTGAGTCTCCATGGGGCCCGACGCTACACCACCGCGCGACCCGTCACATCGCCCGAATCGAATGAGCCCCGCGCCGTTTCAGGCGGCCCGGGCTGGTGCCGATAGTTGCGAGAGAGTGAAAGCTGCTTCCCGTCGTCCTGCAGGCCCGGTCCTGATCGAGTGGCTGCGCCTTCGAGCCCGGCGCGCGATCGAGCGCGCCGCCGCGCGCTTCCGGTTCGGAGATGGGCAGATTCTGGGCATCCTCGACCTCTTCGAGGAGCAGGTCTACGCCGGCGAGGTCACCGCCGACGGCCACTACGTCGGCCATTCGCCCGCGCCGCCGTGGACGCGCTTCATCGGCGGCGAGCTCCCGGCGGGCGTGCCGCCCGGCGAGTTCTGGGAGTCGCGCATCCATCCCGACGACTGGACCCTCTACGAGCGCTTCAACGCCGCCCTGCTGCGCGGGGAGGACGCCGAGGCGAAGTACCGCCTGCTCGGCCTCGACGGCGTCACGCGCACGATCCAGGACCGCGCCCGCCCGCAGCGGCGGCCCGACGGGACCGTGCTGGTCCGCGGCATCATCTCCGACGTCACGCGGCGCGAGGAGGCCGATGCGCGCCTGGCGGAGGCGAGCGACCGCTTCAGCCGCCTGCTCGACGTGGTCGGTGAGCACGTCTACCTGGCGCGGGCGCTCCCGGACGGCAGCATCCAGGAGCTCTTCCAGGGCCCGGGCGCGGACCGGCTGCTCGGCGGGGCCGAGCCGGACCCGGAGATGGAGAACTGGGAGGCGGCGCTGCACCCCGCCGACCGGCCCGCCTACGACGCCTTCAACCGGGCGCTCGCGGCCGGCGAGGACGTCGACGTCGAGTACCGGCTGCGCGGCGCGGACGGGATCACCCGCTGGGTCCACGACCGCGCGGCGACGCGCCGCCTCGAGGACGGGACCGTCGAGATCAGCGGCATCGTGTCCGACGTGTCCGAGCGGCGGCGCATGCGCGCCGAGCTCGCCGAGGCGCACGCGGCGCTGTCGCGCGTCGTCGAGGCGATGGACGATCACCTCTACACGCTGCGCGTCGAGCCGGGCGGCGGCTACCAGACGGTCTACCGCGGGCCGCATCGCGACGCGCTGGCCGGCGGCCGCGTGGTCCCCGGCGCCGAGGGCGACCGCGTCTGGGAGTCGCTCGTCCACCCCGACGACCGAGAGCTCTGGCGGTCGGCCGTCGAGCGGCTCGTCCACGCGCGGCCGATCGAGCTCGAGTACCGCCTCGTCGGCCTCGACGGCGTCGAGCGGATCGTCCTCGACCGCCTGCGCCCGCGGCGCGAGGCCGACGGGACGCTGTTCTACGACGGCGCCACGCGCGACATCACCGAGCGCCGGCGGCTGGAGGACGAGCTCCGCCTCGCCCGCCGCGAGGCCGAGCTGCGCGCGCGGACCGACGAGCTGACCGGCGCCCACAACCGGCGCCACTTCGCCGAGATCGTCGCCGACGCGCTGGCCGCCGACCCGGCCGGCTGCGGCCTGCTCCTGCTCGACGCCGACCACTTCAAGCAGGTCAACGACCTGCACGGCCACGTCGTCGGCGACATGGTGCTGGTCGACCTCGCCACCAGGCTCAAGGAGGAGCTCGGCCCGGGCGACGGTCTGGCGCGCTGGGGCGGCGAGGAGTTCGCGGTGCTGCTGCACGGCGTCGCGTCGGACGCGGAGCTCGAGCGCCGCGCCGAGCGCTTGCGCGCCGCCGTCGCGCTGCGGCCGGTTGTCGCGGCCGGTGTGAGCGTGCGGCTGACGATCTCGGTCGGCGCGGCCCGCTCCGGTGGCGAGCTCGGCAACCTCGACGCGCTCGTGGAGGCGGCCGACGGCTGCCTCTACGCGGCCAAGCGGCAGGGGCGCAACCGCGTGTCGCTGCGCGCCGACGCGTTCGACGCGCCGCGCAGCGAGCCCGAGGCGATCGGCGTCGCGCGCGCGCTCGCGCACCTCGCCGGGCTGGGCCGGGGCTCGCTGGGCGACCACGCCGAGCAGGTCGCGGCGCTGGCCGGCCGCACCGCGGAGCAGCTGGCGCTGCCGAGCGACGTCGTGCTGCGCTGCGAGCTGGGCGGCTGGCTGCACGACATCGGCAAGGCCACGATCCCCGACAGCATCCTCGGCAAGCCCGGCACGCTCGACGACGCCGAGTGGGCGGTCATGCAGACGCATCCGGTCGTGGGCGAGAGCATCGTGCACGGCGTGGCGGTGGTGCGCGACGCGGCCGCCGTGGTCCGCCACCACCACGAGCGCTTCGACGGCACCGGCTATCCGGACCGCCTGGCCGGCACCGCGATCCCGATCGAGGCCCGGATCGTCGCCGCCGCCGACGCCTACGCCGCGATGACCGCCCACCGCCCGTACTCCGTCGCGCGCACGCCGCAGGAGGCGATGGTCGAGCTGCGCCGGTGCTCGAAGTCGCAACTCGATCCCCGCGTCGTGTCGGCGCTGCTCACCGTGCTCGGCCTGGTCGCCCGGCCGGCGCTCCGGGTCGCCTAGTCCCTCATCGTCGGCTCATCCGCGGCCCGTACGGTCGGCGGCGTTGCACCGCGACAGGAGGGATCGAACGGATGACCGGCAAGCTCAAGAAGATCGTCATCGGCGTCGTCGCGCTGGCGGCGCTCGGGCTCGGCGGCGCAGCGCTGGCCGGGGCCACCTCCGGCGGCGACGACGCTGAGGGCGCCGGCCCGGTCAGCAGCGCCGACGCCGCGCGCGCCCGCGCGGCGGCGGTGGCCGAGACCGGCGGCAAGGCCGGCCACATCGAGCGCGACGGCGAGAAGGGGGCCACGTACGAGGTCGAGGTCGCCAAGCCCGACGGCACGCAGGTAGACGTGCGGCTCGACGAGCAGTTCAAGGTCGTCGCCGTGGACTCGGACAGCGAAGGCGGCGGCCGGGACTAGCCCGAGCCTCGCCTCAGGCCCGAAGCACGGCTACGGCCTGCTGCAGGACATCGAGGCGTTCGCCGGCGTGCGGCTCGGCCCCGGCACGCTGTACCGGCGCGATCAGCCGCATGGACGACAGTACCCCGCGGCCTTCGAGCAGCGCGTCGTCGCGTTCCTCGACGCGAACCTCGCGGCTCACGACAGCGTCCGCGCGCGCTGATCGGCGCGCTCGACCGCGCGGGCGACTTCCACGCGGGACGACACGCCGAGTTTGTGGAAGAGGTTCCGGACGTGCGTCTCGACGGTCTTGGTGCTGAGGAACAGCTCGGCGGCGATCTGGGCGTTGGTCCGGCGGTCGACGATCAGGCACGCCACCTCCAGCTCGCGCTCGGCGAGCGAGGAGACGTCGCCGGCGCCGGCGGCGCCCGAACGCGTGCGGCGGTGGCGACGGTGGCCCAGCCGGCCCAGCTCGCGTTCGGCCTCGGCGCGGCGCGGTCATCGCCCGGTTGAAGAGCGCCCAGGCGAGCGCCTGCCGGTTGTGCGCGAGCCGAGCCGCCTCGATCGCTCCGCCAGCACCTCGAGCAGCTGGCGGACCGCGCGGTGGGTGCGGTAGCGCTCGTCCTGCAGCACGCTGCCCGCGCCGGCCGCGAGTGGGCGCAGCGACGGGAGCACGCGGGCGAGCTCGGGACGCGCGTCGTCGTCCAGCGCGTCGAGCTGCCGCGGCTCGAGCCCGCCGACGTGCTCGTCAAGCGCGTCGACGAACACCCAGAACGGGTACTCGCCGTCGAGCTCGGACGCGCTGCCCGAGAGCACCAGCAGCCCGCGGCCGTCGGCGCGGCGGCCGAGCTCCGCCAGCAGCCGCGTCTTGCCGATCCCCGGCTCGCCGACGAGCTCGACCAGCCCGGAGCCGCGCCGCTGCTCGAGCTCGGCCAGAGCATCGTCCAGCCGCTCCAGCTCGGCGGCGCGTCCGACGAGGGCCTGGGCGGTTCTGAGCATCGTGGCTGCGCCGAGCATAACCGAGGCCGCCGGGCGCGCGGACGTGCTCAGGCCGTCGCGCGGCCGTACAGCACGAGCGCCCAGGCGAGGCAGCCGAACGCCGTCGTCGACGTCGCGACGCGCACGAGGTTCCAGGCCGCCCACCGCGACTCGTCGAAGCGCTCGCGCACGGCGGCGAGGTCCTGGATGCGGTCCGGGTCGCCCGCCGCCTTGATCGCGTCGTTGAGCGGCACGTTGACGGCGATCGTGATCACGAACGCGATCACGTACAGCACCAGCGCCGCGACGATCCAGGGGAGCGCGTCGTGGCCGAGGTGGGTCAGGGCGGCGGCGAGCGTGAACACCAGCGCCCCGGCGAACCCGCCGGCCATGAACCAGGGGTTGATGATCGCGCGGTCGATCGACTGGAACGCCGTCACGAACGTGCGGTCGTCGGTCTTCTTGAGCCCGGGCATGATCGTGTGCGCGTAGAGGACGAACACGCCGGCCACGAGGCCCATCGTCATCGTCGCCGCGAGCAGCAGCAGCGCCCGCAGCTCATCGGTCGTGAAGCTCATGCGCGGAACTCAAGCGGCTGTGCGCGAGATTGACAATGGCTGCGGGTCGCGAATGTATACGCGAGCGTCTCAGATCGCGGCGTGCCTCGAAGCGGCGCAGGCGCAGCGCGTTGGCGACGACGGAGATGCTGGAGAAGACCATCGCGAGGCTCGCGATGACCGGGCTCAGGAGGCCGATCGCGGCCAGCGGGATGGCGGCGACGTTGTAGCCGAACGCCCAGCCGAGGTTCTGCTTGATCGTCCGCAGCGTGGCGCGGCTGAGGCGGATCGCGTCGGCGGCGGCCCGGAGGTCGCCGGAGACGAGCGTCAGGTCGCTGGTCTCGATCGCCACGTCAGTGCCGGTGCCGATGCTCAGCCCGAGATCGGCCTGCGCGAGCGCGGGAGCGTCGTTGACGCCGTCGCCGACCATCGCGACGACGCGACCTTCCGCCTGCAGGCGCCGCACGACGTCGGCCTTGTCGGCCGGGAGGACCTCGGCGATCACCTCGTCGATGCCGACCTCGGCGGCGACGGCGCG
>DATDKF010000477.1:0-15722 GCA_036520135.1 Solirubrobacteraceae bacterium
CCGTTGAGCGTGACCGTGACGAACTGGCTGAAGTTGTCGATCGCCTTCAGGCCGATCCAGACGACGAGCAGCAGGACGATCGCCGCGAGCGCGACTCGCGGAGGCGTCACGCGAAGACCACCGCGCCTCTGCGCCTGCGAATCAGCACCACCGGATCCAGCACCGGCGACGTCCGAAGGCCCTCCCCCCGGGCCTGAGTGCACCGTCTCTGACATGTCCTTGACAGGAATTGAAAGCTGATGCAGAGTTGTTTGTCAAGTTATGAAGTGTCCTGGAAGGCGTTCTTGACCACCATCTCCCAGGGGGTGCTCGCCGACGTCGAGGCGGCCCTCTCCGCTGCGCTCGGCCAGGGCGCGGTTATAACGGCATCCGCCGAGCTGGACGCCTATACGGCGGACACGTACTGGCCCGCGCTGTACGCAAAGGCCGCTGGGACGCCGTTGGCGCGCCCTGACGTCGTCGTACGGCCACGCACCGAGGAGGACGTCGCGACCGTGCTTGCGATCGCGCAGGATCTGCGCGTCCCGGTGGTCCCGTGGGGCGGCGGCTCGGGCACGCAGGGCGGCGCGCTCGCCACGAGCGGCGGGATCGTGATCGATCTGCGCTCGCTCGACGAAGTGATCGCGATCGACGAGATCTCGATGACGGTCACCGCCCAGGCCGGCAAGAACGGCCGCGAGCTCGAGACCGAGCTCAACGCGCGCGGGCTGATGCTGCCGCACTACCCCGCCTCGGTGGAGTGGGCGACGGTCGGCGGCTACATCGCCGCCCGCGGCTCGGGCGTGCTCTCCACCCGCTACGGCAAGATCGAGGACCTCGTGCTCTCGATGCGCGTCGCCACGCCGGCCGGCGGGCTGATGGAGACGATCGCGGTGCCTCGCCACGCGATGGGCCCGGAGCTCACACAGCTGTTCGTCGGCTCGGAGGGGACGCTCGGGGTGATCACGCGCGCGACGCTGCAGCTCGTGCCCGTGCCGGAGGCCCGGCGCTTCGCCGCCGTCGCGTTCCCGACCGTGAGCGCCGGCATCGGCGCGATCCGGCGCACGCTGCAGCTCGGGCACCGGCCGTCGGTCGTGCGCATGTACGACGAGGAGGCGACGCGGCTGGCGTTCGCGCCGGTCGTCGGCGAGGACCTCAGCGGCGTCTACACGGTGCTGGCGTTCGAGGGCGAGGCGGCGGCCGCCGAGCTCGAGGAGCGGCGCACGCTCGCGATCGCCGCCGAGGCGGGCGCGGAGGTGCTCGACCCCGCGCTGGGGCAGCGCTGGTGGGACCGCCGCTACGACTTCTACCACCCGCCACACCAGCCGGAGCTGCCGGCGATCTGGGGGACGCTCGACGTGGTCGCCACCTACGCGCGGATCGAGGCGGTGTACGACGCGCTGCACCGGGCGGTGCGCGAGCCCTACCGGGACACGGGGCTCCAGCTGCGGATGCACTTCTCGCACTGGTACGCGTGGGGGACGATGATCTACGGCCGCTTCGTGGTGCCGGACGGCGGGCCGGACGCGCTGGCACTGCACGACCGGATCTGGGAGGACGGCATGACCGCGGCGCTCGACGCCGGCGCGGTCATCAACGACCACCACGGGGTGGGCATCAAGCTCGGTCCGTACATGGCGCGCCAGCACGGCGCGGCGCTGGACAGCATCCGGCGGATCAAGGCGGCGCTGGACCCGCACGACGTGATGAACCCCGGCAAGCTCGGCTTGTAGGGCCTGAGAGAGGAGAGACCCAATGGCGCTGAAGGTGTCGATGCACAACTGGATGCGACCCGAGCCGATCGAGACGACGATCACCCGGCTCGGGCGCAGCGGATACGACGGGATCGAGATCTCCGGCGAGCCGGCGCTCTACGACGCCGACAACGTCAAGCGACTGCTCGACGACAACGGCCTCGAGTGCTGGGGCTCGGTGACGCTGATGACCGGCGGCCGCGACCTCGTGCACGAGGACCACTACGTGCGCCTGGCCAGCGTCCAGTACGTCAAGGACTGCCTGTCGCTCGTCGCCTCGCTCGGCGGCAAGATCCTCACGATCGTCCCCTCGACGGTCGGCAAGGTCGTCCCGATGGCCTCGCCCGAGGAGGAGTGGGAGTGGGCGGTCCAGGGCCTGAAGGAGTGCCAGGCGCACGCCGAGAACGTCGGCGTCCGCATCGGCCTCGAGCCGCTGAACCGCTTCGAGACCTACTTCCTCAACCGCGCCGACCAGGCGGTCGCGCTCGCCAAGGACGTCGGCGGCAACTGCGGCGTGACGCTCGACATCTTCCACATGAACATCGAGGAGGCCGACTGGGCGCAGGCGATCCGCGACACCGGCGACTACCTCGTCGACTTCCACGTCGCCGACAACAACCGCATGCCGTGCGGCCAGGGCGCGATCGACTGGGAGAAGCTCGTCGGCGAGCTGGCCGGCATCGGCTACGACGACTACCTCACGGTCGAGTTCGTCGTGCCGGTGGACCGCACGCCGCTCTCGACTCGCCAGGAGATCGCCGACGCCGCCGAGTCCGGCGCCAGCCAGGGCATGGAGCAGTTCCTGCGCGACCACGGCACCGGCTCGCTGCCCGAGCACTACTACGACCAGTACGTCCAGGACTCGATCGACCGCCTGCGCAAGGCGCTGTCGACGACTGCGGCTGTGTAGGGCGCCGTGCCGCAGGATCCCGGCATCGCGCTGATCGGCACCCTCGACACCAAGGGCGCCGAGATCGGCTACGTCCGCGACCGGCTGCGCGCGCTCGGCGCGCGCCCGCTGGTCGTCGACTCCGGGATCCTCGGCGAGCCCGACGGCATCGAGCCGGACGTCACGCGCGCGGACGTGGCCCGCGCGGCGGGGCACGACCTGGCGGAGATCCGGGGCGCAGGGTCGCGCGGCGCGGCCGTGCAGCTGATGCTCGAGGGGGTCCGCGCCGTCGTGCTCGAGGCGTACGGGGAAGGGCGCGTGCACGGGGTGCTGTGCCTGGGCGGCGCGGAGGGCGCGCTGCTCGGCGCGGCGGCGATGCACGCGCTGCCGGTCGGCGTGCCGAAGCTGATCGTCTCCCCCGCCGCCTCGGGCCGGCGGCCGTTCGGCCCGTTCATCGGCGAGGGCGACGTGACGGTCATGCACTCGGTGATCGACATCCTCGGCCTCAACGAGATCTCGCGGGCGATCTTCGACAACGCCGCCGCCGCGATCGCCGGGATGGCGCGCGACGCCGGCCGCCCGGTGCTCGAGCTCGGCTCCAAGTGCGTCGGGATCACGATGCTCGGCCAGACCACGCCCGGCGTGATGCGCGTCCGGGACGTCCTCGTCGAGGCCGGGCACGAGCCGGTGATCTTCCACGCCAACGGCGTCGGCGGCCCGGCGATGGAGCACCTGGTCGAGGCGGGGGCGCTCGGCGGGGTGATCGACTACACGCTCTCCGAGCTGGCCAACTCGCTGATGGACGGCCTCCACACGACCGGCCCGGACCGCCTGCGCGTGGCCGGCCGCCACGGGCTGCCGCAGGTCGTCGTGCCCGGCTGCGTGGACTTCTTCAACCAAGGGCCGCGCGACTCGCTGCCCGAGCGCTACCGCTCGCGCAAGAGCTATTTCCACAACCCCGTCGCCACGCTCGTCCGGCTCGACGCCGGCGAGGAGGCGACGCTCGGGCGGATCGTCGCCGAGCGCCTGAACGAGGCGCGCGGGCCGGTCCGCGTCGTCGCGCCCACGCGCGGCTTCTCGCTGGCCGACGCAGAGGGCGGCGATCTCTGGGACCCAGACGCGGACCGGGCGTTCCTCGAGGCGCTGCGGGACGCCCTGCGGCCGGACATCCCCTACGAGGCCGTCGACGCCCACGTCGACGATCCGGCGTTCGCCGACGTGGTCGCCGAGCGCTATCTGACCATGACCCAGGAGCCCGCCAATGCCAGATGACGGTCGCCCCGTCTCGAACAATTTGCTCGACCTCGCGCCGCCCGACATCGCGTGGTTCCAGGAACGTTCGGACCTCATCCTGGTGCCGATCGGCTCGCTCGAGCAGCACGGCGCGCACCTGCCGCTGGGCACGGACACGATCACTGCGCTGGAGGTCTCCCGGCGCGCCGCCGCCAAGGCCGACGTGCCGTACACGCCGCCGTTCTGGGCCGGCTACTCGCCGCAGCACCTGCGCGAGACCGAGTCGGGCGTCGGCACCGTCACACTGCGCGCCAGCACGCTCAACGAGGTCCTCTACGACGTCGCGCGGTCGCTGATCCACCACGGCTGGAACAAGCTGGTGTTCGTCAACGGGCACGGCTCCAACACCAAGGTGCTCGACCCGCTGCTGCGACGGATCAAGTACGAGACCGGCGCGTTCGTCGCGCTCTACAAGCCGTACGCCGAGCGCTACATCGGGCTGCTCAGCGACCTCCTGGAGAACCCGCCGGAAGAGACGCCCGGCTGGCACGCGTCCGAGCTGGAGACCTCGCAGGTGCTGGCGCACAACCCGGCGCTCGTGCACATGGACCGCGCCGCCCAGGACCGCGCGCAGGTCCCGGCCTGGCTGCCGGACTCGTTCATCAAGAAGGACGGCGCCCCGGACGTCGAGTTCGACGGCTACCAGTACTTCGTCTTCCCAATGGATCACGGCGAGTTCTCGCGCACGGGCGTCATCGGCAACCCGCTGACCGCCACGGCCGAGAAGGGCGAGGAGGCGTTGGAGCGATTCGCAGATCACCTCGTGAAGGCCATCGACGAGTTCCGCCCGCTGCAGGTCAACGTGACCCGGAGGGCGTTCGAGGACCGCGTCTGACGAACATGCCGCCAGCGCTGCGCCGAGCCCAGATCCTCGAGCGAATCCAGCGGGACGGCGGCGTGTCCGTGGCCGAGCTGGCCAAGGACCACGCGGTCTCGCAGGTCACGGTGCACCGGGATCTCGAGCAGCTCGCGCGCGAAGGGCTCGTGGAGCGGGTCCACGGCGGCGCGCGGGCCATGCGCGGCAGCGGCACGCTGCCGCTGATCGCGACGGCGTGGACGCAGCGGGTCGAGCAGGCGAGCGCCGCCAAGGCGGCGATCGCCGACCACGCGGCGACGATGGTCGCGGCCGGCTCGACGATCTTCCTCGACGCGTCGTCGACGGCGCGCGCGCTGGCGCGACGGCTGATGGAGGATCCGCCGAACGAGCTCACGCTCGTGACGAACTCGCCGGCGATCGCCTACGAGGTGATCGCCGAGCCCATGCACGTGGTGGTCTGCCCCGGCGAGCTCGACCAGCACATGCGCATGATCGCCGGGCGCTGGACGGTCGAGTTCATCGCCGACCTCAACTTCGATACGGCGTTCATCTCGGCCGCCGGGCTCACGCTCGACGCCGGGCTGACCACCTCGCGCCGCCCGCTCGCCGACGTCGTCAACGCGGCGCGCGCCGCCGCCGGCCGCACGGTGGGGCTGATCGACTCGACCAAGTTCGGGCGCTCGTCGCTCGTGTCGATCGCGCGCGCGGAGGAGCTGGACGTGGTCGTGACCGACGACGGGCTCGAGCCCGAAGTCGCGGAGGAGTACCGCGCCGCCGGAGTGCGGCTGGAGATAGTCGAGACGTAGGAGGGGACATGGGACGACCTGTAACGCTGTTCACCGGCCAGTGGGCCGATCTGCCCGTCGACGACCTGGCCGCCAAGTGCGCCGGCTGGGGCTTCGACGGGCTCGAGCTCGCGTGCTGGGGCGATCACTTCGACGTCGCCGAGGCGATGCGCGACGCGAGCTACGCCGCCGGGCGGCGCGAGCTGCTCGACCGCCACGGGCTCGGCGTGTGGGCGATCGGCAACCATCTCGTCGGCCAGTGCGTCTGCGATCCCATCGACGAGCGGCACAAGGGCGTGCTGTCCCCGGAGATCTGGGGCGACGGCGATCCCGAGGGCGTCCGGCAGCGGGCCGCCGAGGGGATGAAGGACACGGCGCGCGCGGCGGCGCAGCTCGGCGTCGACGTCGTGACCGGCTTCACCGGCTCGCCGACCTGGCACATGGTCTACTCGTTCCCGCCCAACGACTTCGACGCGATCGAGCGCGGCTACCAGGAGTTCGCCGAGCGCTGGGGGCCGATCATCGACGTGTTCGAGGCCGAGGGCGTGCGCTTCGCGCTCGAGGTCCACCCGACCGAGATCGCCTACGACTTCGTCACCACGCGCAAGGCGCTCGCCGCGATCGGCGACCGCCCGGGCTTCGGCATCAACTTCGACCCGAGCCACTTCGAGCACCAGTTCCTGGACTCGGCGGCGTTCATCACCGAGTTCGGCGACAAGATCTTCCACGCGCACATCAAGGACTCGGTGAAGCGGCTTGACGGCCGCTCCTCGATCCTCGGCGGCCATCTGAACTTCGGCGAGCCAGGGCGCGGTTGGGACTTCGTCTCCCCAGGCCATGGCGACGTGGACTTCGAGTCCATGATCCGCGCGCTGAACCGGATCGGGTACAACGGCCCTCTCTCGATCGAGTGGGAGGATTCCGGGATGGACCGCGACTGGGGGGCGCCGGACGCGCTGGCGTTCGTGCGCCGCACCGACTTCGCTCCCTCCGCGGTGGCGTTCGACGCAGCGTTCGCGAAGGAGGGCTGAATGTCAGAGGTCGGATTCGTCACGATGGGTAAGACCTCCGGCGGGGCGCAGGTCAAACCGATCGGGATCGGCATGCTCGGCTACGCGTTCATGGGCAAGGCCCATTCGAACGCGTACAAGACGCTGGCCTACATGACGTGGCCGCCGCCGCTGCGGCCCGAGCTGGTGGCGATCGCGGGCCGCAACGAGGAGGCGGTCGCCGAGGCGGCGCGCCGCTACGGGTTCGCCGAGTACGTCACCGACTGGAAGACGCTCGTGGCCGACCCGCGGGTCGAGCTGTTCGACAACGCGGGCCCGAACAACCTGCACGCCGAGCCGACGATCGCGGCGGCCGAGGCGGGCAAGCACGTGATCTGCGAGAAGCCGCTGGGCCGCGACGCCGCCGAGTCCTACGAGACGTGGCAGCGCGTTCAGGCCGCCGGCGTCAAGCACATGTGCGCGTTCAACTACCGGTTCGTGCCGGCGGTGCGGCTCGCGCGCCAGATCGTCGAGTCCGGCGACCTCGGAGAGATTCAGCACTTCCGCGGCTGCTACCTGCAGGAGTGGGGCACGACCGAGGGCGACATCTGGCGCTTCGACAAGGCGACGGCGGGCTCCGGCTCGCTCGGCGACCTCGGCGCGCACGTGATCGACCTCGCGCGCTACCTCGTCGGCGAGATCGAGCAGGTGGGGGCCATTACGCAGACCTTCATCCCCGACCGCGACGTCGACGACGCCGTCGAGTCCGTCGTCCGGTTCGAGAACGGTGCCGTCGGGACGATCGAGGCGTCGCGCTTCTGCCAGGGGCGCAAGAACGCCTTCACGTGGGAGATCAACGGCTCCAAGGGCTCGCTCGCGTTCGACCTCGAGCGGCTCAACGAGCTGCAGGTGCACTTCAACGACTCCAAGCCCGGCGCGCAGGCACAGGGCTTCCGCACGGTGCTCGTCTCCGAGGCCGACCACCCGTTCTGGGAGCACTGGTGGCCGCAGGGGCACACGATCGGCTGGGAGCACTCGTTCGTCCACGAGCTGCACCACCTGCTGACCGCGATCCGCGACGACACCGACGTCGCGCCGCACGGCGCCACGCTCGAGGACGGCTACCGCGCCGCCGAGGTCTGCGACGCGATGCTGCGGTCCGCCGAGCAGGGGTCGCACGAGACCGTCACCTACCGCTGACGTCGGCGCTTGGGGTCAGACCCCCTGTAGCGGCGTGGCGAGGCGCCGTGGCAGGGGGGTCAGACCCTGTTTTCGTTTGCGGGCTCGGGTGGTCGGGCATGCAATAGAGCGGCGGGTACGGCGGCGCGCAAGCGCCGCTCCGATTTTCCAGAACTGTCTCGCGGCCGCCACACCTGGCCGCGCTCCCCTCTCGTGTCGAACCACTGCCGAACTCGGCGGCTGCTGTCCGCTGCCCTCCACCTGCTTCCCGCCGCCGCGATCGCGATCGCGCTCTGGCAGGTCCTGCCGGTCGCGGCGTCGTCGCACGCGCGCACGTGGGATGACGGCGTCGTCCGCTACTACGACGGCAGCGGCATGCGCCGCTCGGTCGTCACCGCCGCCGCGCGCTGGAACGCGTCCGGCGCGCACGTGCAGCTGCGCCCGGTCGACTCGGCGGGCGACGCGGATGTCGTCCTCAAGGTCGACGACCATGCGCTGCACGGCTTCTGCGGATCGGACTGCCTCGGCTTCACGACCGCGATCGGCCGCCCCGCCCACGGCCAGACCACGGTCCTGCTCGCCGCCGAGCTGCGCGGCAACCCGCGCCCGCTGTCTGTCTGGGTGGCGGCGCACGAGCTCGGCCACGTGCTAGGGCTCGAGCACCGCGACGGCCGCACGTGCTCGCTGATGAGCCCGCACGCGTTCGACACGCGCTGCGCGCCCTCGCTGGCCGCCGAGCCGCCGACGCTCGCGCAGCTCGCGTGCGTGCCGGCGCCCGCCGACGTCCAGGCCGCCGCCCGGCTCTACGGCGGCGAGCGCGAGCGGGCCGACCCGCGCTGCCGCTAGCCCGGCTTGGCGAGCAGCGGCTGCGATCGTTGAAGGCGTTGAACCCCGTGATCACAGGCACCCGGCGCGGAGCCGGGCCTCCGCTGGTCCTCCTGCACACGCTCGGGACCGATCACCGCATGTGGGACCCGGTGCTCGACCGGCTCGTCAACCGCCCGCGCCGGCTGCCACCCGGCGTGCGCAGCCTCGACCTCCCCGGCTGCGGCCACCTGCCGACGTGGGACGACCCCGACCGGGTCGCGCGCGTGCTGCTCGAAGGGAGCGCCGCGTGACAGGTGGGATCATGGGGCGATGGAGATCGCGACCGACCATCTCGCCCACGCCTACCACCAGCGCCGCTGCGACTTCGTGTCCGAGGAGCGGATCGGCGACTGGCGCCTGAAGCTCTACGCGCTCGCGCGGCCCGAGCAGGGCGTGCGGCAGGAGCTCATCGACACGACGCGCGCGCTCGCCGCCGAGAGCCTCCCCGACGTCGACGAACAGCACCACGGCGCGGCGTTCGCGATCGCCCACGACGCGCGCTGGCCGATCGCCCTCGTCTATTGGTGGCAGGGCGAGAACGAGATCCACTCCCGCATCTACGCCGGGTCCGAGCCGGGCGACCTCGCGCCCGCCGGCCCGACGGCGATGGGCTGCGTCTGGGAGCTCGGCGTGGTCGAGTTCGAGCGCCGGGCCTGGATCGAGGACGTGATCGGCAACCCGGACGGGCCGGACATCGACGCGTACATGGCGCGGCGCTTCGCGGGCATGGTCTAGTCCGGCAGCAGCGGCATGACCAGCCCCGGGTCGCGCCCGACGAGCACGCCGCGCGTGATCGCCGCCGAGCCGAAGCGCTCGCGGACGCGGTCGAGCACCGCGTCGAGCGCCGTCTTGCGCTCGAACGGCAGCACGAGCTGCTCGTCGGTGTCCTCGAGGTTGCTCAGCGAGACGCCGATCAGCGTGATGCCCTTGCGCTCGATCAGCGGCAGCGCCGCGGCGAGCAGGGCGCGGGCGGTGGCGAGCGCGGCGTCGGTCTGGTCGGTCGGCTCCGGGAGCGTGTGCGACCGGGTCACGCGCGTGTAGTCGTCGAACCGCAGGCGCAGCACGACCGTGCGGAACACCCGGCGGGCGCGGCGCAGCCGCCGCGCTACGCGGTCGATCAGCCCGACCAGGAACGCGTCGAGCTCGTCGGGGCTCCGGCGGCCGCGGCCGAGCGCGCGCTGGGAGCCGATCGAGCGTCTTCGCCGCCCCACCTCGACGCGCCGCGGGTCGCGGTTGTGGGCGAGGGCGTGCAGGTGCCGCCCGGCGGCGCGCCCCACCAGATCCACGAGCGTCTCCTCGGCGAGGCGCGCGACCTCGCCGACCGTGGTGATCCCGGCCTCGTGCAGCTTCTCGGAGGTCTTCGGGCCGACCCCCCACAGCCGCTCGACCGGGAGCGGATGCAGGAAGTGCAGCTCGCCGCTGGGCGGCACGACGAGCAGGCCGTCGGGCTTGGCGACGCCGCTCGCGACCTTGGCGAGGAACTTCGTGCGGGCGACGCCGACGGTGATCGGCAGCCCGACCTCCTCGAGCACGCGTGCCTTCAGCCGCAGCGCGATCTGGCGCGGCGTGCCGGAGATGCGCCGCAGCCCGCGCACGTCGAGGAACGCCTCGTCGATCGACAGGCCCTCCACCAGCGGCGTCGTGTCGTCGAAGATCTCGAACACCGCCTTGCTCGCCTCGACGTAGGCCGGGAAGCGCGGGCTCACCACGATCGCGTCGGGGCACAGCTGCCGCGCGCGGCGCCCGCCCATGGCGGTCCGCACGCCACGTGCCTTGGCCTCGTAGCTGGCGGCGAGCACCACGCCCGCTCCCACGATCACCGGCCGGCCGCGCAGCTCCGGATCGTCCCGCTGCTCGACCGACGCGTAGAAGGCGTCGAGGTCGGCGTGCAGGATGTTGGCCTCAGGCACGAACGTATGTTCGCACGAGCGTCAACCAGCGGCTAGCGCCGCAGTCCCGCCGCCGCGGCGGCCGATCCGGCGGCCAGGATCGCGCTCTCGAACGAGCACGAGAACATCGTGAAGCCGAGCGCGCGGAACGCCGGCGCCTGGTCGGCCGCGGCCAGGTGCAGCGCGGCGGTCTTGCCGTGGCGAGTAGCCGCCGCGCCGATCTCGCGCGCCGCCCGCTGCAGCGGCTCCGCGGCGAGGTCGAGCGGGCAGCCGAGGTCGTTCGACAGGTCGGCGGGGCCCATCAGCAGGCCGTCGACCTCGTCGAGAGCCGCGATCTCATCGACCGCCGCCAGCGCGCTCGCGCGCTCGATCTGCACGATGCAGCCGACGCGCTCGTCGGCCCGCGGGCGGAAGTCCGCGCCGGCCGCTCCGTAGCGGTTGCCGCGGCTGAACGGCGAGATGCCGCGGCCGGCGCCGGCGTAGCGAACCACGGCGGCGGCGCGCGCGGCCTCGGCGGTCGAGCCGACCTGCGGGACGATCACGCCGTCGGCCCCGGCGTCGAGCATCCGGCCGGCCTGCGCCGGGCCGTCCGGCACACGCACGACGACCGCGGCGTGCGCCTGGGCGGCCTGAATCTGCGTGCGCGCCGCGCCTTCGTCGCCGGCCCCGTGCTCGAGGTCGACGACGACCACGTCGAAGCCGCTCATCGCCGTCAGCTCGGCGCTGACCGACGAGCCCAGATCGAGGAAGGCGACCGCCAGCGGCTCGCGCCGCCGCAGCCGCTCGCGCAGGCCCGTGTGGCTCACGGCCGCGTAGTCTGACGCTGGTGGCCGCATCCGCAAGTACGACGCACCGGTGATCGCCTCCCGCCTCGCCGGCTTCGGCACGACGATCTTCGCGGAGATGTCGGCGCTCGCCGAGCGGACCGGGTCGATCAACCTCGGCCAGGGGTTCCCGGACGAGGACGGGCCGGCGGAGGTGCTCGAGGCCGCCGCGGCGGCGATCCGCGCAGGCCACAACCAGTACGCGCCGATCGGCGGGGTCGCCGCGCTGCGCGAGGCGATCGCGGCGCACCAGGCGCGCTTCTACGGGCTGGCCGTGGATTCCGACCTCGGCGTGCAGGTGACGTTCGGGGCGACCGAGGCGATCGCGGCGGCGATGCTCGGGCTGCTCGACCCGGGCGACGAGGTGATCGTCTTCGAGCCGCTGTACGACTCGTACGCGGCGTGCATCGCGCTCGCCGGGGCGCGGCGGCGGGTGGTCACGCTGCATCCGCCGGACTTCGCGTTCGACCCGGCCGAGCTGGCGGCGGCGGTCTCGCCGCGCACGCGGCTCGTGCTGCTCAACTCGCCGCACAACCCGACGGGCAAGGTGTTCTCGCCCGCCGAGCTCGAGCTGGTGGCCGCGCTGTGCCGGGAGCACGACCTCGTCGCGGTCACCGACGAGGTCTACGAGCACCTCGTGTTCGAGGGCGAGCACGTGCCGCTGGCGACGCTGCCGGGGATGGGCGAGCGCACGCTGGCGATCTCGTCGCTGGGCAAGACGTTCTCGGTGACCGGCTGGAAGGTCGGCTGGGCGACGGGCCCGGCGGAGCTGGTCGCCGGCGTACGGGCGGCCAAGCAGTATCTGTCGTTCTCGGGCGCGACGCCGTTCCAGCACGCGGGCGCGGCGGCGCTGGCGCTCGACGACGCGTTCTACGCTGCTCTGGCCGTGGCGTTCACGGCCAAGCGCGACCGGCTGTGCGCCGCGCTGGAGGCCGCCGGGCTGCGGCCGCTGCGCCCGGCGGGCACGTACTTCGTCAACGCGCGGGTGCCGGGCGACGGCGCCGCGTTCTGCCGCGAACTGCCGGAGCGCGCCGGCGTGGTCGCGATTCCCACGAGCGTGTTCTACGACCACCCGGAGGCCGGCCGCTCGCTCGTGCGGTTCGCGTTCTGCAAGCGCGAGGCGGTCATCGACGAGGCCGCCACCCGGCTTGCCGTCGCGCCCGCTGCGCGCTAGCCTTAACCGAATCGTGGCAAACGTTTTCCAGGAGGCGACCGGGCGCCGCACGATCCGCATCGCCATGAACGGCGTGACCGGGCGCATGGGCACGAACCAGCACCTGGTGCGCTCGATCCTCGCGATCCGGTCGCAGGGCGGCGTGCCGGTCGGGCCCGGCGACCACCTGTGGCCGGAGCCGGTGCTGGTCGGCCGCGACGAGCGCAAGCTCGACGCCCTCGCCGAGCCGCACGAGCTCGAGTACACGACCGACCTGGCCCGCGCGCTGGCCGACTGCGACGTGTACTTCGACGCGCAGGTCACGAGCCGCCGCGAGGCGAGCGTGCGCGCGGCGATCGAGGCCGGGCGGCACGTCTACTGCGAGAAGCCGCTGACCGAGGACGTCGAGTCGGCGCTCGAGCTGGCGCGGCTCGCCGACGCCGCGGGCGTCAAGCACGGGGTCGTGCAGGACAAGTTGTTCCTGCCCGGCATCCGCACGCTCAAGCGGGTGCTCGACAGCGGCGCACTCGGGCGCGTGCTCTCAGTCCGCGGCGAGTTCGGCTACTGGGTCTTCCCCGGCCCGGACCCGGCGCCGCAGCGGCCGTCCTGGAACTACCGGGCGGCCGACGGCGGGGGCATCATCGCCGACATGTTCGCCCATTGGCGCTACGTGCTCGACGACCTGTTCGGGTCGGTGCGCGGGGTGTTCGCGCTCGGCGCGACGCACCTCCCGCTGCGCTACGACGAGCGCGGCGAGCCGTACGACGCCGACGCGGAGGACGCCGCCTACGCCGTGTTCGAGCTCGAGGGTGGGGTGATCGCGCAGCTCAACTCGTCGTGGTGCGTGCGGGTCGACCGCGGCGAGCTGTTCGAGCTTCAGGTCGACGGCACCGACGGCACCGCGGTCGCCGGCCTGCGCGAGTGCCGCCTGCAGCCGGCCGCCGCCACCCCTCGCTCGATCTGGAACCCCGACCTGCCCGATCCGGTGGACCACCGCGCGGCATGGATGCCGGTGCCGGCCGGCGAGCCCGACAACGCGTTCAAGGTCCAGTGGGAGCGGTTCCTGCGGCACGTCGCGCTCGACGAGCCGTTCCCGTGGGACTTCCGCGCGGGCGCGCGCGGCGTGCAGCTGTCCGAGCTCGGGCTGCGGTCCTGGCGCGAGCGGCGCTGGATCGAGGTCCTGGAGCTGTGAGCGCGGTCGCCGGTGCCGTGCTGCGCCTGCCGCGGGCCGGCGGCGCGCTCGAGCCGTACGAGCCCGGGGAGCCGCGGTCGTTTGCGATCCCGGGATCGCCGCCCGTCTCGCGCGTGGCGTTCGCGGCCGCGCACGTGGTCGCCGACCCGCTCGGCGAGCCGGGCGCGATCGACTGGGAGGCGACGCTCGCATTCCGCCGCCACCTGTGGGCATGCGGGCTCAGCGTGGCCGAGGCGATGGACACCGCGCAGCGCGGCATGGGGCTCGACTGGCGGGTCGCGCGCGAGCTGATCGAGCGGTCCGCGGCCGAGGCGCCCGCAGGCCGCATCGCCGCCGGGGCCGGGACCGATCACGCGCAGCCGCGCCGCGTCGCCGACGTGCGCGCGGCGTACGAGCAGCAGTGCGAGGTCGTCGAGGCCGCTGGGGCGCAGCCGATCGTCATGGCGAGCCGCGCGCTGGCCGCGCTCGCGTCCGGCCCGGACGACTACCGCGAGGTCTACGGCGTCGTGCTCGGCGGCCTGCGGCAGCCGGCGATCCTGCACTGGCTCGGCGACATGTTCGACCCCGCGCTGCGCGGTTACTGGGGCGCCGAGCACCTCGACGACGCGGCCGAGGTGTTCCTCGACATCGTGGCGGCGAACGCCGAGCACGTCGACGGCGTGAAGGTGTCGCTGCTCGACGCCGACCGCGAGATCGCGCTGCGCCGGCGGCTGCCCGCCGGCGTCCGGCTGTACACCGGCGACGACTTCAACTACCCGGAGCTGATCGCCGGCGACGAGCATGGGTACAGCGACGCGCTGCTCGGCGTTTTCGACGCGATCGCCCCGGCTGCCGGGGCTGCGCTGGCGGCGCTCGACGACGGCGATCGCGCGACGTACGACCGCCTGCTGGAGCCGACGGTCCCGCTGGCGCGCAAGCTGTTCGAGGCGCCGACCTTCAACTACAAGACCGGCATCGTGTTCCTGGCGTTCCTCAACGGCTACCAGGACCACTTCCGGATGGTCGGCGGGCTCGAGAGCGCACGCTCGATCACCCACCTCGCGGACCTGTTCGTGCTGGCCGACCGCGCCGGCCTGCTGCGCGACCCGGCGCTCGCCCTCGCCCGGATGCGGCACGTGCTCGCGCTCGCAGGGATCGCGTGATCGACCCGGCGCGGCTCAGCCTCAACCTGATCACGGTCGACCACTGGAGCCTGCCCGAGGCGGTCGCGCGCTGCGCCGCGGCCGGGATCGGCTCGGTCGCGCCGTGGCGGCATCAGTACGCCGACGCCGCCGACGCCGCGCGGACGATCCGCGACGCAGGGCTGGCGGTCTCCAGCCTCTGCCGCGGAGGCTTCTTCACCGCCGACGGCGCGCGCGAAGACAACCGCCGCGCGGTCGCGGAGGCGGCCGCGCTCGGCGCGCCGGTGCTCGTGCTCGTCTGCGGCCCGCCGCGCGACCGCGACCTGCGCGCCGCGCGCGCCACGATCGCCGGGGGGATCGAGGAGCTGCTGCCGTACGCCGCCGAGCACGGTGTCCGCCTCGGCATCGAGCCCTTGCACCCGATGATGATCGGCGAGCGCTCGGCGATCGTCTCGCTCGGCGAGGCGCTCGCGCTCGCGCGGTCGTTCGACCACCCGGGCGTCGGCGTGGTCGTCGACGCCTACCACGTCTTCTGGGACCCGCAGCTCGAGGCCGAGCTCGCCGGCGCTGCCGGCCTGATCGCCGGCTACCACGTGTCCGACTGGCTCGTCCCGACGCCCGACCTCCTCGCCGGCCGCGGCCTGATGGGCGACGGGATCATCGACCTCCCGCGCATCCGCGCGCTCGTCGAGGCGGCCGGCTACGCCGGCCCGATCGAGGTCGAGGTCATCAACCCGGCCCTGGCCGGCGTGGCGCCTGAGGAGCTGCTCGCCGACGTCGTGTCTCGGTTCGCGCGCGGGTAGCGCCGGCGAACGTCAACTGCGGCTGGGTGCGGGAGCGGCGGCGCCTACGTGGGTTTCGTCGCAATCGTGCGCGGTCGCGCGATCGTTGCGACGTTTCCGTCCTGTGGCGTGGGTTTCGCAGCACTCGCGCGCGGCCGCGCGATCGTTGCGACGAAACCCACGTTGGCTGACCAGCGTTTCGTCGCAAT
>DATDKF010000478.1:0-3265 GCA_036520135.1 Solirubrobacteraceae bacterium
GGCATCGCGGCGGCGACGATCGCGCTCGACCTCGCCCAGGCCGGGACCGCCCTGTCGCCGAACGTGCCCGTGCACTGCTTCTCCGGGCTCAACCCGATCGCCCCGCGGCTGTTCGGCAAGGCGCTGGTGGAGCGCTGTCAGGCGGGGTCCGGCAACACCAGCCGGCAGCTGCTCGCCTGGTTCGCCGTCAGCGCGGCCACGCTCGGCGAGGCCGTCGCTCCGATGCCGGGGATCCTGTGCGTGGGCGCGACGGTCACCAACACGGCGAACGACAAGCAATACACGATCGTCGCGGGCGACACGTTCGCCTCGCTCACCGGGCCGCTCAGTGCGCCCGACGTAGGCACGCTGCTGCCGACGCTCGAAGTTGTCACGGGCGCCGGGCTGCTGCAGCCTGGCGTCGCCCTGGCGCTCGGCCGCGTCTCCCGCACGCCGTCGGCGCAGGACTCGCTGACCACGCTGGCCGCGTCCTTCGATACCGATCCGGCGAGCGTGGCGATCGCCAATCAGGACGCGGCGTCGATCTTCGTGCCCGGCACGGTCTTCACCCTGACGTCGAAGGCCGCGTACACGGTCAAGGGCCCGGAGACGCTTGCGCAGGTGGCGACCGCGCTCGGTACGACGACGACCGGCTTCGCGACCGACCCCGACGTGGTGCGGCGGAGCGGCATCTTCAACCCATCCACGACGCTGCACGGCCTCCAGCCGCTGCCGGACTTCTCGCTGTCGACGGCGAAGGTCCCGCTCGTCGACGGCACCCAGTACGCGTCGTTCCTGTTCGGGACGAGCGCCGACGCCAGCTTCAAGAGCCTCTTCCTGGACCTCGACTTCGCCGCCGGTGAGGTCGAGTTCCAGATCGGGGATGTCGCAGCGGCGCCCGGCTACCAGGAGTCGGACTGGCTCCGGTTCGGCGTGCCGCTCGACGCGCCGCCGCTGCAGCCGGGCGTCCAGCTCGACGCGGGTCAGGTCGACGTGCCGATCCCGTTGCGGGTGTACCCGCAGCTACCGCTGATGCGGTCGCTCGACGCGTACCCAACGTGGACGGCGCCGACGACGATCGCCGAGGCGAAGCAGTGGCACCTCGCGGCGAGCGTGGAGCACCAGAGCGCGGCCCAGGACGAGACGTTGCTCGAGGTCAGCTTCGCCGGCGCCCCGACCGTGCAACCGCAGGACGAAGACACCGCGCTGTTCGAGAAGCTGGCCCAGATCGTCACAGCGTGGCCGACGCTCCAGCATGACATCGCCGCGCTGGCCGCGCTGGCACCCGGGGCGCCGGATCCGGGCGGCCGCCTGACGAACATGGTCGGCGCCTTCGCCACCCTGGTGGCCGACCTGGCGGGAGCCGTCTCCGCGCCCAGTCCGCTCGCCGAGCCGGACGGCGCCCCGGTCATCAAGCAGACCTACACGTTCCTGCTCGACTCCACCTACGACGCCAGCGACACCTACCTCGAGAGCGTCGAGCTGGAGCTGCAGCCGGCGAGCACCACCACGGACGTGCCATGGCCCACGATCTGGGTCGAGACCGGCGACGGGACGAGCCACCGGCTGACCGCCGACCCGCCAGATGAGAGCACCGGGTCGCGCCGGTACTACTACCCGGCAGAGACCGTGCCGGCGTTCGTCACGCTCACGCATCGCTACGTACTCCCGGGTACAGCGGTGCCGACGTACTCCCAGGTCGAGCTGCGCGGCCGCGACGCGGTCGCGTGGCAGAGCGGCGAGGCGAGCGCCGCCGTGCGCCGCAATGCCGAGCTCGTCGGAACCGCGGCGACGGCGCCGGCGTTCGTGTACCAGACGCCGTGGATCAGCTTCAGCAGCCCTGCGGTGCCGCTGCTGCAGACGGCCGCGCCGATCAGCCTCACCGACGGGAGCGGCTTCCAGGACCGGCTGGCCGCCGGATTGACCGAGCTGCTCACCGCCGACGGCCACACCCTCGACGGCACGTACAACGTCAGGCTGCTGTGCCGGTACGCGCTCGAGCTGGCCACGCCGTCGCCGAACGGGGACGGCGCCGGCGCAGCGATCGTCGAGCTGCTGCCGGTGTTCTATGTCCCGCTCTGGGGGCTCAGCGTCGACGGCACCCTCACCGCGTTCGCCACCACCGCGGCCGCCCAGGTGACGGAGTGGCTCGGCCGCGAGAACCTCACCGCCGGAAAGGCCGACGCCTACGTGCTCGACCTTTCGCTGTTCGCGAGCGGCGACGCCCAGATGGTGCGGCCGCTCGTCGAGCTGTCGGGTCTGACAATCGCCACGAACTGGTGGTTCTCCGCCTACCTGCCGATTATTGTCGGCGACATGACGATCTCCGACAGCCAGCGAGGGAAGCGGCTCAGCGCGCTTGCGCATCCGGTCCGGCTCGAGGTTCTCACGATGGCCGAGTCAGAACCGGTCAGCGCGAGCGACGCCGCCGTTGCGCTCGGCGAACCGCTCGGCACGGTCGCATACCACTTCCGGGTCCTGCACACGGCCGGGCTCATCGAGCTGGTGAGCGAGGAGCGCCGGCGCGGCTCGGTCGAGAGCTTCTACCAGACGACCAGCCCCGGCTGGGGCGAGTTCGCCGAGAAGCTGGACGAGCTGATCGCGCTCGACTGACCCGCGACCGCACATGCGTCTATCTCCCATCTGGTGAGGTTGACTTGAGCGGTGGGCCGATCTAGTGTCGGCCAACTTCATGGACCGATCGAACACCACGTCGCGGCGTGTGGCGGCTGGTGCATGGCGACGTGCGTGGTTGGCGTTTGTCGTGCTGCTGGTATCGCTGGTGGGACCCCCGCAGTCCGCGACCGCTCGGCCCACGGATGCGGTCGCGGCGCGGGCGTGCACCATCACCGGCACCGCCGGCCCGAACCGGCTTGTCGGCACCGCGCGCAGCGACGTGCTGTGCGGGCTCGGCGGCGACGACCGGCTGCGCGGCAACGGCGGGCCGGACCTCGTGCGCGGCGGTGGCGGCGGCGATCTGTTGCAGGGCAGGAAGGGCGCCGACCGGCTAGACGGTGGTTCGGGCGATGACAAGGCATTCGGCGGCGCCGGAGCCGACGATCTGCGCGGCGGTCGCGGCGATGACGGCCTCGGCGGCGGCTTCGGGCCCGACGACATGTCCGGGGGACCGGACCGCGACGTCGCGCTCTACGGCCAGCGCGGCCAATCCGTGCGAGTGACGATCGGCAAGGGCGCGAACGACGGCGTCGCCGGAGAGCACGACAACGTCCACGGCGACGTGGAGGACGTCCGCGGCGGCCGCGGCAACGACGTCCTGATCGGGAAC
>DATDKF010000479.1:0-3068 GCA_036520135.1 Solirubrobacteraceae bacterium
CCACGTGTTCGTCTCGCCCGGGGCGATGCGCTTGGTCGCGACGTGCAGCGGGAAGCCGGCGGCGCTCTCGCACAGCAGCACCGCGTTGTCGGGCGTGTCGCACGGCGCCATCCCGCCGTGGCCGTCGGGCCGCTCGGTCACCACGTCAGAGAGCACGGCGCGGACGTTGCGCGGCGCCATCCCGAAGCGCAGCGGCAGGTGCAGCGCGTGCATCCCGAGGTCGCCCATGCAGCCGTAGGCGCCGTTGAACTCGGCCTGGCGCTTCCAGTTGATCGACTTGCCCGGGTCGAGATCGCTCGAGTGCAGGAACGCGCTGCGGACCTCGAGGATCCGCCCGGCGCGGCCCTCGGCGAGCCAGCGCGCGACGGCCTGGCCGCCGGGGAAGAACGGCATCTCCGACGAGCAGCGCACGAGCAGCTCGGGGTGGCTGGCCACTGCCGCCATGATCCGCTTGTTGGCGTCGAGGTCGATCCCGAACGGCTTCTCGCCGAGCAGGTGGCGGCCGGCCTCGAGGATCGCCACGTACAGGTCGGCGTGCAGGTGGTGCGGGACCGCGCAGTAGACGGCCTCGACGTCCGGGTCGTCGAGCAGCTCGCCCCAGTCGGTCGACAGCCGCGGGGCGGGCGACAGGCGCTCGTACCACGCCAGCACGTCGGGATTCGTGTCGCAGACGTGGACGATCTCCGGCCGCACGTCGAGCTCGGCGAGGTGCAGCCAGCGCGCCGCGGCGGAGGCGAACTCGCGCCCCATCAGGCCGCCGCCGATGACGCCGAAGCGCACCGTCCTCATGTGTGCACGACGGCCATCAGCGCGCGCGTCATGCCGGCCGGGTCGGGGTGCTGGATAACGTTGCGGCCGTAGACGATCCCGGCCGCGCCCTGCTCCATCACCGCCTGCGTGCGGGCGAGCACCTCCTCGTCGGACACGCGGCCGCCGCCGCGCACCAGCACCGGCACGCCGCCGGCGGCCTGGACGACGCGGTGGTAGTCGGCGAGGTCGTCGGTCGGGTCGGCCTTGATGACGTCGGCGCCGAGCTCGACCGCCTGGCGCACCAGCGGCACGATCTTCTCCACGTCGCCGTTGACGCCGTAGCCGTCCTTCATCGCCAGCGGCTCGACCATCAGCGGCATGCCGACCGGCGCGCACGCGGCTTTCAGCGCGCCGACGTTGCGCACGCACTGGCGGTGCAGGTGGGGCTGGTCCGGGAGCAGCAGCAGATTCACGACCACGCACGCGGCGTCGAGCCGCAGCGCGGCGCCGACGGCGTCCTCGACGACCTCGCTGTAGAGCGCGCGCGGGAGCTCGGAGGCGTAGACGTTGGCGACGTCGGTGCGCATCACGAGCGCCGGCTTGCCCGGGCCGGGGACGTCCTGGAGGTGATGCGCCTGGCCGGGGGAGAGCTGGATCGCGTCGGGCCCGGCGGCGATCAGCGTTCTGACCGCGGCGGCGAGGTTCTCGATCCCGCTCAGGAAGGCGCCCTCGTTGAAGAACCCGTGGTCGACGGCCACGTCGAAGCAGCGCCCGTCGGCCGCGAACAGGCGGTTGAGTCTGGGGAGCATGCGCGCCGATGTTACGAAGCGGCTCGCTCGCCGACCCAGAGGCCGATCAGCCCCCGGAAGTGCGCCGCGAAGCGCTCCTGCTCGTGGGCGGGATAGGTGCTCGTCACCGTGTCGATGAGGAGCCGGTCGAAGTCGGCTGACGCGACCCAGTCGGAGACCATCTCCTCCACGTGCGCGAGGCGGCTGTCGCAGAAGTCGCGGTAGCGCTCGACCTCGAAGTACTCGTCGGCCAGCCGCCGGTAGCCGGCGAGCTTCTCCTCGTAGGACAGGTCCTCGCGGTCGCCGATCTCGAAATAGTGGCGGGTGTCGAGGTCCAGCCGCGGCTGGCGGCCGGTGACCACGCAGAACACGCACCAGCGCAGCAGCGCGGTCATCGCCCACGGGAAGTAGTAGTGCAGGCTGGTGATCGCCACGTCGGGTGACGCGTTGGCGTAGTCGATCGGGTGCGCCTCGGTGCCGCGCACCAGCGTCTCGCAGGAGTTGAACTCCCAGCGGAAGAACGCGTTGATGAGGCGGCTGATCGTCAGCACCTCTTCGCCCACCGCGGGCGACAGGAAGTCGTGCTCGACGGCATAGCGGTCGTGCATCGGCAGGTCGGGGCGGAACTTCATGACCATCGTCTCGGCGCCGATCGACAGCGAGCGCGCGAACACGTCGAAGCCGTCGACCGCCGCCTGCAGGTGCATCAGCCGCTGCCCGGACTGGTCGTAGGCGCGGTGCAGCTCGGCGCTGTCGCGGATGTGGCTGACGCCGACCCACTGGCCGCCGTCGTAGGGCTTCATGAACAGCGGGTAGCCGATCGACTCGGCGATCTGGTCGAGGTCGAACGGGCGGTTGTACTTGGCCGCGGTGTAGGCGAAGCGCGCGTTGTCGGGCGGGTTCTTGTGTGGGACCAGGACGGTCTGCGGCACCTTGAGCCCGAGCCGCAGCATCGCGCAGTAGGCCGCGTGCTTCTCCATCGACTGGAACGTGAACGGGCTGTTGAGCAGGTACACGTCGTCCATCAGCGCGACCTTCTTCAGCCACTCGCGCGGGAGGAAGTACCAGTAGGCGAGCCGGTCGACGACCAGGTGGTAGCGCGGCTTGTCGCGCAGGTCGAACGGCTCCATCGTGATCCGCTCGACGTTCACGTGGTGCGTGGTGCCCGACGCGTCCTTGATCGGCCCGAGCCGGCCGAGCAGCGTCTCGAACGCGGTCGGCCAGTCCTCCTCGGTGCCGAGCAGGAGCCCGATCAGGTGGCTCGTCCCCTCCGTCATCAGCAGAACCGGGGGAGATGATGAGCGATCTGCGCGCGCCATGACGGCCAGTCGTGCGGCACGTCGTGGCCCCACAGGTCGAGCTCGTGGCGGATGCCCTTCTCGCCGAGCAGCCACGCGAGGTGCTTGGTGCTCTCCAGTGCCCCGGTCGTGTCCTCCCACATGCCCTGCCCGCAGACGAGCAGGAAGCTCGCGCGCGAGCGGATCCAGTCGAGGTGGTCGCCGTGGAAGGACGACACCTCGCCGGTGACGC
>DATDKF010000480.1:0-14188 GCA_036520135.1 Solirubrobacteraceae bacterium
GAGCGAGCCGACCAGGGCGATCACCGCGCCGCCGGCGAACACGATCACCTGCGCGATCGCCACGTCGGCGGCCAGCGCGACGGCGCGCGTCGCGATGCCCGCGTACGGCACGCGCTCGACGCTCATGTCGGGCGTGGCCGCTGGCGGTGCAGCCACCCGCGCACCGTCCGCTCGGCGATGTCGTCGACGTTCTGCGCACGTGTCCGGACGTCGGTGACCATCTCCTCGGCCAGCGTCTCGGTGTGAGCGCTCAGGGCCTCGAGGATCTCAGGGCTGGACGCGACGTGGCCGATGATCAGCCGCATCTCCCGGCTCGCCATCATGCGCTCGATGGCCAGCTCGGTCCGCGGGTCCGCGAGCGCGGCCGTCACGATGCGGTCGACGTCGAGCCCGGCCAGGACCTGCGCGGCGACGCGCTCCGCGACCCGGTTGACGGCCAGTGAGCGGGCGATCGCGTCGGTGAGCGGCCCGGCGAGGATCTGGTCGAGCTGGCGCTCGATCTCGGGCGATTCGAGCAGCTCGACCAGGCGCAGGCGGACGACGCGCCCGTCGGCGGCGAGGCTGTCGCCGACCTGCCGCACGACCGGACCGACCAGCGGCATCCGCGCCGCGAGGCGCACCGGCGCCCCGCCGATGCGGATGCCGCGTGCGGCCACGCCGAGCGCGACGTCGCCGATCATGACCCGAGGTGCTCGGCGAAGTAGCCGAGCGCGGTCGCGGTCTTCGTCTGCTGCTCGCCGGAGACGTCGATCTCGCGCCGGACGAGGTGCGCGCGGACCTCGTTGGCGACCTGGAACATGTCCCCCGGCGCGCACTTGGTCGAGAGCTCGAGGATCCGTGCACCGTCCGGGTACAACCACATCTCGGCGACGAGCTTGCGCCGCAGCTCCGCGGGCGTGAAGTTGAGCTTGAGCACGAAGATCGGGCCGAGCAGCGACAGCGCGTCGAGCTCGAGGCCGTCCGGCGCGTGGTCGGCGTAGAACGAGCGCTGCTCCTTGGTGAACAGCTTGCGAATCGCGCGCTCGCCGCCGACGCACCGGCGGACGTCGTTCGCGCCGATGCGGGCCTTCATCGACGCCGAGCAGACGTAGCCGCCCGGCATCGCGTCGAGCTCGACGATCATGCTGGGCGAGCGGCGCATCTCGTCCGGGATGGCGTCCGGCTCGACCGGGCGCAGCTTGATCACCGAGTCGTCGACCCGGCCCTGCACACGGCGGGCGCGCACGACGACGCCCGCCTTGTTGAGCGTCAGCTCCGGCGTGTCGAAGAAGCTGACGAGTCGGATCTGCGCGTCGAGCGGATCCATGCCGAGCTTCATGATCGTGGCGCGGTGGTGCTCGGCCGGGACGGTGAGCTTCAGCTCGACGCTGTCCGCTCCCGCGGCGAGGTCGAGCACCCGCACGACGTCCTCGTCCGACAGTCGTTGGGCGGTTTCCATGGTGCGATCCTCCGCCGCCGGGGGGTGACGCGTGATCACCCCGATCGGGTGATCCCGAGTCACCCGCGACGCTGGCAGCTTGACCGTGCGTGAAGCTCGTCCCGGACTGGCTCAGCTCGTCGTCGGCAGCGAAGGGCCGCTGTTCTACGCGAATGCGGTCAGCGTCAAGGACCGTATCCACGCGCTCGTGCGCGCGAGCGATCCACCGCTGGGCGTCGACGTGCTCGGCGCGCTCGAGTCCGCGCTGCGCCGCGGGGGCGTCGAGCTGCGGCTCGCCGACGTCAGGCGGCCGGCGCTGCCGATCTTGCGGCGCTCAGGGCTCGCCCACCGGTTCCGCATCGAGCCGACGATCGCCGCCGCCGCCGAACCGGCGCATGTGCCAGCCGTAGGCGACCAGTCCGACGGGGAGCGGGAGCCAGTAGGAGAACAGCCGGTAGGCGAACGTGGCGAGCACGGCGTTGCCGGCGCCGACGCCGGCGAGCGAGAGCATGGCCGTCAGCCCGGCCTCGACGAACCCGAGGCCGCCCGGGGTGACCGGGATCTGCGCTAGCACCTGGGCGCCGCAGAACGCGAGCAGGACGAGGCTCGGGCGCGCGTGCGAGCCGACGGCGGCGAGCGCGGCCAGAAGCGTGGCGTAGTCGAACGCCCAGCGGCCGATGGTCTGCAGCAGCGCGCGCTTCCAGCGCGGGCCGAGCACGCCGACGATCCGGTCGCGCTCGCGCAGCAGCCGCTGCGGGAGCCGTTGCAGCGGCTCCGCACCGCGGCGCAGCCGGTTGCGGCCCTTCTGGATGACGCCGCCGACCCACGCAAGCGGTCCGTCGGTCGCGATCAGCACCGTGCCGAGCGCGGCCAGCGCCACGAACACGACGATGCCGATCACCGCGACCTCGAGGAGGTCGCGGCTGACGCCGCCGCGGATGAACGCGGGGATCGCCAGCACCGGCAGCGCGAGCACGACGGCGAACACGAGCAGGTTGCAGGCGGTCAGCGCCGCGGCGACCGGCGGGCCCGGGACGCCCGTCTGCACGAGCATCCGGTACTGCAGCGCCGCACCCATCGCGCCGCCGCCGGGCGCGATCTTCGAGAGCGCGTTGCCGGCGAGCTGCGACCTGACGACCGCCGACCAGCTCGCGCGGTGCAGCGCCAGCCGCTGCAGCGCCCACAGGCAGGCGAGCGACGCTGTCTGCAGCACCGCCATCGCGGCCAGCCACGCCGGCGACAGCCGATCGAGATCGTTCCACGAGCCGAACACCTCGAGCAGGCTCGGCGCGACGAGGTAGAGCGACACGCCGGTCACGGCGAGCCAGAACACCGTCCGCCCGAGCTTGCGGGCAGGCGCCTTCGCCGGCTCGCGCTCGAGCTCATGCTCGAGGTCGGATCGCTGCTCGATCGCGTGTTCGAGCCGGTCGCCGACCTTCGTCATCGGCGCGGAGCGTACGCGCACTGCGGGTGGCGGAGGATCATCCGGTCGGGGTGAGCCGCCATCACCCGTCGAAAGGCGATAGTCGCCGCCGTGCTGTTCCCGTCACTGCGCGGCTACCGGCCCGAGTGGCTGCGCGGCGACGTCATCGGCGGTCTGACGGTCTCGGCGGTGCTCGTCCCGGAGTCGCTCGCCTACGCCTCGATCGCCGGGGGGTGTCGCCGGTCGTCGGCCTCTAGCCGCGCCGCCGGCGCTGGTGCTGTACGCGCTGCTCGGCAGCCAGCGGGTGTTCCCGACGATCGCAGCGCGGTCAGCCGAGCACGCTGATCCCGTCGCCGATCAGCTTGACGCCGATCACGAGGCACAGCACGGCCATGATCGCGCTGTTGTGCGCCGCCATCCAGGTCTCGAGCTCGTCGAGGATCCGCTCCGCGCGGGCGCCGAGCAGGAAGTAGATCGCCACCGGCGCTCCCGGCCCGAGCGTGCCGACGACGACGAACACCGCCAGCGCGACGGCCTGGTCGCCGGTGCTCGCGCCGGTCTGGGCGATCGCCGCGGCCGCGCCCACGGTCAGAAGGAGGTTCTTCGGGTTGATCGCCGACAGCGCGATGGCGATCGCGAACGAGCGCGCCGGAGTGAAGCGATCGATCGCCCGCATCCACTTCGGCATCGCCGCCTCCTCGCCCCCGCGCGGGCGGCCGCGCCACTGCCGGACGGCGACGAGCGCCAGCAGCACGCCGAGGACGATCTTGAGCACGCCCACCCAGTCCGCCGGCTCGTCGTTCTCGCTTGCGTCGGCGCCGCCCGCGACGACGAGCACGATCGTCCCGACGATCGCCAGCCCGGCGATCCACCCGAGCACGAACGCGGGCCCGTTGGCGCGCGCTCGCGGCGTGCCGAGCATCAGCACGACGGCGATGATCGGCACCGGGCTCAGCGCGACGCCGACGCCGAGCGACAGAACCTGCCCGATCGCCTCGGCCATCAGCCGATCGAGCCGGCCTGCTGGAAGTCGGCCGGGTCGCGCACGCTCACGTCGGGCTCGACCTCGACACCCATCACACCCTCGGTGGCGTGCTGGACGGCCTGCTCCACCGACACCCGCAGCGCGCTGCCGACCTCCTCGTAGGCCGTCGGCGGGACCAGCGCGCTGGCGCCGGCAGCGAGCGCACCTCGACGTCGATGCCGCGCTCGCGCAGCTCGCGTTCGAGCCGCTCGAGTGCCCCGCCCGCTTCGTCGCCGGCTAGGTCCTGCACGAGGCCGTGACCGTAGCTGCCGAGCGCGGCGGCGCTCCCGTGGACGGCGGCGACGATCAGCGGCGCGCCGGTGAACGCCGCGGCCGCGGCGCCGAACTCCACCGGCGCTCCATCGGCGGCGCGGGTGTCGTATCCGACAAGGATCGGCTCGGCCATGGTTCGCTCCTCGGTCAGCACGACGGCGGGCCGCTCCCAGCCGCCGTCGCAGATCGGGTCGGCATGCTAGTGCGGCGCGGGTGACCGAACCTCACCCGACACGGGTGATGCCGCCGGCCATTCGTCAGCCCTGCCGCAGGATGCAGCGGAAGCCGATGTGCCCCGTCGAGGTATCGACCGCCTCGAACTGGCGCGCCGCCGGGCGATAGCGCAGGCAGTAGTTCGGCGCGCACAGGTGCGAGCCGCCCTTGATGACCCGGCGCGGGATGTGCTCGTCGGCCGACGTGGGCGCGCAGCATGGCCGCTCGGCCATCTGCGAGGACGCCTCCGAGCACGTCCACTCCCAGACGTTGCCGGTCACGTCGTGCAGGCCGTAGCCGTTGGGCGGGAACGACCCGACCGGCGACGTGCCGGCGTAGCCGTCGGTCATCAGGTTCTGCCACGGGAACTCGCCCTGCCAGGTGTTGGCCATCATCGCGCCGCCCGGCGCGAACTCGTCGCCCCACGCGAACGCCGCGCCCTCGAGCCCGCCGCGCGCCGCGTACTCCCATTCGGCCTCGGTCGGGAGCGCCTTGCCGACCCATTCCGCGTACGCGGCGGCGTCCTCGTAGGCCACCTGCGTCACCGGGTGGCGCCCGCGCGTGTACGTGTCGCTGGCCGGGCCTTCGGGCCGCTGCCACGTCGCGCCAGGGACGTAGGCCCACCAGTTCCGGAAGTCGCGCAGATCGACCGGCCCGCGCGTGCTCTGGAACACCAGCGAGCCCGGAACGAGCAGCTCCGGATCGGCGTCCGGATAGCTCTCGGCGTCCGGCGTCCGCTCGGCCACCGTGACGTGTCCCGTCGCCTTCACGAAGCGGCGGAACTGCGCGACCGTGACCGGGTCGCGATCCATCCAGAAGCCGTCGACGGCGACGGAGCGGACCGGCCCCTCCTCGGGGTAGAAGTCCTCCGAGCCCATCCGGAACTCGCCCTCCGGCACCCACACCATGCCGTCAGGCGCGCCCTGCATCAGGCGGCGGCGCCCGGCTTGCCGTGCGCGAGCCCGCGCAGCTTGAACGCCGTGACGATCGCGAACGCGCCGCGGGCGATCAGCGAGATCGCGAACAGCACGGCGAGCGTGACGAGGCTCAGGTCGGGCAGCGCCAGGATCAGGATCCCGAGGATGATGTCGAGGATCGCCAGCCCCATCAGCAGCGCCCGGTCCTCCAGCTCGGAGAACGCGCGGATGAACCGCACGATGCCCTCGATGATCAACCAGAACCCAAGGACGATGACCAGCGCCAGCAGGCTCTCCCCGGGCCGCCGCACGCACACGAGGCCGGCGAGCACCGACAGCACGCCGACGATCGCGGTCAGCGCGCGCGAGTCCGGGTCGCCCGCGACCGCCTCGACGATCTCCATGATCCCGATCATCAGCAGGCTGACGCCCGCGAAGATGCCGAGGGCGAGCAGCGTGAGGTCCGGGTAGACGATCGCCAGCACGCCGGCGATCACCGACACGAGGCCGAGGATCAGGAACAGCCACCAGTTCTTCGACACCTGCGCCACGGGGTCTGTCGTCATGGCCGAAAGGCTCGCTCGCGCCGGGGTGAGGAAGCATCACCCGCCCGGGGTGAATCACCCGTGCCGGGTGATGACGGCTCGCCCGCGGCGGGGCGACCATCGCGGCCAGCCGTGCGTGAGGTGAGCTATGAGATCCGGATCAAGGGGCGCGTCAGCAAGGCGCTGCTCGAAAGCTTCGAGGGCATGGACAGCGACCTCGAGCCCGTCGAGACCGTGCTCCACGGCCCGGTCCGTGACCAGGCCGAGCTGCACGGGCTGATCGACCGCATCCAGGCCCTGGGACTCGAACTGATCGAGGTCCGCCGGCTGCCGAGCTAGCTAGGGCGAAAGCAGGTTCAGCGTCCGCGCGCGCCGCACCGCCTCGCGCCGGTCACGCACGTCGAGCTTGCGGTAGATCGCCTTCAGGTGCGTCTTGACCGTGTTGACCGAGACGAACAGCTCGGCCGCGATCTCCTGGTTGGACATCATCGTCGGCAGATAGCGGAGCACCGCCCGCTCGCGCGGGCTGAGCGGCTCGACCAGCACCTCCGAGCGCGGCGCCGCGGGCCCGTCGTCGCGGTCGAGCGCGTCGGCGAGGTCGCTCACCAGCGCGCCGTAGGCGGTGCCGCGACGGAGCTGGCGCCGCAGCAGCGGCTGCAGCGGACGGCCGAACGAGAGCAGCGACGCGCGGAGCCCGATCGGCTCGGCGCGTGCGAGCGCCCGCTCCAGCGAACCCGCGGCGCCGTCGTGGTCGGCCTGCGCGTCGAGCGCCAGCGCGTCGACGACCAGCGCCTGCACGCTCGCGAGCGCGCGCTGGGAGTCGAGGCTCTCCATCCACGGCGCGAGCGTCTCGCGGGCCGCCTCGTGGTCGCCGTCGCCGAGCCGCATCCGCGCGAGCAGCACGGCCGCCGGCAGCGAGTGGCGCCCGCCGACGAGCAGCTGCTCCGCGAGCACGCGGTCGCCCATCTCCGCGCGCAGCGTGGCCTCGCGCACGGCGAACTGGTCGCGGATCGACGGGCGCAGCGGCCAGTCGCCGAGCGCGTCGACCCCGGCGACGACGACGGCGAGCGCCGCCTCGTGGTCGCCGTGCGCGCCCATGACGCCCGACCGCAGCAGCCCGAGCATGGCGCGCAGCGGCCGCTCGCGCGTGTTGACGAGCGCGTCCTGCGCCAGCGCGAGCACGGGTTCGGCCGCCTCGAGCCGGCCGCCGAGCAGCTCCGCCGACGCCTGCGCCAGGTACGCGCCCCCGGCGGCCCACGACCGCGTCCACCCGTGCGCCTCAGCGAGCGCGATCGCCTCGGTGGCAAGGCGCGCGCTTCGGGGCAGGTCGTCCTCGGCGCAGGCGAGGATCGCCAGGTGGGCGACCGCGACGAGCGTAAGCCAGCCGCGGCCCGCCTCTACCGCCGCCGCCCGGCCGTGCTCGAGGTGCCGCCCCGCGGCGTCGAGGTCGCCCGACCACAGCTCGGCGATCCCGAGGTTGGTGAGCGCCAGCGCCCGCAGGTCGGTCTCGACCACGCCCGGCTCGAGCCGGCCGGCGCGCGCGAGCTCGCGGCCCGCGAGCAGCGCCGCCTCGAGGTCGCCGCGCAGCCGCGCCAGGTGAAGGCGAACGGCGGCGAGCGAGACCTCGAAGCGATGTCTCCGCTCGGCGGGCACGCGGGCCGCCTCGCGCTCGGCGCGCCGCAGGCGGCGCTCGGCCGCGACCTCGTCGCCGCGCTCGAGCATCGCGCTCGCGACGGCGAGGGCGAGCTCCGGGTCGGCGTCCAGCCGGTCGGCCGGCATCCGGTCGAGGAGCGGGCTCAGCACGCCGATCTCGCCGCGGATGAGCAGGTCGATCCAGCGCTCCCCGGCCAGCCGCGTCGCCAGATCCCAGGCGCCCGCCTCGACCGCGTGGCGCAGGGCGCGGGCGTCGTCGCCGTGGTCGGCGAGCCAGACCGCGGCGCGGCGGTGCAGCTCGGCGAGCTCGCCGGGGAAGGCGCTGCGCAGCTCGGCCCGCAGCAGCTCGGCGAGCAGCGCGTGGTAGCGGTACCACTCGCCGCGCCGGTCCACGGCCTCCAGCAGCGCCCCGCCGCGCGCGAGCTCGCCGAGCCGGCGGTGTCCGTCGCTGCCCCCGGTGAGCTCGTCCGCCAGGTCGCCGTTGAGCACGCCCGCGACGGCGGTGCGCAGCATGAACGAGCGGTCCTCGTCCGACAGCGTCGACATCACCTCGGTCAGCAGGTAGTCGCTGATCGCGCGGTCGTCGCCGGCGAAGTCGTCCACGCGCCGCTCGGGCTGCGGGTGGTCGCGCAGCGACAGCGACGCGAGCCGGATCGCGCCGACCCAGCCCTCGGTGCGCTCCCACAGTCGCCGCCGGTGGTCGACCGCGAGCGTGATACCGAGCGCGTCGAGCATCGCCGCGGTCTCGGCGAGCGTGAACGCCAGGTCCGGCGAGCGGATCTCGGCGAGCTGGTCCTGCAGGCGCATCCGGCCGAGGTGCAGCGGCGGGTCGGCGCGCGTGGCGACGATCAGCCGCAGCGCCGGCAGCGGGTGGCGCAGGAGCAGGTCGAGGTCGGCGTGCAGCGTGTCGGCGACCTCGTGGAAGTCGTCGAGCACCAGCACCACCGGGCCGCGCTCGCCGACCGCCGCCGCCAGCCGCGCGACCAGCACGTCCACGCGCTCCTCCGGATGGACGGCGGGCGCCGTCTCGCCGGTCCCGGCGCCCGCACGCTCGAGCGCCTCGAACACCGCGTGCCAGAACCGCCGGCGATCGCCGTCGGCCGCGTCCAGCGAGAGCCACGCCACCCGGCCCGGTGCGCGGCCCGCGGCGATCCAGCTGCCGAGCAGCGCCGTCTTGCCCGCGCCGGGCGGGCCGGCGACGAGCGTCAGCGGCCGCTCCATGGCGCGATCGAGCTCGTCCCACAGGCGGTCGCGCTGCACGAACGCCGTCGGCTCGGGCGGGAATGCGAACTTGGTGGCCAGCACGACGTTCCGCCCGATCTTCCCCCTGCCACGGGGCCGGCACCTCACCCTGAACGGGTGAGGCGCCGGCCACGGAGGCGTACCGCCCCGTAGGATCGCGCGCGGATGGAGACGAAGGTCGGCATCGTCGGCGGCGGGCCCGCCGGGCTCACGCTCGCGCTGCTGCTGCATCAGGCCGGGATCGGGTGCGTCGTGTTGGAGGCGCGCAGCCGCGAGTACGTCGAGAAGCGGGTGCGCGCCGGCCTGCTCGAGCAGAACACCGTCGACCTGCTCCACAGGGTCGGCGTCGGCGACCGGCTCGACCGCGAGGGACTCGACCACACCGGCGTGTACCTGCGCTTCAACGAGCGCGCCTTCCACGTCGACATGCTCCGGCTCACCGGCCGCAAGATCACGATCTACGGGCAGCAGGAGGTCGTCAAGGACGAGGTCGCCGCGCTGCTCGAGCGCGGGGTGCCGGTCCACTTCGAGGTCGAGGACGTCGCGGTCGCAGACATCGAGAGCGAGCGTCCCCGGATCACCTACACCGACGGCGGCGCCGAGCAGGAGCTCGTGTGCGACTTCATCGCCGGCTGCGACGGCTTCCACGGCGTCTGCCGCCCGTCGATCCCCGACGGCGCGCTGACCGAGCACGAGTTCGTCTATCCGTTCAGCTGGCTCGGCATCCTCGCCGAGGCCGAGCCGAGCACCGACGAGTTGATCTACGCGTGGCACGAGCGCGGGTTCGCGCTGCACTCGATGCGCTCGCCGACGGTCAGCCGGCTCTACCTGCAGGTGCCGAACGACGAGGAGCTCGAGGCGTGGCCGGACGACCGCGTCTGGGAGGAGCTGGGCGTCCGCATCGGCGCGGTCAACGAAGGCACGATCTTCGACAAGGGCATCACGCCTATGCGCAGCTTCGTGGCCGAGCCGATGCAGCACGGTCGCCTGTACCTGGCCGGCGACGCCGCCCATATCGTCCCGCCGACCGGCGCCAAGGGCCTCAACCTCGCGGTCAACGACGTGCGTATCCTCGCCGCCGCGCTCGTGGCGTTCTACGAGCGCGGCTCGACCGCCGCGCTCGAGGGCTACACGGCCGCCGCGCGGCGGCGCGTCTGGCGCGCGCAGGACTTCTCCAACTACATGACGCAGCTGCTGCACGACCTCGGCGGGGGCGCGTTCGAGCGCAGGCTCCAGCTCTCCCGGCTCGAATACGTCGAGCGCTCCGAGGCGGCCGCGACGAGCCTCGCCGAGAACTACGTCGGCCTCCCGGCGCAACCGGACTTCTAGGCGCCGAGCAGTTCCTGGAGGTCCGCGACGACGGTGACCGCGCCGGCGCGGCGCAGCCGCTCCGGGCTCGCCTCGCCGCGCGCGACGCCGATCGCCAGCTCGACGCCGGCGGCCCGCGCGGCCTCGAGTTCGCCGGGGTCGACCGCGACGACGACGGCGCGGACGGCCTCGACGCCGAGGTCCTCCAGCGCGCGCCGCAGGCGCTGCGCGGCGCCCGACCCGCTGACCACGACGTCGAAGCGGTCGGCGATGCCGGCGAGGTCGAGCGCGGCCTCGGCGCGCTCGGTCACGCTCGCCACGCCGATCCGCTTGCCGTCGCGGCGCAGCCGGTCGATCCACGCGATCGCTCCGGGCAGCGGCCGCACGTCGCCGTAGCCAAGGTCGGCGGCCACGGCGTCGAGCGCGAAGATCGCGGCATCGAAGTCGTCGTGGTCGATCTGCCGGCGCAGCACATCGAGCGCCGTGACGATCGGCCGCGGCCGGCCGGTGTCGAAGGGTCGGGCGGCGTCGCTCACTTGTCGGTCATGATGTAGATGCCGAGCATGATCGCCGCGACGATGCCGATCACGCACGTCGCGGTGACGATGTCGAACGCGACGGCGCCGCCCTGGTGGGAGTCCCGGCGGTCCTGCGCCCGCAGCGACGCGACGACCGCCACGCCGGCGACGGCGATCACGCCGATGCCGAAGGCGGCCGACACCACCGCCGCCTGGAGCAGCTTGCTCCACTCGATCGTGACGGCGATCATGCCGCCACCGGCGCCGGCTCCGCCTGGGCGGCGGGCCCGAACGCCGGGTGCTCGGAGATCGACTCCTCGGGCTCGGTCGGCTTGGCGCGGTTGGCGCGCCACAGCAGCGCCGCGGCGATCGCCATCGCGACGCTGATCACGATCACGCCCGCCTCCCCGCCGCCGAGCACCTCGATGATCCCGTACACCAGCGCGGCCACGCCGGCGGCGGCCGGCAGCGTGAGCATCCAGCCGATGACGATGCTGCCCGCGACGCGCCAGTTGACGATCGCGCCGGGCCGGCCCACGCCCGAGCCGGCGACGGCGCCGGAGACGACCTGCGTCGTCGAGAGCGGGAAGCCGACGTGCGACGAGGCGAGGATCACCGAGGCGGCGACCGTCTCGGAGCCGAAGCCCTGCGGCGGGCGCACCTCGACGACCTTCGTGCCGAGCGTCTTGATGATCCGCCAGCCGCCGCAGTAGGTGCCGAGCGCGATCGCCAGGGCGCAGCTGACCACGACCCAGGCGGGGACGTCGAAGCCGTCGCCGCCCGCGATCGACCCGTTGGCGATCAGGGCCAGGCAGATCACGCCCATCGTCTTCTGGGCGTCGTTGGTCCCGTGCGCGAGCGCGACCATCGAGGACGACGCGACCTGGCCCCAGCGGAACTCGCGCTCGGACCGCTCCGGCGCGTAGCGGCGGATCATGCGGTAGACGAGGAAGACGCCGGTCGCGGCGACGAGGCCGGCGACGAGCGGCGCGGCGACGGCGGGGACGACCACGTTCGAGACGATCCCGTCGAGCTCCACGGCGCCCGACCCGACCGCGGCCAGCGTGGCGCCGATGACGCCGCCGATCAGCGCGTGCGAGGACGACGACGGCAGCCCGAACCACCACGTCGTGAGGTTCCAGCTGATCGCGCCGATCAGCCCGCCGAAGACGACGGTCGGCGTGATCGCGCCCGCGTCGACGATCCCGCCGGCGACGGTGGCCGCGACCTTGAGCGAGATGAACGCGCCGACGAAGTTGAGGATCGCCGCGACCGTGACCGCGATCCGCGGCGCGAGCGCCCCGGTCGCGATCGTCGTCGCCATCGCGTTCGCGGTGTCGTGGAACCCGTTCGTGAAGTCGAAGCTGAGCGCCGCGGCGACCACCAAGACGACGATGACGTCCCCCGAGTCCATCCGCGGCGGACGCTAGTCGGCGGCGGGGCCGGCGCGGGGCCGTGATAACAAGTCGTTCACGAGTCGGGTGGGATTCGGCGGCCCGGCCGACGAACTGTAAGATGCCTGACAGATGAGCGTGACCGAGTCGTCATACGTCGCGCTGCGGGCGGTCCGGGGCCACGGCACCGGTGCCTGGTGGGCCGCCGCCCGGGCGAGCCGCGACGTGCCACCGCCCGTCGCCGGGCTTCTGCACGGCCGCACGCGCGTCGAGCTCAACGCCACGGAGGCGGAGGCGGTGCTGGCGTGGGCCGCGACCGTCGACGGCTGGGCCGGCAGCGACCCGAAGCCGCTCCTCCCCCACCCCGAGCCGGACGCCTAGTACCGGTGTTCGGAAGTACGCGCGGTCGCCGGTGGTCGCCGGCGCCGGCTGACGCCGCACGGTGATCCGGGAGTGTGCCGGTGGCACATGACCGGTCACCGCGTGCCGTCGGCGGCGGGCGGGTGGTCCAGATCAGGCGTACTTGCGGACGCCGGTACTAGTACCGGCGGTGGCGGCGCCGCCCGGGGTGGCCGCGCCCGCGGCGCGCGAGATCGCGCTCGACGCGATCGAGCTCGGGCGAAGGCCCGTACAAGTCCCAGCCGTTGCGCACGAGCGGGATCAGGGCGGCGAGCGCGACCCAGATCGGCCAGAACATCCCGTGCGCCCCGGCGGCGACCCAGATCACCGTGCAGATCACGAACGGGACGAGCAAGCCGCCGCTCTGGTGCAGCATCCGCCGCCGCAGCTCGCCGCGGCGCTCGGCCAGCTCGGCCCGCTGCTGCGCCCGCGTCGCCGGCAGCTCGGGCAGGTCGGCGCGCAGCGCCCGCAGCTCGGCCTGCGTCTTGGCCTGGAAGGCGGCCTGCACGCGCTCGCTCAGCTCGTCCTCGGTCAGCCGCCCGGCCGCGAAGTGCTCGCGGATCTCGCGCGCGACCGCCTCGCGCTCTTGATCGGACACTCGCAGCTCGGCCACCAGATGAATGTAATGCGCCGCCGCGCTGCTCTACCCGCGCACCACGCGGTAGTGCAGGTGCGTGACGGCGGGCGTGTCGACGACCTCGACGACCTCGAGCCCGACGGGGCCGCGGCCGAGGTTCTCGAACATCGGCGTCCCTGCCGTGAGCAGCCACGGCACGAGGTGCACGAGGATCTCATCCACGAGCCCGGCCGCCAGACACTGCTGGCCGAGCGCCGGCCCGCCATTATGCGCACGTCGCGGTCGCCCGCCGCGGAGCGCGCGCGCTCGATGGCGGGCCGGACGCCGTCGGTGACGAACGTGTAGACGCTGTCGCCGCGCGGCCCGTCGGGCGCGGTGTGCGTGACCACGAACACGGGCGTCGGTGAGTGCGGTCCGCCCGCGCCCCACTCGGGCAGCGACGTCTCGTACGTCCGGCGGCCGCAGATCAGCGCGCCGGCGCTCGCCGCGGGCTTGGGGGTGCGGCCGACCTCCGGCCCCATCGCCCACTCGCGCAGCCGGTCGCCGCCGTCGCCGAGCGGCTGGCCGGGCCGGCTCCCGGGCGCCGCCGCGAACCCGTCGAGCGAGAGATTGACGTCGAGTACGACTGCGGTCATGCGCCGCACCCTAGTCGTCGACTACGCGGCGTAGGCGCACGGCAGGCGCGGATCTGGTACAGCGCCTTAGCGCGTCGCGGGCGGCTGCGGTCGCGCGGCTGCCGCGCGTGCTGCACGCGCGCCCGATGGACCGTTAGGACCACGGGTCTCAACCGATCGGATGACGCTCGGGTCAGCCGAGCGTCGTCCGGTCGGGCGATGTCCGCGGCCGGCCAGAGCCGGGACGATCGGTGTCATGACGACATCGATCGGCTGGCTCCTCCGGATGTTCCTCGCCTGCACGGCGGCGCTGCTCGTCGTCGTCGCCGTGCTGCTGGCGACCGAGACGAGCGCGCATCCGGCGCCCCGGAGCTACTCGCAGGCCGCGATCGGCGGCCTGGAGTACCGCGCGGTGCTCGGGCGCCCGGTCGATCCGTCCAACCCGGTCGACCAGCGCATCGTCGGCGCGCACGGCCCGCACGCCGGGCGCGGCCAGATCCTCTACGGCGCGTTCGTGACCGTGACCAACCCGTCCCGGCGCGCGCTCCCGACCGCGCGCGAGATCGACCTGCGCGACGACGCCGGGCACATCTACCGGCCGCTCCCGCTGCCCGCACGCGACCGCTACGCGTACACGCCGCGCACGCTCGGGGCGGGCGAGCAGATGCCGC
>DATDKF010000481.1:0-10116 GCA_036520135.1 Solirubrobacteraceae bacterium
GCTGCGGGCCAGCTCGCCGACCTCCGGCTCCGGGCTCGCGTCGGCGAACGCGACCGCGCCGTCGACGCGCTCGTCGACCTCGCGGTCGATCGCGTCGAGCTCGTCATCGCTGGTGCCGTGCTCGCGCAGCGTCGTGCGCACTCGGGCGATCGGGTCGTTCGCCTGGCGGGAGACGATCTCCTCCTTGGTGCGATAGGCGAGGCCGGCGTCAGCGACCGAGTGGCCGCGGTAGCGGTAGGTGACGAGCTCGAGTACGGCCGGCTCGCGCGTCTCGCGGGCGCGGCGCAGCAGCCGGTCGGACGCCTCGAGGACCGCCTCGAGGTCGTCGCCGTCGACGCGTTCGCCGTGCATGCGGAACGCGGACGCGCGGCGGTAGAGCTCCGGCTCGGCTGACGCGCGGGTGACGCTGGTGCCCATGCCGTAGCCGTTGTTGATGATCAGGAATACGATCGGCAGGTTCCACAGCGCGGCGAGGTTGAGCGACTCGTGCCACGCGCCCATGTTGACCGCGCCGTCGCCGAGCTCGCAGACCACGGCCTGGTCCTTGCCACGGCGTACGAGCGAGAGCGCGAGGCCGGTCGCCACCGGTAGCTGGCCGGCGACGATGCCCCAGCCGCCGTAGAAGCCGCGGTCGACGTCGAGCAGGTGCATCGAGCCGCCGCGGCCGTGGGCGCAGCCGTCGGCGCGCCCGAACAGCTCGGCCATCACGGCCTCCGGCGATACGCCGCGGGCGAGCGCGAGGCCGTGGCAGCGATAACCGGTGACCAGAATGTCGTCGGGCTGCATCGTGTGGATGACGCCGACGGTGGCCGCCTCCTGGCCGGAGCTCAGGTGGCAGTAGCCGCCGATCTTCGCCGCCTTGTACTGGCGCTCGGACTCGGTCTCGAAGACCCGGATCAGCACCATCTGCTCGTACAGGCTGCGCAGCTCGGCCGGCGAGAGCCGGGTGGGTGAGTCCATCGTCGTCACGCGATCTCCTCCTCGAAGTAGTCGGGGTGCTGCTCCCGGATCGCGGGGAGGGTGGACAGCACCATGCGCAGGTGGTGTCGAAGTCGCTGCTCGGCCTCGTCGGGGTCGTGCGCGGCGACCGCCGCGACGACCGCGCGATGCTCGCCGATCATCTCCATCATGTAGCCGGGCTCGGGCATGCTCAGCCGCCGGATCCGGTTCAGGTGGCCCTTGGCGCGCTGGCTCAGCGACCACGCGATCTCGTGGCCGCTGAGGTCGCACAGCAGGTGATGCAGCTCGTCGTCGAGCACGTAGAAGCGGTCGAAGTCGTTGGCCTCGCGGGCCGCGTCCTGGCGGCGGATGACCGCCTCGAGCGCGGCCAGGTCCGTGTCGCGGGCGCGCAGCGCGGTGCTCCGGATGGCGCTGCACTCGAGCGCCTCGCGGACGAACTGCGCGTCGCTCACCGCGGTCTCGCTGATGTGCGTCACGAACGTGCCGAGCTGCGGCACGATTGCGACGAGCCGCTCCTCGCGCAGCCGCTGCAGCGCCTCACGCACCGGCGTCCGGCTCACGCGCAGCCGCGCCGCCAGCTCGTTCTCGGAGATCTGGCGCCCGGGCGCGAGCTGCGCGGACACGATCGCGTCGCGCAGCGTGGCGTACACGTGGGCGCGCGCGGGTCCGCGGCGCGAGCGTTCTGTCGGGAGCAACGCCTCCATGGGTCCTTGAATACTTGCATACAAGCGATAGCGGCGGCCCGAACCCCGGGCATTGAGGGAGGCGGCACGTTCGTTCGACGACACTCCAGATTCGCGTGGGGCGGATTACACACGCATGCCGTGTACTAACCGCCCCAGCCCGCGAAACCGCCTCGAGCCGGCCGACCACGCCTCCTACAAGCGCAGTTCGTCGACAATACTTTGCTAGACTAATTAGCCGTGCAAACGACCGCACGCACCGACCTCGCCGTCCAGCTCCGCCTCACGATCGTGAGAACGGCGCGGCGACTCCGCCAGGAGGCCGGCACCGACCTGTCGCCGAGCCTGACGGCCGCGCTCTCCACCGTCGAGCGGCACGGCCCGATGACGCCGAGCGAGCTGGCCGCGCGCGAGCGGATCCAGCGGCCGACGGCGACGCGCGTGCTGGCGCGGCTCGAGGACAGCGGGCTGGTCGAGCGGACGCGCGATCCCCATGACGGACGGTCGAGCCTCGTCGCCGCCACCCCCGCCGCGCGCGAGCTCCTCGACGAGCTGCGCACGCGCAAGACCGCCTTCCTCGCCGAGCGGCTCGAGCGGCTCGGTGCCGACGACCGCGCGGTGCTCGACCGTGCCGCGGGCATCCTCGAGAGGATGCTGGCGGAGTGAGCGCGGGGCTGGCGCGCACCTTCCTCTCACTGAGCGTCCCGAACTACCGCCGCTACTTCGGCGGCCAGATCGTCTCGCTCACCGGGAACTGGATGCAGACCGTCGCCGAGATGTGGCTGATGGTCCAGCTCACCGGCAGCGGCGTCTCGGTCGGGCTGACCGCGGCGCTCCAGTTCCTGCCGATCATGCTGTTCGGCGCCTGGGGCGGGCTGCTGGCCGACCGCATGCCCAAGCGCCGGCTGCTGACGATCACGCAGACGCTGATGGCCATCCCTGCGCTGACGATGTGGCTGCTGACCGTCAACGGCTCGATCGCGGTCTGGATGGTCTACGCGCTCGTGCTCGCGCGCGGCTGTGTAAACGCGATCGACAACCCCGCGCGCCAGGCCTTCGTCGTCGAGATGGTCGGCGCCGACCGCGTCGTCAACGCCGTCGCGCTGAACTCGGTGATCGTCCAGACCGCACGGATCTTCGGGCCCGCCGCGGCCGGCGCCGTCATCGTGCTGATCGGCGTCGGGACCTGCTTCCTCGTCAACGCGCTCTCGTTCATCGCGATGATCGTGGCGCTGCGGCTGATGGACCCCGCGATGCTGCACACCCCGCCGATGGCGGCGCGCCGCGCCCCCAGGCAGCTGCGGCTCGCGCTGCAGTACGTGCGCCACACGCCCGATTTGCTGATCCCGCTGGCGATGATGGCCGTGGTCGGGACGCTTTCGTACAACTTCCAGGTACTGCTGCCGCTGCTCGCCCACCTCACGTGGCACGGCACCGCCGAGACCTACACGGCCCTGGCCGTCGCGATGGCGCTCGGCTCCGTGGTGGGCGCGCTCGCCGCCGGCGCGCGTGGCCGGGTCGGTCCGCGCCTGCTGGTCGCCGCCGCTGCCGCGTTCGGGCTCGCTGAGCTGCTGGTCGCCGCCGCGCCGACCGTGCCCCTCCAGGTCGCTGCGCTGCTCCCACTCGGTGCGATTAGCGTCACGCTCACGGCGGGGATCAACTCCTCCCTCCAGCTCGGCGTCGAGCCGATTATGCGCGGCCGCGTGATGGCGCTCTACTCGGTCGTGTTCCTGGGCTCGACGCCGATCGGCGCCCCGCTCGTGGGCTGGATCGCCGAGGTCGCGGGGCCGCGGGCCAGCCTCGTGCTCGGCGCGGTCGCCGCGCTGGCCGCCGCGGTCGGCGGCGCCGTGGCCTACGCGCGGATCGGCAAGCCGGTGCGGTTCCCGGCTCGCGCCGCGCTCACGCGCTAGCCAACACCTCCACGCGATTGCCCCATGGGTCTGCCGTGTAGAAGCGGCGGACGCCCGGCAGCGCCTCGTCCCACTGCACCGGCACGCCGGCCGCGCCGAGCCGCTCGGCGAGAGCGTCGAGGTCGTTGGCCCGCAGCGCCGGGTGCGCCTTGCGCGCCGGCGTGAAGTCCTCCTCGATGCCGACGTGGAGCTGCTCGAACCACACGCCGCCGCGCCCGCGCAGCGGCGCCGGCTTCTCCACCTCGGCCAGCCCCAGCAGGTCGCCGTAGAAGCGGCGCGCCTCCGCCTCGCAGCCCGGCGGGGCCGCCACCTGCACGTGGTCGAGCCTCACGCGCGCGCCGGGGTGCCGTCGGTGCGCTGCATCCTCACCGAGGCAGTCAGGTCCGCTCCGGCGCCGCCGCGGAAGACGCCCTTGACCGGTGGCACGTCGGCGTAGTTGCGGCCGTGGCCGATCTTCACGTGCGTCTCGCCCCCGAGCGTGCGATTGGTCGGGTCGGCGGACACCCAGATCGGCTCGCGGTCGCCGGGCACGAGCGCCTCGATCCAGGCGTGCGTCTCGAGCTCAGCCGAGTCGGCGCCCTCGTCGCCGTTGGGCGGCGCCCACAGGTAGCCGGACACGTAGCGGGCGGCGATCCCGTGGCGGCGCAGGAGCAGCAGCGCGAGGTGCGCGAAGTCCTGGCAGACGCCGGCGTCGGTCTGCAGCAGGTCGGCGACCGTCGAGCCGACGTACGTCACGCCCGCTCGGTACTCGAAGCGGTCCGGGATCACCTCGACCATCCGCTGCACGGTCGCGAGCGGGCTCTCGGCGCGCGAGAGCCCGACCAGCTCGTCGAGCGCGAGATCGTCGGGCTCGTCGCCGACCGGCAGGACGAACTCGCCGGCCTCCGCCTTGTACGCGGCGTCCTCGATCTGCGCCCACGGCGCCTCCGGCGGGTCGTCGGGGGGCGCAGTTCGCACGCGGGCGCGCACGTCGATCGACAGGTGGTCGTGCGGGCGCGACACGCCGAACTCGATCACCGTCGTGCCGAAGTAGTCCAGGTGCTGGTGCAGGCGCGACTCGGGGTCGACGCGCACGCCGAAGTCGTCGACGCGCTGCGTCCGCGTCGTCGCCGGCTTCACTCGCAGCGCGTTGAGATTGTCCGTGACCGGCGCGTCGTAGCGGTACTCGGTGAGGAAGCGGATCGCGAAGTGCATCAGGCGGTGGCGAGGCGGGCGACCGGGGTGGCCGGACCGCCAAAGTAGCGCTGGGAGATGTCGGCATCGACCTGCGCGAGCTCGCGCTGCACGGTGCCGAGCGTCTCGGTCAGGGCACGGTCGACGTCGCCGGTGCGCGCCCGGAAGTCCAGGTCCGCGGTCAATCGGCCGACGCGCAGCACCGCGGGCGATCCGCGGTAGCTCGGGTCGGCGGCGGTGAGCGCCGCGTGCAGCGCCTCGACGGAGAATGCGACGGAGTCCGGGTAGTCGCGCTCGTACAGCAGGAAGCGCGCGACCGGGCCGGCGTTCGGCGGCGCGGGCACCGCGCGGCGGTAAGCCTGGAAGCCGCCGACCGCCTGCAGCAGCGCGAGCGCCTGGCCGTCGCGCGCGTGCTCCTCGCCCTCGGACGGGAGCGCGACGCGCAGCATCCGCAGCACCATGTCGGTGGACTCGATCGCGGCGCCGGCCTGCAGGAAGGCGTGCGCCTCGTCGCGCAGCATCGTGCGGCTCGTGACGCCCCAGAACAGCCCGCAGCGGTCGCGCACGTAGGCGTAGACCGAGTACGGGCCGGTGCGCAGCGCCGCCGACATGTCCTGCCGCAGCAGCCCGAGGTGGAACGTGTTGATGGCCTCCCACATCTCGGCCGAGAACACGTCGCGGACCGTGCGTGCGCCCTCGCGCGCGCGTGTGACGCAGTTGAGGACCGACGTCGGGTGCTCGGGGTCGAGCGTCAGCGCGCGCAGCACCTCGTCACGCGAGGCCGGGTGCTCCGGGGGCTCGCCGGAGACGATCGTCAGCAGGTGGTCCCACGACAGCAGCACGCCGGCGGGGTCGTCGGGGCGCGCCTGCACGTCGGCGTGGAAGACCCCGTCGAGCATGCGCGCGGTGTGCTCGGCGCGCGCCAGCTGGCGGCCGATCCAGTACAGCTCGTGGGCTATCCGCGCTAACAAGTCACCTCCGCGGGCATCCTGCCCCGCGTTCTGATGACGTCGTTCGGCCTCCGGCCTCACGTAACTGTTGCTGCTGCTGTTGCTGGCCGGTCCACTCGCCCTGGCTGAGGCCGGGCATCCGCGGTGGCGACCAGCGCGGGGGCGCGGCCATCTCATCGGCGCCGTTCCCCGGACCGTCGTCGAGGACCCAGGTGTCCTTCGAGCCGCCGCCCTGGGACGAGTTGACGATCATCGAGCCCTCGCGCAGCGCGACGCGCGTGAGGCCGCCGGGGACGATCCGGATGTCGTCACCGAACACCGCGAACGGGCGCAGGTCGACGTGGCGCGAGGCGAGCGCGCCGTCAGGCCCCGCGGTCGGGACCGTCGAGAGCCGCACGAGCTCTTGGGCGATCCAGCGCTCGGGCGTGCGCGCGATCAGGTCAGCCTGGCGGGCGATCTGCTCCGCGTTGGCCGACGGGCCGATGAACACGCCCTTGCCGCCCGACTCGCTCGTGGGCTTGACGACCATCTCCCCCAGCCGCTCGAGCACCCACGCGCGCTGCTCGGCGTCAGCCAGCAGGTAGGTCGGGACGTTCTCGAGGATCGGGTCCTCGCCGAGGTAGTAGCGGATCATCTCCGGCACGTAGTGGTAGATCGCCTTGTCGTCGGCCACGCCGGTTCCCACGGCGTTGACGATCGCGACCGTGCCCGCACGGTAGGCGCGCATCAATCCCGGCACGCCGAGCAGCGAGTCGGGCCGGAACTCGAGCGGGTCCATGAAGTCGTCGTCGATCCGCCGGTAGATCGCATGTACGCGCTGGAGGCCGCGGGTGGTGCGGATGTGGCAGACCGCGTCGCGCACCACGAGGTCGGAGGCCTCGACCAGCTCGACGCCCATCTGCCGTGCCAGGAACGCGTGCTCGAAGTACGCGGAGTTGAACGGGCCGGGCGTCCAGACGACGACGGTCGCCTCCTCCTCGCCGCCGGTCGGCGCGACCTCCTCGAGCGCGGTGCGCAGCAGCGCCGGGTAGTGGTCGACCGGCCGCACGCGGTAGTGGGCGAACAGCCCGGGCAGCAGCCGCGTCATCGCGACGCGGTTCTCGAGCACGTAGGAGATCCCGCTCGGCGTGCGGACGTTGTCCTCGAGCACCTTCCAGCTCCCGTCGCCGTCGCGCACGAGGTCGCAGCCCGAGACGTGGCAGTACACGCCGCCGGGCGGCCGGATCCCGTGCGCCGCGCGCGCGAAGCCGGAACGCGAGACGATCAGCTCCCACGGGACGAGGCCGTCGTGGACGATCTCGCGCCCGTGGTAGACGTCGTCGATGAACGCGTTGAGCGCGCGGATGCGCTGCGCCAGGCCGCGCTTGATCGTCGTCCACTCGGCGGCGGGGATGATCCGGGGCACGAGGTCGAGCGGGAACGGGCGGTCGCGGACCGGTCCGTCCGCCTCTGGGTGGGTGGGACTCGATATCTCGAATGTGATGCCCTGCTGCATGAAGATCGCGTCGCGGCGGCGGCCGGCGGCGGCCAGCGCGTCCGGCCCGAGCGCCTCCAGCGCCTCGACGAGCGTGTGGGCATGCGGGCGCGGCGCGCCCGCGGCGTCGAGCATCTCGTCGTAGAACCCCTCGCGCACCGTCAGCACGCCGGAATCCTCACACATCGGCGGCGCGGCATCATTGGCCCCGATGTCGAACCTGAACATCTGCGTGGCGGGCGCGACCGGCTGGACCGGCGCGGCGATCGCCGAGGCGGTCGCCGCCGCCGATGACCTGACCCTGCGATCGGCCGTGAGCCGGTCCGCCGCCGGGAGCGAGCTCCACGGCGCGCCCGTGCACGCCGCCGTCGCGGACGCCCTCGACGGCGTCGACGTGATGATCGACTTCACGTCGCACGACGTCGCCAAGGCCAACGCACTGGCCGCGATCGAGCGCGGCGTCGCGGTGGTGATCGGCAGCTCCGGGCTGACGGCGGCCGACTTCGGGGAGATCGAGGCCGCGGCGCGCGAGCGCGGCGTCGGCGTGATCTCGGCCGGCAACTTCTCGCTCACCGCCGCGATGGCGAAGGCCGCCGCGCTGCTGGCGGCCAAGCACCTGCCGAGCTGGGAGATCATCGACTACGCGAGCGCCGGCAAGGCCGACGCGCCAAGCGGCACCGCGCGCGAGCTGGCCGAGGAGCTGGGCGCGGCCGCGCGCGAGCGCTCGCTCGCCGAAACGCACGGCGCGGTCGAGGCGCGCGGCGCCGACATCGGCGGCACGCAGGTGCACTCGCTGCGGCTGCCGAGCTTCACCGTGTCGACCGAGATCGTGTTTGGCCTGCCCGACGAGCGGCTGTCGATCCGGCACGACGCGGGCTCCTCCGCCGTTCCCTACGTCGCGGGCACGCTGCTCGCCGCGCGCGCGGCGCCTACCCGCGTCGGTCTCACCCGCGGGCTCGACACACTGCTGCTCGGCGACGGCTAGGAACCCATGCCGTTCATCTGCGGCATCGGCTCATCGCCGGGCACTGTGAGGGCGGGGATGGCGTCGGGTGCGACGAGCACAAGCGCGCCCAGCGCCAGCAGGATCGCCGCCGTGCCGTAGGTCGCGGCCCGGCGCCACGGCAGGATCTTCTCGGCCGCGATCAGGCCGGCGACGAACGCCATCCAGGCGATGCTCATCACGCCCAGCGCGAACAGCGACGCCATCAGCGCCCAGCAACATCCGACGCACCAGGCGCCGTGCTTGGTGCCCATCCCCAGCGCACCGGCCCAGCCGTCGCGCCAGGCGCCGAGCAGGAAACCGAGCGGGCTGCGGCATTTCCGCAGGCAGACGGTCTTGAGCGGCGTCAGTTCGTAGGCGGCGGCGACCAGGAGCGTGGCGCCGGCGATCCAGCGCCCTGCCCGATCCCACGCGAGCACGTCGCCGACGACCTCGGCCCCGCCCGTCGCGATCGCGAACGCCAGCGCGCCGACGCCGCCCCACACGAGGAAGTAGCCCGCGGCGAACAGCAGCGGCGACAGCGGGGAACGGGCCTTGGTCATGCGCGAGTACAGGGCCACCGTCGGAGCCACCGACGGCAGCATCATGGCCGCCATCATCACGAGCCACACGCCCAGGAACCAGCCGAAGGTTCCAAGGGCGGTCCAAGGTCCGTCGTCCATGTCGCGCATCCGGGCGCCCGTCGACCACCAAGCGATGGCGGCGAGGGCGAACAGCACGGCGACGAGCCCGACTCGGGAGCGCATCGCTGCCCACGCCGGAGCGAGTCCCGCACTGCCGGCAGCGCGATCGTGCGCCGAGGCGATCACGGGTTCAAGCGGCCCAGGAGAACTCGGAGGTCGAGAGCCCGGTCTTGCCCTCGTACTCGATGCCGAAGGCGTTGATCCTCGACCGCTTCGCCTCCGCCATCGTGAGGTCGGACGCCACCGGATGGAACATTCCGGCGAACCGGACAGGCTCGCCGGTCTCGACGCCGAACGGCACGATGTCCTCGATCTCGAAGTCGATCGCGTCCCCCACGCGCACGCTGTGGCGCAGCCCGTCGTCCTGCACCTCGATCCGCGCTCGCTCGACGCCCAGGATCTCACCCACGAGCGGGGCCAGTCCGGCCATCGGACCCCCGGCCTGACCGCTGAAGACCTGGACGAGCTTCTCGCCCTGCTCTTCTGACGCCTGGTCGTCGATGAACACTCCGAGGCGCCAGTTCCCCTCTGCCATGACCTTCGGCGTGTCCGCGATGAGCGCAACCTTCAGGCCGCCGATGTCCGTCCCGTCGACCTCGCCTTCGCGGATGTCGAAGACGAGCGTCACTCGGCAGAAGTCGTACGTCGCACCGTGGTCGAACGACAGGTTGCACGGGCACATGAGCTCACACGAGCACGTTTCGACGTAGCTGCCTTTCAGGCTCCAGGCCATCCGAGAACCACCTCCAAGTCGACGGACTCGATTCTCCACACCGGCTCGGGACCCGTCAACCGCAGCGGCGGCGTTGTCCGAGGCGCCGAAACGCCTCGGACGATCCGTGTCAGCCGCCGTTGCGGGCGCTCGCCAGCGCGTGCCCGCCGATGCCGACCTTCCCGACGGCTTCGCTGTACATCGCCATCTCTCGGCTGACCCCTTCGCCGGTGGCTGCGGGGACCACGCCGAAGTTGTCGACGATGAGGCTTGCGTCGATGCTCGCGCGGCGGAACTCCTCGTCGTTCGCCAGCGCGGCGCACTGCGCCTCGCTGCCGTGGACCATGAAGAACCCGCCGAGGTCACCGCCGTGCGGATCCAGCAGCGCCACGTCTGTCGCCGCGATCCGGCCGTCGGACTGCATGCGGCCGAACATCTCGACGAACTCGCCGAACACCTCGATGGCGCGTTCCTCGCGCCCGCGTACCGGGGCACCGAACCCGACGAACAAGGCCCGATCTGTCATCACGACTCCTTCCTGTCGCTCGACGATCCGAACCTCTCAGAA
>DATDKF010000482.1:0-7587 GCA_036520135.1 Solirubrobacteraceae bacterium
CGCCTCGACGGGAGCGGCTACCCGCGCGGGCTGGCGGCATCGGAGCTCACGATGCCCATGCGCCTGCTCGCGGTGGCCGACGTGTATGAGGCCCTCACGTCAGACCGCCCGTACCGGCCGGCCCAGACCTCAGACGACGCGGTCGCGATCATGCGCGCCGACGTTCCTGCGCGGCTCGACCGCGAGGCGTGGGCGGCGCTCGAACGCCTGCTCGCCGACGGCGTCGGCGCACCGCCGGGGCTGCGCGGGCGCTTCGACGCCCGCCGCGCCGAGGCCGTGTTGGACCCCGAGTCGCGCTAGATCTGCTAGCGGCCGAGGCGCAGCCAGTCGCTGAAGTCGCCCCACGCTCCGGTGGCGCGATAGGAGGCCTCGCGCCAGGCGTGGCCCCAGCCCTGCAGGCGGCCGGTGCGGCGGGCGTAGATCGCGGTTCCGCCCGCCACGGCGAGCCCGACCAGGGCGGCGGCGAGCAGCAGCGCCGGGACCGTCAGGTTGGCGTCCTCGGCGTGCGGGCGGGTGACGACGAGCTGGGCCTCGGCGGGCGGCGTCGGCGTCGGTGTGGGGGTCGGCGTCGCGGTCGGCTGGACCGGCGCGACGTCGCCCTCCGACGGCGGCGTCGGCGTCTTCGACGGCGGTGCGGCGCCCCCGTTGCCGGCGCCCCCGTTGCCGTTGTTGTGGTCGTTGCCGCCGAGGTCCGGCAGCGAGCCGCTGCTGGTCGGCGGAGGCGGCGGCGGGGTGGTCGGCGTCGCCGTGCTGGTCGGCGCCGGCGTCGAGGTGGCGGTCGGCGTGGGCGTGGCCTCAGCCTCGGCCTGCTCCTGCGCGCAGCGCTCCTTGTCCCAGTCCTTGATCGCGGCCTTGACGGCCGGCTTGAAGTCCGGGAAATCGGCGTCGAACTCGTCGCTGATCGACTCCAGCGTCCGCTTGAGCGCCTTCTGGGAGTGCTTGCAGCTGTTGATCTCCCCGTCCTGCCGGTAGTCGCGGTAGACGCGCTTGACGACCTTGCGCTTGCGCAGCCTCGCCTTCTTCTCCTCCTCCGGGTCGGGAGTCGGGGTCGGCGTGACCGTTGGGGTGACCGTCGGCGTGGGTGTCGCGGTGACCGTCTGGGTGGCCGTCGCGGACGGCGACGGAGTCGTCGTCGGCGGGGTCTGCGCCTGGGCAGCCGCCGGCAGCGCGACGACCAGCGTCGCGACCGCGAGCAGGACCCTCAGCACACGTGCGCGCATCGCCCCAGAGGGTAGCTGCCATGATGCCGCGCCCATGAGGCTCCTCGTCACCGGCGGCGCCGGGTACATCGGCTCGATCGTCGCCCAGCAGCTGCTCGCCGCCGGGCACGACGTCACCGTCCTGGACGACCTCATCCGCGGCCACCGCGCCGCCGTGCCCGAGGGCGCGCGGTTCGTCGCGGCCAGCCTGCTCGACGAGGACGCGGTCCGCGCCGCCTTCCAGGACGGCTTCGACGGCGTGCTGCACTTCGCCGCGCTGGCGCTGGTCGCCGAGTCCGTGGCGCACCCGGAGCGCTACCACCGCGGCAACGTCGTCGGCGCGCTCAACCTGCTCGACGCGATGCGCGCCGCCGGCGTCGACCGCCTCGTCTTCTCCTCCACGTGCGCGGTGTACGGCGAGCCCGACACGGTGCCCATGCGCGAGGACATCCCGACCGCGCCCGTCAACGCCTACGGCAACTCCAAGCTCGCGGTCGACCGCATGATCGCCGACGAGTCCCGCGCCCACGGGCTGGGGGCCGCATCGCTGCGCTACTTCAACGTCGCCGGCGCGAGCGGCCCGCTGGGCGAGGATCACGAGCCGGAGACCCATCTGATCCCGCTCGTCCTGCGCGCCGCGGCCGGCAAGAGCGACCACGTGAAGGTGTTCGGCACCGACTACCCGACGCGCGACGGCACCGCCGTGCGCGACTACATCCACGTCGAGGACCTCGGCCGCGCGCACGCGCTCGCGCTCGACGCGATCGAGCCCGGCCGCCACCGGATCTACAACCTCGGGACCGGCGACGGCTACACGGTCAAGGAGGTCGTCGACGCCGCCCGCCGCGTGACCGGCCGCGAGATCAGGGCGATCGAGGAGCCGCGCCGACCGGGCGATCCGGCGGCGCTCGTCGCGGCCAGCGAGCGCATCCGCGCCGAGCTCGGCTGGCGGCCGGAGAAGGGCCTCGACGACATGGTCGCGGACGCGTGGGCCTGGCACCAGGCCCACCCGGACGGCTACCCGGACTGACCGGCGGCGGCGAGCCCGAACACGGGCATGTTCACGTAGGCCGACTCGTACGCGCCCGCGCGGACCTCGTAGGTCTCGTGCCAGACGCCGACGTCGCCGCTCCCGCGCACGCGCCGGTTGAACTCGCGCCACGCGGGCACGTGCAGATCGCCGCGCGCGAACCGCTCGAGGTCCGCGCGCGAGCGCCAGTACTGCACCACCATCGGGCCGCGCAGCAGGCCGCGCTCCCAGCGCAGCAGCCCGAGCTCCGGGCGCGCGGACAGCTCGGTGAGCATCCGGCCCATCGCGCGGTACACCGGCAGCCAGCGGTGCACCTTCCACGGTCGCGTGATGCGCATGCCGATCAGGAACACGACGAAGTCGCCCTCGAGCGCGGCCCGGCTCCTCACGCGACGGCCTCCGTCACGAGCAGCCGGCGCAGCAGCTTGCCGGTGGGGGACCGCGGCAGCGCGTCGACCTCGACGATCTCGCGCAACTGCTTGTAGGACGCGACCTGCTCGGCGATCGCGGCCATCAGCTCGTCGCGGTCGAGCTCGCCGCGGGCGACGACGAACGCCACGGGCCGTTCGCCCGCCGCTTCGTCCGGCACGCCGACGACCGCCGCGTCGGCGACCGCCGGGTGCGCGCGCAGCAGTCCTTCGAGCTCGGCCGGCGCGACCTGGAAGCCCTTGACCTTGATCAGCTCCTTGACGCGGTCGCCCAGGAACAGGAAGCCGTCGTCGTCGAAGCGGCCGAGGTCGCCGGTGTGAAGCCAGCCGTCGGCGTCGATCGTCGCCGCGGTCGCGTCCGGGTCGCCGAGGTAGCCGGACATGAGCTGCGGCCCGCGCACCCACACCTCGCCGTCGACGATCTGTACCTCAGTGCCGGGCACGAGCCGGCCGACCGAGCCGTGGCGGACGAGCGGCGGATCCGTGGTCGTGACGGCGATCATCGGGCCGGTCTCGGTCATCCCGTAGCCCTGGCCGACGAGACAGCCGAGACGCTCCGACGCCGCCTGCTCGAGCTCGGCGGTCGACGGCGCGCCGCCGACGCCCACCACGCGCAGCGACGACAGATCGAACGAGTCGACGAGCGGGTGGTGCGCCAGCGCGTTGAGCACCGGCGGCGGGACGAGCACCTGGCTGATCGCGTGCCGCTCGATCGTGCGCAGCATGTCCTCGAGATCGAAGCGCGGCATCGTCACGACGGTCGCGCCGCTCGAGAGCCCGTGCAGCAGCACGCAGCTCAGGCCCATGACGTGGAAGAACGGCGCCAGGCCGAGCACGCGCTCGCCCTCGCGGTACGGGAACGGCACCTCGAACTGGCAGATGCTCGCGATCGCCGCCCGGTGGCTGAGCTGCACGAGCTTCGGCAGGCCGGTGGTGCCGCTCGAGGAGAGCAGCAGCGCGATGTCGCCGGGATCGTCGAGCGTGTCGGCGATCCGCAGCTGGTTGGCGGCCTCGCGCTCGGTGAACAGCGGGCTCACCGGCGTCACCGCGGCGCCAGCGCGCAGCGCGCCCAGCAGCTCGAAGACGAACTCGGCGCCGTTCGGACGCCGCAGCGCCACAACGCTGCGGTCAGCCGTCGCCCGCTGCGCGCGCTCGGCCAGCTCGGCGTAGGTGACGACGCGGTCGCCGTCGATCAGCGCGGGCCGATCGGCGAGGCGGACGGCGTGGCGGAGCGCGAACGAGGCCAGGTCGACGTCGGGGACGTCGGGCGGCGGCCATGGGCTGAACGGCAAAGACACTCTCCTTAGTACCGTTCGTTTAGAATCGTTCCGACCCTACGCTACTATTCGCACCAATGTCAAGTGAGGTTCGCCTCGGTCCAGTCTCCTACCTCGTGCTCGGCATCACAGCCGTGCGCGGGCCGACCACGCCGTACGAGCTCAAGCAGTTCGTCCAGCTGAGCATCGGGCACTTCTGGCCGTTCCCGCACACGCAGCTCTACGCCGAGCCGGCACGGCTCGCCGCGGCCGGTCTGCTCGCCGAGACGCGCGAGGAGGGCGGCCGCCGCCGCCGCCACTACGCGATCACCGACGCCGGTCGCGAGCGCGTCGAGGAGTGGCTCGCCGAGCCGGTCGAGAGCCCGACCGAGATCCGCGACCTCGGGCTGCTCAAGCTGTTCTTCAGCGAACTCGGCGACGACGAGCAGATCATCGCGCTTGCGCGCGAGCAGGGTGCGGCCCACCGCGCCAAGCTGGCGATCTACGACGACATCCTCACGCGTTTCGGTGATCGCCCCGATCTCGCCCGCCGGCTGCTCTCATTGGGCCTCGGGATCCGCCTCGCGCGCGCCGCGACCGAGTTCTGGGACGAGGTTCACAGCGCCGCGAGCGCGTCCGCGAGCACCGACTCGGGCGACTGGGCGGCGTCGATGATCGCGATCCTCTCGGGCTCGGCGGCCGCGAGCGCGTCGTAGGCCGCGGCGATCGCGGCGAAGAACGCGACGTCTTCCTGCTCGAGCCGGTCGGCCGGCCGGTCAGCGATGCGGCGAAGCCCGCGCTCGGGGTCGATCCGCAGCAGCAGCGTGCGGTCGGGCGTCAGCCCGCCGGTGGCGAACGCGTTGAGCGCGCGGATCTCCTCGACGCCGAGGCCGCGCCCGGCGCCTTGGTAGGCGAGCGACGAGTCGACGAACCGGTCGAGCAGCACCCAGTTCCCGGCCTCGAGCAGCGGCCGCAGCTCCTCCGCGACGAGCTGCGCGCGCGCGGCCGCGTACAGCAGCGCCTCGGCGCGCGGGTCGATCGCCAGCTCGGGATCCTTGAGCAGCTCGCGTATGCGCTCTGACACCTCGACGCCGCCCGGCTCGCGCAGGACGAGCACGTCGTGCCCGCGCTCGGCGAGGGCGGCGGACAGTCCCGCGACGAGCGTGGTCTTGCCCGCGCCGTCCAACCCCTCGACCGTGATCAGCACGCGCCGCAGGCTACCGCCGCGCTCGCGCTCACACGGCGGCGGGCGGATCGGCGAGCATGGGCCATGGCCTCGGCCGCAGGGACCGAATCGCCACGGCCCGCCGACACGGCGCCGGCGCGCCCGGACGTCTTCGTCTCCTACTCGCGGGGCGACAAGCGGTTCGTCGACGAGACGCTGCTGCCTGCGCTCGTCGCGCACGGCACGGAGGTGTGGATCGACCTCGAGGACATCCCGCCGGCCGCCGACTGGCGGGCGCAAGTCCTCGCCGGGGTGGCCGCCGCGAACGCGGTCGTGTTCGTCATCAGCCCGGACTCGCTCGCCTCGGCCGTCTGCGGCGAGGAGCTCGCCCGTGCCGTCGAGCTCAACAAGCGGCTGATCCCGGTCGTCCGCCGCGATCCCGGCGACGCCGCGGTCCCGCCGGACCTGGCACGCCCGAACTGGATCTGGCTGCGCGAGCAGGACGACGCCGAGCGTGCGCTCGCCGGCGGCCGCGTTCAGCCCGACGGCGCGCGCGCCGCGCTGACCAGCGTCGAGGGGCCGGTGCCGGTGTGGGACATGGAGTCCGAGAAGCCCCAGCGCGAGCTGCTTTCGCACGCGCAGTTCCCGAGCTAGGTCGTCGGCGTGGCGTGGGGCGGCGACCGCGTCGCGGTCGCCGACCGCAGCAGCAGCGGCGCGGCCCGCATCTTCGACGTCGAGAGCGGCCGCGTCGTCGCCGAGCTCCGCGAGCACACCGGCGAGATCCGCAGCGTCGCCTTCAGTCCGGACGCCCGCTGGCTCGTCACCGCCAGCGTGGACGGCACCGCCTGGGTGTGGGAGGCCGCGACCGGGCGACCGGTGCTCCAGCTGCTCGGGCACCGGGCGCCGCTTGTCAGCGCAGCGTTCGCCGCCGACGGCCGCCACGTCCTCACCGCCTCAAAAGACGGCACCGCACGGATGCACGACTGCGCTGTGTGCGCGTCGCTCGACGAGCTTCGGCGCATGGTCCCGGACCACATCAGCGCCGGCCGGCGGCTCACCGCCGCCGAGCGCCGGACCTATCTGCACGCCGACTAGGATCACCCGGGTGCTCGACCAGCACCCGCACGCCGCCGCCGTGCTCGGCGCCGCCCTCGAGGGCGTGCCGGCGCACGCCTACCTGCTGCACGGGCCGGCCGGGACCGGCAAGCGCGCCGCGGCGCGCGACTTCGCCGCCGCGCTGCTGGCGCGCGGCGCCCCCGACCCCGAGTCGGCGCGGACGCGGGTCGCCCACGGCGCCCATCCCGACCTGACGTGGGTCGCGCCGAGCGGTGCGCACGAGATGCTGCGGCGCGACGTCGACGAGGCGGTCGTCTCGGCCGCGGCGCGGACGCCGTTCGAGGCGCGCCATCGCGTGTTCGTGCTCGAGCGGGCCGACACGATGAACGACGAGGCGGCCAACTCGCTGCTCAAGACGCTCGAGGAGCCGCCGCCGTACGTGGTCCTGCTGCTGCTCACCGACCGCCCGACGCAGGTGCTGCCGACGATCAGCTCGCGCTGCCAGCCGGTGCGCTTCGACCCGCTGCCCGCCGAGCGGCTCGCCGAGCGCCTGCAGTCGCGCGGCGTGGCTCCCGAGGCGGCGACCGCGTGCGCGCGGCTGTCGCTCGGCGACGGCGAGCGCGCGCTGGCGCTCGCGCTCGGCGACGGGCCGGCGCTGCGCGCCCGCGCCGAGGCCTTCGCCCGCGCCGCGCTCGACGCCGCGGTCGGCCAGGTCAAGCCGTGGACCGAGGCGCTGGCCGCGGCGCGCGCCGCCGGGGACGCCGCCCAGGCTGAGCTCGAGGCCTCGCTCGCGACCGAGCTCGAGTACCTGCCCAGGAAGGAGCACCGGCGCAAGCAGACCGAGTTCACCGAGCGCGCCCGCCGGGCTGCGCGGCGCGCCGAAACCGGCGCGCTCGACCACGCGCTCCAGCTCGTCGGCCTCTGGTTCCGCGACCTCGCCTGCATCGCCGCCGACGCCGAGGAGCTCGTGCTGGCGACCGACCGCCTGGAGCCGCTGCGCGCGGGCGCCCGCGACGCACACTCGCTCCACGCCGCGCTCGAGCTCGTCGAGGACACGCGGGCGCGGCTGCCGTTCAACGTCAGCTACGACCTCGCGCTGCAGGCGCTCGCCTACCGGCTCGAGCGCACGCTCGCCGGCTCGTCAGTCGCGGCCTGACCGAGGCTCGGGGTCGCCGAGCCGGCCATCCAGGTCGAGCGCCGCACCGCGCTCGCGCGCCAGCCGGGCGGCCAAGCTCCAGCTGGTCGTTGGCCGACCCGCCTGAACTCGCCCGTGCGCTACCTGTCCTGAAGCGCGCCGATGCCGCCGCGCAGGAACAGCAGCGCGTCGTCGAGCGTGGCGAGCGCCTCGGCCTTGGCCACGCGCCCCCGTTGCTTCTCGTCGAAGCCGCCGTCGAGCGAGCTCAGCGCCGCCACCGCCGCGGCGGCCACCAGGCGCGGACGGAGCGCGTCCGGC
>DATDKF010000483.1:0-8637 GCA_036520135.1 Solirubrobacteraceae bacterium
GTCGGCGAGGACGTCACCCACAACCTGCGCACGATCGGCGCGATCCCGCTGCGGGTGGACGGCGCGCCGCCGCTGCTCGAGGTCCGCGGCGAGGTCTACATGTCGCTGCCGGACTTCACCGCGCTCAACGAGCGCCGCGCCGAGGCCGGGCTGTCGACGTTCATGAACCCGCGCAACTCGGCCGCGGGCACGATCCGCCAGCTCGACCCGCAGCTTGCCGCCGAGCGCCCGCTGTCGATGTGGTGCTACGCGATCGGGGTGACCGAGGGACTGACCCTCTCCTCGCACTGGGAGGCGCTCGAGTGGCTGCGCGAGCACGGCTTCCGCGTCAACGGCGACGTCAAGCGGCTCGGCAGCGAGGACGAGGTCGTCGCGCAGTGCCTCGCCTGGCAGGACCGCCGCGGCGCGCTCGACTTCGAGATCGACGGCGTGGTGGTGAAGGTCGACGACTTCGAGCTGCAGCGGCGGCTGGGCGTCATCGGGCGCGATCCGCGTTGGGCGATCGCCTGGAAGTTCCCGCCGACGACCGCGGTCACGCGCCTGAACGGCATCGAGTGGAACGTCGGCCGCTACGGCGACCTGCACCCGTTCGCGGTGCTCGAGCCGGTGCATGTCGGCGGCGTCACCGTCAAGCTCGCGACGCTGCACAACGAGGAGGACCTCGCACGCAAGGACCTGCGAGTCGGCGACGACGTGATCGTGCTGCGCGCCGGCGACGTGATCCCCCAGGTCCTGTCCCCGGCGCCGCACGCGGTCGAGCGCGCCGACCGCGGCCCGGTGGCGAAGCCCCCGGCGCGCTGCCCGAGCTGCGACACGCCGACGGTCAAGGGCGACGGCGTGTTCACGCGCTGTCCGAACCTCGTCTGCCCGGGCCGCCAGTGGCAGCAGCTCAAGGCGTTCGCCGGGATCATGGAGATGGACGGGCTCGGCGAGAAGCAGGTCGCGCAGTTCCAGGCGGCCGGGCTGCTGAACACGGCCGCCGACTTCTACCGGCTGACCAAGGAGCAGCTGGTCGCGCTCGACCGCGTCGGCGAGACCAGCGCGGAGAACATCCTGCGCTCGATCGAGTCGTCCCGGGCGCGGGATTTCGCGCGCGTGCTGTTCGCGCTCGGTATCGAAGGGGTCGGCTGGGTGACGGGCCGCAAGCTGGCGACCCAGTTCCGCAGCGTCGACGCGTTACTCGCCGCCACGCCCGAGCAGATCGCCGCGACACCGAACATCGGTCCGATCGTCGCCGAACTCATCCACGACCAGCTCGCCGACGAGAAGCTGCGCGCGCTGATCGCCGACCTGCGCGCCGCCGGCCTGCAGTTCGAGCAGGAGGGGCCGGCGCCCGGCGAGGGGCCGCTGGCCGACCAGACGTTCGTGCTCACCGGCACCTTGCCGGACCTCACGCGCGAGGAGGCGACCGAGCGGATCCTCGCCGCCGGCGGCAAGGTCACCGGCTCGGTGTCCAAGAAGACCTCCTACGTGGTGGCCGGCGCGTCTCCGGGCTCCAAGCTCGCGAAGGCCGAGAAGCTCGGCGTGCAGGTGCTCGACGAGGCCGGCCTGCTCGCCCTTCTCGACGCGTCGGCGTAGCCGGTATCTTGCGCGCATGGAGACTCCATGGGGCGATCTGGAGTCGTCGAACCCGCCTGACGACGCGGACATGATCGAACCCGACGCTGACCCGTTGGACACCGACGTCGAGGATGCGGATCTCTTCCTCGTCCTCGAGGACGACGACGGCTACGGCGACGACGAGGATTTCTAGACCGGAACGGGCGCACCTATGCCACAGCCCGGCGACCTCGACACCACCTTCGACGGCAACGGCAAGAAGCAGGTCAACTTCGGCGGCCGCGACGAGCCGCACGCGGTGCTCGTGCAGCCCAACGGGCGGATCATTCTCGCCGGCGGGGGCGCGCCCGCGAACTCGTTCTGCGTCGTGCGGCTGCGCAGCAACGGCGCGTTCGACACGACGTTCGGCTCGGGCGGCCAGAAGCTGATCGACTTCGGCAGCGACAACGAGGCCGCCTGGGGCGCTGCCCTGCAGCCGGACGGCAAGATCGTGCTCGCGGGGGACTCGAGCTTCAAGGTCGCCGTCGCGCGGCTGAACCCGAACGGATCGCTCGACACGACGTTCTCCGGCGACGGCAAGAAGGTCTTCAGCTGGGGCGTGCTCAGCCGCGCGATGGCGCCGCTCGTGCTGCCGAACGGCAAGATCGTGCTCGCCGGCTTCTCCGGGCCCGAGGGCGGGAACGTCCAGGTCGCGCGCCTGAACGCCAACGGCTCGCTCGACAAGACGTTCGGCACCGACGGCAAGGTGGCGATCGACTTCGGCGGCGACGACTTCGGCCTCGCCGCCGCCCGGCAGGCCAACGGCCGGATCCTCGTCGCCGGCCAGACGCGGCCGACGTTCGGCGGCCAGTCCACGGCGATCGTCGTGCGCCTGCGGACCACCGGCGTGCTCGATCCTGACTTCGACGGGGACGGCCAGCTGATGCTGGCCGGCATGGAGGCCGCGCGGGCGGTGCTCGTCCAGCCGGACCGCAAGATCGTCGTCGCCGGCTACCCGCCCGACAACTCGGTGATGCTCGTCAAGCGCCTGAACCCGAACGGCACGCCGGACACGACGTTCGACGGCGACGGCACCGCGGCGATCGACGTCGGCCCGGGCACCGACGAGTTCGCGAACGCGACGGCGCTGCAAGGCGACGGCAAGATCGTCCTCGCCGGTTACGTGCAGGGCGCGCTCGTCGCGGTCGCGCGGCTGAACCCCAACGGGTCGCCCGACACGACGTTCAGCGCCGACGGCAAGACGACGATCGACTTCGGCTTCCCGACGTTCGGCGAGGCGGTCGCGCTGCAGCCGAACGGGCGGATCGTCGTGGCCGGCCAGCTCGTGGAGGGCACCAACACCAACTTCGGGATCGCGCGGGTCCTGGGCTAGGCGCAGAGCCGGTAGACGCGCTTGTCGCGCAGGATCCTGCCGCTCCTGGTGCGGGCGACGATCCGGACCGTGACCTTGCGGGCGGTCATCCCGCGCAGGTTCACGACCGCGCGCAGGCGGCCGTGGCGGCGGTGGACCTTCACGCGCTTGCCGGCGACCCACACCTTGGCCGACCGCAGGCGGGTGTGCGCGGGGCGGTGGATGCGGATCGTGAACCGGCGGCGCGACCGGCAGCGGCGGGCGCTCGGGAGCAGGCCCGCGGAGCCGACGGTCGGCAGCTCGAGCCGCGCTGCGGAGATCGTGATCGCCGCGGCGCCGCGCACCGGTCCGTAGACCTGGCTGCCGCCGATCACCTGCAGGTGGTAGCGCCCGCCCGGCGCCATGCTCGCGGCGACGCCCTCGAGGCGACGCGTGACCGTGTGCGATGCCCCGTCCAGCGTGACGGGGAGCGGCGTCACCTGATTGCCGAGGACGAGGTTGCGCTTCTCGTCGACGATCTGAGCGAACACGTGGCCGATGGCGCCGGTGCCGGAGTAGGTGAGCTTGAGCGTCGGCTCGCCGACGACCTGGGCGGTCCGCTCGGGGATCGCGACGCTGACCGCGTTGGTCGCGACGCCGGCGGCGACCGGGCTGCCCGACACCGCGTCGGCCGGGTTCACGAGCAGGGTGCCCGAGCCGGTGGCGACGATCGCCGCGCCCCGCGGGGGCGGCCAGCGGGTCGAGCTGCGCCAGACGGCGTCGTCGGCCAGCCACTCGAAGCCCGGGCCGGTGGAGACCTTCGCGCCCACGACGTAGCGGCGCAGCCACGCGATCACGCCGGCCTCGAAGTGCCCGGCCGGGCCCTCGCCGGTGAGGCAGGTGCCATGCCCGCCGCAGAACCACATCATCTTCACCGGCACGCCGTTGCGGCGCAGGATCCCGTAGTTGCGGATCGCCTCGGTGGTGGTGAAGAGGGTGTCCGCCGTGCCCTGCAGCAGCAGCGTGGGAACGCGGATCCTGCCGACGAGCGCGTCGCCCGGGCCGCGCGACTCGAACCATGCGCGGTCCTCGGCCGACGGCTTGCCGGTGGCGGAGCCGCTCAGGAACGCGGACGTGATGTGGCTGTCCAGGCGCCCGGTCCGGCCCGCCGCGTAGAGCAGCGCCGACCAGCCGCCCTTCACCGTGTCCTCCTTGTAAAGGCTCGTGAGCAGGGAGTTCCAGGCGATCGTCGGCGCGATCGCGTCGATCCGCCTGTCGATCCCGGCGGCGACGAGCTCGATCCCGCCCGCGTACGAGACGCCGTGCATGCCGACGCGCGGGTCGCCGGGCTTGTCGAGCTTGGCCTCGGGCTGCGTCGCGAGCCAGTCGAGCAGCGCCTGCACGTCGCGGCCCTCGAAGTCCTTGGAGTCGACCTCGACGGTGCCGCCGGACTGGCCGAAGCCGCGCGAGTCCCACGTGAGCACGTTGAAGCCGGCGTTGCGCAGCGGGCCGGTGCCGACGTTGCCGGTCGCGGAGGTCGACGGACTGTCCGGGTTGGTGTCGCGCGTGCCGCCCCAGCCGTGCGTCTGCAGGATCGTCGGTGCCCGCTGGCCGGCCTTCAGCCCCGCGGCGGGATGGAAGCTGACGTGGATCTGCGTGCCGTCGAAGGACGGGACGACGGCGTCGCGGGCGGCGGCAGGCGCGGCGCTCGCGAGCACCAGCGCGGCGACCAGGACAAGGGAACGGGCGCCGATTACCCGGAACATGGTGCCAGCGGGCTGGCGGCGCCGCGCCGGTTCACGGGCGGTAGCGCACGAGCGCGGCCGCCATCCTGTCTTGCAGCGGATGGGCGGTCCAGACGCTCACGCCGCTCATCAGGAACGCGAATGCGAGCCGCGCGCCGGAGCGGCCGTTGCAGTAGCCGGCGAGGTTCGAGACGCCGTTGAGCGTGCCGGTCTTCGCCCGGCAGCGGCCCTTGGCGGGGGAGCGGCGCATGCGGTCCGACAGCGTCCCGGCCTTTCCGGCGATCGCCAGCGAGAGCCGCATCGGCTCGGCGACCGCGCTCTCGTCGAGGCCGTCGAGCAGCTCGACGACGTCGCGCGGCGTGGTGCGGTTCTGGCGGCTCAGGCCGGAGCCGTCGACCATCGTCGGGTTCGCGCCGAAGCGCGCCGCCTCGCGGCGCACGACGGCGGTGCCGACCGCGGTCGTGCCCGCGCCGCCGTAGTCGGCGCCGAGGTCCTTGAGCAGCGTCTCGGCCATGTAGTTGTCGGACGGGCGGTTGGTGTGGCGGGCGAGCACGGCCATCCGCTGTGACGCCCACTCGCCGAGCGTCGCCGCCCCCGCGGGCGCGACGCCCGCCCGGGCGTGCCAGCGGACGCGGACGCCGGCGAGCCGCAGCTCGCGCTCGAACTGGCGCGCCGCGTAGTAGGCAGGGTTCTTCTGGAACCGCGGATGGCGGCCGACCGTGAAACCGTAGTTGAACGACAGCGCGCTCAGCGGGCCGACCCACTCCGAGACACCGTAGTTGGAGTCCGGGCCGCCGCGCAGGCGGTCGAAGTGCGACTCGTCGCCGATCACGCGGCGCGTCACGCGCGTGAGGCCGCTGGTGACGAGGATCCTCGCGAGCTCGCGCGCCTCGGCGCGGCCGAACTCGGGGTCGCCGCCGCCGTGCAGGTACAGGTTGCCCTTGACTACGCCGGCGTCATCCGGCGCGCTGTCGCCCAGGACCGCGGTCGTGAGCTGGCCCTCCTCGCCGTAGCGCAGTAACGCCGTCGACGTCGTGTAGAGCTTGTTCACCGAGGCCGGGATCCGCGGCACGTCGGGCGCGCGGGAGTACAGCGTGGCGCCGCTGTCGAGGTCGACGACGTAGGCACCCGAGCCCGATCCGGCCCGGTTCATCTGGCCGTCCAGCGCGCGGACGGTGGCCGGCAGGCCGGCGGCCTGGGCGGCGGGCGCGAGAACGGCGGCGAGCACGGCCGCAAGGCAGGCGAGACGGACCATCGGCGATAGGAAACCCGGCTGGACGACGGAAGATGCGGGGTACCCACCCGCCCGCCGCCAGACCGCACCGTACACTGCGTCAACAAGGATGGGCAACGTTGTCGAGCTCGAGGGGTCGGGGCGACCACGTCGGCGGCGCCGCCGGCGATCGAAGACCGCGCTCGTGCTGGGCGGGGGCGGCTTCACGGGCGGCGTCTACGAGATCGGCGCGCTGCGTGCGCTCGATCTGCTGACCGTCGACCGGACCGTCAACCAGTTCGACGTCTACGTCGGCACCAGCGCCGGATCGCTGATCGCCGCGCTGGCGGCCAACGGCGTCACGCCCGAGCAGATGATGCGGGTGCTCAACGACCAGGTGCCGCAGCCGTTCACCGACGTGTCGCTGGACATGCTGATGCGGCCGAACTACCGCGAGGTCATCGCCAAGGGCCTGCGGCTGCCCATCCACCTGCTCGGGGCGCTGCGCGAGGTCGGGCGGGCGCTGCCGTCGCTCTCCACGGTCGACATGGCGATCGCGCTGGCCGGTCTGCTGCCGTCCGGGCTCTACACCGGCTCGGGGATCGAGGAGTACGTCGCCAACGCGCTGTCGGACCCGGACCGGACCGACGACTTCCGCGAGCTCGCGTGCGAGCTGTACCTCGCGGCGACCGACCTCGACACGTGCGAGCGGATCGTGCTCGGCGGCCCGGGCTGGGATGACGTGCCGATCTCGGCCGCCGTGCGGGCCTCGACGGCGCTGCCGATGGTCTACCAGCCGGCCCGCCTGCGGGACCGCGAGCTGGTCGACGGCGGGATCGTCTCGACCACGAACCTCGACATCGCGGTCGAGGCGGGGGCGAAGCTGATCGTGGTCGTCAACCCGCTGGTGCCCTACGTGAACGACTTCACGAAGGAGATCCCGACGCTGTTCGGCACCCGCACGCGCCGCGTGTCGGACATGGGCTTCCCGAAGATCGGCTACCAGACGTTCAAGCTGCTCGCCTACCAGCGGCTGCACGAGGTGGCGCGCGGCTGGCGGGACCGCTATCCGGGCGTCGACATCGTCCTGATCGAGCCGGACACAGATGACGAGCTGATGTTCCAGACGAACATCCTCGACTACCGGTCGCGGCTGCGGGTGGCGACCCACGGCTTCCAGTCGGTGACCGTGAAGCTGGCGGACGACTACGAGAACCTGCGCGAGGTCGTGGGCCGCCACGGGATCGAGATCTCCGCGACGCGGGTGCGCAAGGTCGTGCGCCACTTCAAGGCCGAGAAGAGCGAGAACGCGCCGGCCTGGCGGCGGATCCTCGAGCAGACCACCAGCACGCTGCTGCGCCAGTCGGCGCAGGACTGAAGGGGGCGAGATTCCGCAGGCCGTGCCTCTTGTGAGGCATGCGCTCACTGCTTCTCGCTCTCGCCCTGCTGCTCGTCGTCGGCTGCCCCGCGCGGGCGGGCACGTACGAGCACCACACGCTGTCTCCCGCGTCCCCGGGACTGGACGGCTGGTCGCCATACGCCTACGCGCCGGGCGGGTTCGCGGCCACCTCGGCCGGCGCCGACGGCTTGGCGGCGCGGTTCTGGGCTCGGCCATCGTTCGCGCCGGGCGACGTGGCGGAGTGGGTCTACACCGCGCCGGCCGACACGACGATCAGCGCGTGGGACTTCGAGCGCGCGGTGTCGGGGATCGGGAGCGGCGACTGGAACACGCTGTTCGGGGCGAGCGCGGACGGGCGCGTGCGGTGGGTCGCGCACGACGTGCCGTCGGTCAACCGGCCGGTCGGCTGGGTGCGCGCGGACGGGCTGGGCGCAACGAGCGTGTGGGCGATCCTCGTGTGCGGCGGGCCGCATCCGTGCCGGGCGGCGGGGACCGCGGCGCTGCTCGTCCGGACCGTGCGTGTCGTGCTGCACGACGCGTTCGCCCCGGTTGCCGCGGGCGTGCAGGGCGATCTCGCGGCCCCGGGCGCGCTTTCGGGGACGGTCGGGCTGTCGTTCAGCGCGACCGACCGCGGCGCGGGCCTGTACCGCGCATACGCGGTCGTCGACGGGCGGCGCCAGGCGCCGGTCGCGATCGGCGACCGCCGCTGCCGCGACATCCTGGCCGGCGGCAGCGAGTACCAATTCGCCTTCCGCCGCCCGTGCCCGCCGGCTGGCAGCGCCGTCGTCGCGCTCGACACCACCACGATCCCCGACGGCCGCCACACGATCGCGGTCGCGGTCGAGGACGCGGCCGGCAACGCGACGACGCTCTACGGCCCCGCCACGCGCACGATCGACAACGTCCCCGCCTCGCCGCCCAACGTGCCGCGTCCCACCGCCCCACCGATTCGCATCACCGCCTGGTTCGAGCGCCGCGGCCACCGCGCCACGACCGTCACCGTCCCCTACGGCGAGCGCGTCCGCATCCGCGGCCGCGCGACCACCGCCCCGCCCGTCGCGCGAGTCGCGGCCGGTGCCCCCGGACGATTCATCGCCGCCGGCGACCGGCTCGAGGCCGGCGACGGGCTCGTCGCCGCTGCGAGGCCGGTCGCGAACGCCGCACTCGAGGTCGCGGAGCGGGTGCTGATCGCGGGCGCGCGGTGGCGGCCGCTGACCGGCGTGCGCACGCGGGCGGACGGGCGGTTCACCGCGTTCACGCGTGTCGGGCCCTCACGGCGGCTTCGGATCGCCGCGCCGGGCGGCGCGGCCGCGCTCACGCTCCGCGTGCGCGTGCCGGTGACCGCGCGCGTCGCCGGCGGCGTCCTGCGCGGCCGCGTCGGCGGCGGCCG
>DATDKF010000484.1:0-8251 GCA_036520135.1 Solirubrobacteraceae bacterium
AACGGCACGGCCGCGATCCTACTGTTCGATCTCCGCCTTGCCGGGCCCCGCTGGGTCTCTGTGCGACGCGCCCGAGAGGATTCGAACCTCTGACCTTCGGTCCGTAGGTCGCCAGAGTCCGGTCTGTCAGGCCCCAATACCACTTCCTAGAGCGGCTCAGGTCGGCTCAGGTCGGCCGGGATCTGCTCAGAAGTGAACGACGTTTAAACCACGGCGACTGTTCTCCTTTCACGCGATAGTGTCTTCGACAGCGACGTCGCGGCCAGCGCGGTTTCCGCAGTGGCCCGTAAAGCAGCGACCCCTTTCTCGGCTCGGTCGACCGGGAGCGGAGTCAGCCGTGCAGCTGCTGGCCTAGCTGCACACGCGCGGCGACGCCGGCGCCGAGCAGCAAGCCGAATGCGGCGAGATAGCAGGTGATCAGAACACCGGCGAGCACCAGAAACACCTCGACGGGAGTCCTCCCGGCCACGAGGCTGATGTAGTAACCGGCAGCGGTCGGCGTGATGTTGAGGATCACGGCGCTGACTGCTGCGCCTGCCCACGCCGCGCGCCACCGCAGGGACTCGCCGGCAAGCGCGCGGAAGACGGCGCCGCACAGCAGGGTGCTCAACGCGAGCGAGGTCAGCGGAGCAGCCAGGCGGATCGCCGTCGGGTTGATCTTCAGGCGTCCTACGAGGTCGGTGCCGACCGTGGCCACGGCAACCATCAGCATGATCACCACGGTCACCACCGCGGCGACCGCCAGGTTGCGGAGCTTGCCGCGCACGACTCCTTTGCTCGGTTGTGCGAGCAGGCGCAGCAGACAGCGCTCGATCACTCCCACGGCTCCCGAGCTGACCCACACCATCCCGATGATCGATCCGGCGATCAGCAGCGGTGATTGCTCCTTGGTCCGCAGGATCAGAGTGACGAGCTGATCCTGGACGTCCTTGGGCAGCACCTTGGAGATCCGTACCGACAGCGCTTGGGCCTCGGCGTAGTCGCCTAGCGCGACCGCTCCCAGAGCCGTGACACCGAGTGCCAGCGGCACCAGTGACGAGAGCAGGAACCAGGCGAGCGCTGGGACGTCGTTGGCCACTCCCGAGTCCCAATACAGACCGACCAGCTCACGCGCGAAGCGCCGGACGCGAGAGGCTGTCACTGCTCGCGCCAGGACTGCGAGGAGAACGACCACTCCCCCGAGCCTGCCGGCGGCCCGGCGTCGGCCAGATGCGTAAACCAGATTGCCGGCCGACGCTGCCTTCCCGGAGCTCGATAGACCGCCGCGAAGCGCAAAGCGTCGAACCTCATCGGTTGTGCGGCTCTCGCTGCCATCGGCGTTAGCGGAGAATGTTCACGGCCCGCCCAGCAACCAACAGGTGACAGCCCGGTTCGGCAAGTGTCGGGTTTCATCCTGCGGGAACCGGAAGTCGCGCGGCGGCGGATCGGGTTCGCGGTGGCGAGTCGGCCCGCCGCGGTCGAACTCCCAGAACAGCAGCCCGAACGTGATCATGTTCGGGCCCCAGATCGTGGCGCCCTTCAAGAGCAGCTCACCGCCGCTCTTCTCATGCCCACTCAAGAGCGATGCGATCAACGCGACGAGCGCGAACGCGTCTGCCGCGGTGATCACGCCGACGAGCACAAGGGCCACCATTCGACGACACCCCATCCGCTCGAGACGATGCCGAGGCAAAGACCAGGAGAGCACCAGCAACAGCGCCGCCTCGGGACCACGGCGATCAGCCAGACCCACCCCGGAAGCCCGATAAGCGTCCAGCCATTTCCGAGACTCACCCCGGCGAGCGTGGCCTGGAGTCCGATCGCGATTAGGACGCCAGACGTCGCCTCGTACCTGGATTCGACCTCCTCCTCATGCACATCGGCCGTGCTCACCTCACGATTGTCAACAATCCGCCGGCGGCCACCGAAGAGCACCAGGGTCTACGTGACATCGCCATGGCGTCGCAGATTCGGCTAGGAGCCTCCCCCTGAAACCGCCACAGCCGCGCCCGTCGTTCCCCTCCCGGAGTTTGCAATCGCACGAATCCGGCACGATACCGCGGGATCGTCGACCCGTGATCTCCGCTCGATCTGCAGCCGTCGACCAACCCGCTGCGTTTGAGGAGCAGGAGCACTGGGACCGTCGGCTCTCGACACTCCTGCAATCACGCCCGGGCAGGCATCTCGACGTCGGCGACAGGCGTCCGCTCGTTTGCGCGGAAACGGCGCGTATCGCGGGATCGCATTCGTCCTCCAGTGTGACCGCCGGCGCGCAAGCGATTCGGCGAGGCGGCGATCGCGCCGTCCCGGTGCGCCGTCGCCGTGCCGGACGATCGGGATGAGAACTGCCGAGGCAGGCTGCGGCAAATTACGGATTCAACTTGGTGTGGCCCGGTGTCACGATCGTTCCGGGAAAAACGAGGCGACCGGAACCGAAAGGACCTCGCATGCAACCAATGGCCACCTACACCTTTGGTCAGGCGCTGCTGACCGTGTTGGAGTTCATGCTGCTCATCCTCTGGATCTGGCTCGCCATCACCGTCATCATGGACGTGTTCCGCAGCCACGACCTAAATGGGTGGAAGAAAGCCTTCTGGCTTGTGCTGATCGTTCTGCTGCCGCTGTTGGGCGTGCTGATCTACGTGATCGCACGCGGCGACGAGATGAAGGCGCACGCGGTCAGCGACCAACGCCAGCAAGAAATCGCATCCATCGCCGAGCTCGAGGACCTAAAGGATCGCGGGATCCTCACTGACGAGGAATTCCAGCGCGTGAAGAGACAGCGCAAGCTATCCCAACAGGCTCCGCCGTCACCAGACGATGACATCGCCGAACTCGAGGGCCTAAGAGATCGCGGACTGCTCACGGAGGAGGAGTTCAAGCGCGCCAAGGAGAAGGCGCTGGCGTAGATCGCATCTTCTCCGGCGCCCCGACCGTGATCCGCCGCGGTCCTGCTTCACGAGGCGATCGGAGCCTCGTGCCGCTCACCGGCGGTGCAGTCGCCTACACGCTCCTACGCCGCCGCCTCGGGCCGCTGCGCAGCAGCTCAGGGGAAGGTCAGGCTAGCGGTGAGGGGTCGGATCGAAGCGCCGAGATCCACCGGCACGACGCGGGAAATTTGGTCGCTAGTCGAGGCCCTCATCCGCACGCGCTCCTGCAGCGGGCTACCGGCAACCGCGTCGACCGCATAGATCGCCCTGCCAACGCCGCTGGCTTTAGGAACGTCGAGAGCAGCGCCGGGCGCCCCGGTCATGCTCCTGCTCAGCGAGACGATGCAGCACTGATCGAGCGGCTCACACCGCCGGCGATGTCGGAGCGGCACAAGCCCGCTTCAGCGAGACCTGCCTTCACTCGGCGACGAGCAGCTCGCCACGGACGACGAACGTCCCGCAAAGCGCGTACAGCGCGCACTCCTCGGCGGCGGGCACACGGCCAAGGCCGCGCTCGATCACCGAGCCCGCGTTAGCCGGAACGCAGGCAGCCGCCAGCGCCGAGCGGAACCACAGGAGGGCAACGGAACGCGAGCGACGCCGGCGCGAAGCAGTCACGATTTCGCCGCCGCGACCCAGGCCTCGGGCTGCCGCCGTCGGACAGGCAGGGCCAGGCGTGCTGACGCAGTTCGCACGACTGCTATCGGGGCACCCGAAAGAGATTGCTGGACTGCTGTTCCATCGCGAAGCGGCAGCCGACGAACGCCGGATCAGGGTCTCCCACGCTCCCGCCTGGGACGAGATGCGGGCGTCCATCTGCAACCGCAACACGTGCCCGCTCCGGCGTGGATGCGGGCGTCCCCGCGCCGCAAGCGCTTCATGGGATTGGACGGCGCGCCATCTCCTTGCGGTCGGCGGCCGCGCCGTGGGCGTCGCCCATGTTCACGCGCGCGACAACAGCGAGCGGCGCGGCAATGCGCAGCTCAAGCCACCGAGCCGCATGCGTGAGCGCGGCGATGCGAGCTCCATCAGGCGCCGAACCGATGTCGTGCGCAACCACCTTCGGCCGGCTCCCGCTGTACGTGCGCGGCAGGGTCTTGTCGGTCGCCGTCGCGACCACCAACGGTTTCATTCGGCCGCGGGTATGTGGGGTTTTCCATGGTGCGAGTCGGGGGCCGGCGCCAATGACAACAGGGTCCGGCGCTGGGAACTTGTCGGCATGCCGAGAACTCGTGATCCGCTTCCGCTTCGCATCTGCCGATCCGCGCCTCGTGCGAGGGGAGCGCTGGCGTCGTGTCGATGACTCTGGGGATCGTGTTCGCGCTGGCCTGCTCGCTGGTGACGAACGTTGGCTTTCTGTGCAAGCACCGGGGCGCGTGCGCGGCCCCGGCGGTCGATGTCCGGCGCCCGTTGCGCAGCCTGCGAGCGTTGCTGAGCTCAGGGTGGTTCGCCCTGGGGATGGCCGTTGCGGGGAGCGCGTGGGTCTTCCACATCGCCGCGCTGGCGTTCGCGCCGCTGTCGATCGTCCAGGTCGTGCTGGCCGGCGGCGTCGTGCTGCTCGCCGTGATGGCCGAGCGGTTCTTCGGCTGTGCGGTCGGCGCCCGACAGCGGATCTGTCTCGCCCTGACGGCCGGTGGTCTCGTGCTGATCGTAGCCACCCTGCCGGCGACGTCCGGGCGCGGGGATGGGGTCGCCCCGGCCGGGCTCCTCGGGTTCCAGGCGACGCTGCTCGTGGTCGCCGGGGCGCTGGTCGCGGGAGCGTGCAGCAGTCGCGGCCGGGCGCATGCGGGCCTCATGCTCGGCGCGGCCGCCGGCACCCTGTTCGCGGTCTCCGACGTCGCGCTCAAGGCGCTCCTTGATCCCCTCGCCGATGGTGGCGGTGCGGAGTTGACTGCCCCGTCGTTGCTGGTGGCGCTCATCGCGTCGTTGGTGGCCTTCTACGCCTCGGCCCGCTCGCTGCAGCAGGGCGAGGCGGTGCCGGTGATCGCGCTGACCGGCGCGGCCGCCAACGTGGCCAACATCGTCGGCGGGTTTATCGTCTTCGGCGACCCCGTGCCCGCGGGCACGGTCGCGGCCTTCGCGCTGATGCTCGGCTTCGCGAGCGTCTGCGTGGCCGCGCTCCTGACCCCTGCCCCGCTCCGCGTGGCGCCGGCCGCGGTGTGAGCTCGGTGCCGGCACGGGCGGCAATCGCTGTACGATCGCCACACCACCACCTAGGTGAAGGCGCCGACGCCGGTGATGTCGCGCCCGTCGGTGAAGGTCTCGCGCACGAAGAAGTAGTCGGTCGCGAGCGCGTGGCCGAGGTGCTCGTACGGCATCGCTGTGGTGGACATGTTCAGCCCTCCAGTTCGGGTCTCGCGAGCGCCTGGGCGATCGCGCGGTAGGCCTGGCGGTTGAACGCGAGGCCGACGTGGCTGCCGGTCACCTCGACGCATTCGGCCTCCGGCACGACGGCGCCTTGCCAGCGCACGACGCCGTCCTGTCTTGAGTAGATGCTCGTCAGTCGGACCTGGTCGGAAGGAAACGATCGGGCGTAATCCCGGGCGAACCCGCACGTGCACTCCGCGGTGAAGCACCGCTCCGCGCGCGTCCGCCGCGTCAGCACCAGGCCACGCCGGACCGCGGCCACCGCGGCGAGCGTGGGGACGCTGATACCGATCAGTCCGCGCAGATCGGCACCGAGCGAGATCGCGTGCGACACGCGCTCCGGCGCCCGCGCTCCCATCGCGCGCGCGAAGTGCCCGCCGCGGCTGTGGCCGATGAGGGCGACGCGCCGGCCATGACGCTGATGGAGCGCGTCGACGCGGCGCTCGACGCGCTGGAGCGCCCGGTCGGAGCAGTCGACGTTGGCGACGAACCCGCAGACATACGGCGCATAGCCCAGCCGCCGTAGCCATCGCCCCATCACCGCGAGCGTCGCATCGCCCGCCAGGAACCCCGGCAGCAACACCACCGGGCGCCCGTCGCCGCGCGCCACGCCCGACTGGGCGTGAAACACGGGATCCACGAGCAGCCGCGCGAGCTCGAGCATCGATCGCGTCTCCGCGACCGGGCGCCCCCACCACGCCGGCGGGTCGACCCTGCTCTCGGCAGACGGCGCGGTCAGCGCTCGCGCCGGGAGCCGCAGGTGGCGTTGTGCCATCAGCTCGCCAGGACGTACGTGCCCGGGGCGTCGGCGAGCGGCTTGTGCTCCTTGCTGCCGAGCGTCTTCGGCCTCGGCTTGAGCTCGCCCGAGCGCGGCTCCAGCCAGGCCAGGTAGTCGGGCCACCAGCTGCCCTTGTGCTCAGCGGCCGCGGCGAGCCACTCGTCGGGGCTCGCCGGCGCGGCATCGGCGATGCGGTAGGCCCGGCGGGTCTTGGGATCCGGCGGGTTCACCAGCGCCTGGATGTGGCCGCTGTTGACGAGAACGAACCGGGCGGTTCCGCCGAGCATCTGGGTGGCCCGGTAGGCGTTCTGCCACGGCACGATGTGGTCGGTTTCACCGGCCAGGACGTATGTTGGGACATCGGCGGAGGCAAGGTCGATCGGCGTGCCGAGGACCGTGAGCCCGCCGGAGACGCGCATCGAGTTCTCGACGGCCACTCGGATCATGTCGCCGTGCAGACCGGCGGCCATGCGGATGCTGTCCTGGTTCCAGTACAGGATGTCAAACGCCGGTGGCGGGGCGCCCAGGAGGTAATTGTTGACCCAGTAGTTCCAGATCATGTCGTTCGGTCGCAGCCAGGCGAAGATCTCCGCCAGCGCGCGCCCGTCCACGTAGCCCTTGGCCGCGGATGCGGCCACCGCGGCGGCAGCCGCCTCGCGCGTGGTCACCGCGCCGATGACGCCCTCCTCAGGTCTGTCGAGCGCGCAGACGAACAGCCCGAGGCTGGCGACGTGCCCGAGCCGGCCCGAAGCGACGAGATGCCCGACGGTCGCGGCGGCGATCTGACCCCCGGAACAGGCGGCCGTCACGTGCAGCGAGTCCGCGCCGCTGATCTCCTCCACCACCCTGCCCGCCTCGACGCACGCGCCCGCGTAGGTATCCAGGTTGAAGTGCGCCTGCTCGGCGTCCGGGTTCCTCCAGGAGATCGTGAACACCTGCATGCCCTGCGCGGTGAACCACTCGATGATGCTGCGCCCGGGCGAAAGGTCCCAGGCGTAGTACTTGTTGATCGTCGGCGGGATGATCATGATCGGCACCTGCCGCACCGTGTCGGTCGTCGGCGCGTACTGGATCAGCTCGAAGACCTCGGTCCGGTGCACCACCGACCCTGGCGTCATCGCGATATTCACACCCACCGTGAACTTCGAGGTGTCGACGCTCGCCGGGATGCGGGGGGACGTCGACATGTCCCGCAGCAGGTTCCTCGCTCCGGCAAGCAGATTGGCGCCGCCGTAGTCGATCGCCACCTTGAGCGCGGCCGGGTTGGACCACGGAAAGTTCGTCGGGGCCAGCGCATCGGCGACGTTCTCGACCGCGAACCTCAGCTCCTCCTCGGCGGCCCAGTCGAGCTCGGCGTCGCTGATCAGATCGTCAGCCGTGGCGCGAGCGGCGAGGTAGGCCTGCACGACGCGCCGGAACAGCCAGCTGTGCCGCCAGGCCGGATCGGCGAAGCGCCGGTCCTTCGGGCTCGGAGCGCGCGGTGACACTCCCGCGACCGTCGCCGCGAGCTCTCCGGCGAGGCCTCCCAGCCGGCGCGTCACCCGCGCCGGCCGCCGCGCCAAACTGAAGGCTGCCTTGGCGGCGGGGGCAGGGGCAAGGAAGGTCGAGCGGATCGGAGCGTCCGTGACCAGGATGTCGAAGCCACCCCGGAGTCCCGGCGCACCGCTCGGCGGTTCGGGTTCCGCCACCGGCGCCCCGGCCGACCGGGGCCGCGCCTTCGCGTGAGCATCGCTGCGGGTTCGCGAAGGGCGTCGCACGCTGTTCTTGCTCTCGGTGCGTCCTTGGTCGGGGCTCACGGGTCGCTCCTTTGGTCCATTGTCCTGATCCGGTCGCGCGCCGTTCGCATGGCGACGACCGCACTTGAGCGGTTCTCGGCGATCCGCGCGGCGGCCTCGTCCGCACTCGCCCCGGACGAAATCAACTCCAACACCAACAACCTGTCCTCGCGCGTCATGCGCGCAAACTTCGACCGTCCCTCGGACACCACGACCCCCAGTGATCGTGCAACGACCACTTGAGGCCTAGCCGGACTTTGCGTCTGTTTCCGGAGCGTTACGGCCGACGGCGTGGCTCGTCGGCCTTTTCGTCGCGACGGTCGGGACGCTGCCGTCGGGGCGGGCCGTCTCGCCATGCGCCTACGGGCGGGCGAGCAGCGATGCGGTTACCAGCTCACGCTGCGTGGGCGGGGCCGAGCGGA
>DATDKF010000485.1:0-9853 GCA_036520135.1 Solirubrobacteraceae bacterium
GTTCGAGCGCGACCTCGTCAAGGCCGTGCCGGACATGGAGAGGATGTTCGAGGACCAGGTGGCCGAGCACGGCGCGCTGCACTGCTCGCTGGGCGAGCGGGAGCGGCGGCGCATCGGCGCCAACGTGCCGTGAGGCCGGTCGGTGTCACGGGCGCCGGCACGATGGGCGCCGGCATCGCCGCGCTGGCCACCGGCGCCGGGCTCCCGACGCTGCTCTACGACCCCGACCAGGCCGCGCTCGCCCGCGCGCCCGAGGGGCCCGAGCGGGCGAGCGACCTCGACGCGCTCGCGCCGTGCGGTCTGGTGATCGAGGCCGCGCCCGAGGACGTCGCGATCAAGCGCGCGCTGTTCGAGCGGCTGGCCGCGATCGTGGCGCCGGACTGCGTGCTGGCGACCAACACGTCGTCGCTGAGCGTCACCGCGCTGGCGGGCGGCCTGCCGCATCCCGAGCGCGTGGTCGGCATGCACTTCTTCAACCCGCCGGCGAAGATGCGGCTGCTGGAGGTGGTGGCCGGCGACGCCAGCGGCGCGGCCGCGCTGGCGGCGGCGCGCTCTGCCGGCGAGGCGATGGGCAAGCACGTGATCGAAGCCGCCGACGGGCCGGGCTTCCTCGTGAACCGCTGCAACCGCCCGTTCTCGCTCGAGGCGCTGCGGATCGTTCAGGAGCGGCTCGCCACGCCCGACCAGGTCGACCGCGTCTGCCGCATGGCCGGCGGCTTCCGGATGGGCCCGTTCGAGCTGATGGACCTCGTCGGGATCGACGTCGGCTTCGCGGTCGCCCGCTCGTTCTACGAGCAGTCGTTCGGCGAGCCGCGCTGGCGGCCGTCGCCGCTGGTCGCGCGGTTGGTCGCGGCCGGGCGGTTGGGCCGCAAGAGCGGCCGCGGCTGGTACGAGTACCCGCCGGGCCGCCCGGCCGACCCGCAGCCGCCCGCGGACGTTGCGGACGCGGACGCGCTGGCGGGCCGCGCCGGCGTGCACCTGGTGCCGCCGCCGGGCCGGCTCGTCGAGGTCACCACCGACGAGGCCGAGCAGCTCGTCACCGCGCAGGGCCTGCACGCCGAGCGCGTCGGCGGCCCCGTGCTCGGCCGGATCGTGGCCCAGCTGATCAACGAGGCGTGCTTCGCGCTCGGCGAGGGCGTCGGCTCCGCGGCGGACATCGACGCCGGCATGGTGCTCGGCCTCAACCACCCGCGCGGACCGCTCGAATGGGCCGACCGGTGGGGGCCGCCGGCGGTGCTCGCTTTGCTCGACTTCCTTCACCGCGAGTACGGGGAGGAGCGCTACCGCGCCGCGCCGACTCTCCGCCGCGCCGTGGCCGAGCGCACTACCCTGGCTGCATGAAGGCGCCACTCCGCCGCTGGCTGCTGGCCGGTACCGCTGCCCTGCTCGCGTTCCCCGCTGCTGCCGCCGCCGGCCCGGTCGCGCCCCCGATGGTGTTGCCCGGCGACGCCGCCGCGGCCTCGGCCCGCGCCGCCAGCTCGACGTGGATCGTCGGCGCCCGGCCCGGCGCCGCCGCGCAGACGATCGCGCGCCGCTTCGGCGCCCGGGCGATCGGCCCGCGCGGCACCGGCGGCTTCGTGCTCGCCCCCAGCCGCGCCCGCGCCTTCGCCGCCGCGCTACGCGAGCGCGGCCTGCTCGTCTACGCCCAGCCGGACACGATCGGCCGGTTCCTTTCGGTGCCCGACGACCCGCTGTCCGTGCCGCCCAACGCCTGGCGCGGCGCCGTCGCCGACCCCGCGATCGACCCGCCGCTCGTCACGCCCACGAGCCCGCTGATCGCGCTCGTCGACGCGCAGCTCGACGCGACGCACACCGAGTTCGTCGGGAGCAACACGGTGACGGTGCCCAAGTTCCCCGTGACGATCGAGCACGGGACCGCGACCGCCTCGGTGGCGGCCGCGCCGGTCAACGGGCGCGGGATCGTCGGCGTGTGGCCGAACGCCCGCGCGCTCAACGTCCCGCTGCCCGAGGAGATCACCTGCTCGGCGTCGGCCGACGGCATCGGCGAGGCCGTCGCGCGCAGCGCCGCGGTGATCAACATGAGCTACGGCTCGCCGAGCGCGTGCTTCGCCGAGTACGTCGCGATCCAGTTCGCGGTCAAGGCCGGCGCCGTGCCGGTCGCGGCCGCCGGCAACGAGCTCGACCAGGGCAACCCGCTCGAGTTCCCGGCCTCGCTCCCGCACGTCGTCACCGTGGCCGCGATCGGGCTCGACGGCAAGGGCACCGGCTTCTCGAACGCCAACGCCGCGGTCGACCTCTCGGCCCCCGGCGTGAGCATCATGACCGCGGTGCCGCTCGCGCTCGACCAGGAGCCGCCCGCCGACGGCTACGAGCACCAGAGCGGCACGAGCTTCTCGGCGCCGATGGTCGCCGCCGCGGTCGCGTGGCTGCGCGCCGCGCGGCCGACGCTGACGCCGGACCGCGTCGTGCAGGCGATCCGCCTGTCGGCGCTCGACACGCCGCCGGCGGGCTGGGACCCGGCGACCGGCTTCGGGGTCCTGTCGGTGGCGCGGGCGCTGCAGTTCAACCCGCCGCCGCAGGACCGCGGCGAGCCGAACGACGAGATCATCTGGGTCGACGGCCAGGCGTTCGGCAAGCCGAGCCCGCTGACGTTCAAGGGCCGCAAGAGGGCTAAGGTCAAGGGCCTGCTCGACGTGTTCGAGGACCCGGCGGACGTCTACCGCATCAAGGTGCGCGGGCACCGGACCGTGAAGATCACGGCCAAGCCGGGCGGCCCTACCGACGACCTCTCACTGGCGGTCTACAAGCGCAACGCCAAGGAGCTCAGGCACCCGCTCAAGAAGTCGGCCCACAAGGGGCGGCGCAAGACCGAGCGGATCCGCCTGCGCAACAACGGCCGCAGGCCGAAGACGTACTACGTCGCGGTCAAGGTGCAGGGCATCCGCGATCTCGACGCGACCTACGTGCTGCGCGTCGGCTGAGCCACCGGCACCCACTGCTCCTCGGCGAGGTCGCCGGTGCCTTCGAGCGCCGGCGGCGTCGGCACCTTAGGGTTGTCGCGCAGGTACCACTCGGCGTCGAGCGCCGCCATGCAGCCCGTGCCGGCGGCGGTGACCGCCTGCCGGTAGGTGTGGTCGACGAGGTCGCCGGCGGCGAAGAAGCCCGGCATGCTCGTGCGGGTCGACCTGGCCTCGGTGATCACGTAGCCGTTCTCGTCGGTCTCGACGATGCCCTGGACGATCTCGGACTGCGGCTCGTGGCCGATCGCGATGAACGCGCCGTTCATCGGCAGCTCGCGCGTCTCGCCGGTCTCGACGTTGCGCACGCGGGCGCGGTTGAGGGCGCCGTCGTCTCCGGGCAGGAACGCCTCCACGACGTAGGGCGTAAGCCACTCGATGTTCTCCATCGAGCGCGCGCGCTCGAGCATGATCTTGGAGGCCCGGAACTCGTCGCGCCGGTTCACGATCGTGACCTTGGACGAGAACTTGGCGAGGAAGATCGCCTCCTCCATCGCCGAGTCGCCGCCGCCGACGATGATCGTCTCGCGGTCCTTGAAGAACGCGGCGTCGCAGGTGGCGCAGTAGGAGACACCGCGGCCGCCCAGCTCCTCCTCGCCGCCGACGCCCAGCTTCTTGTGCTCGGCGCCCATGGCGAGGATCACGGCCTCGGCCTTGTACTCGTCGTCGTCGATCCAGACGGTATGCGCCTCGCCTTCGACGGCGGCCGGCTCGACGCGGGTGGCGTTCTCGGTGATGAAGCGCGCGCCGAAGCGCTCGGCCTGGTCGCGCAGGTCCTGCATCATCTGGGGGCCCATGACCCCCTGCGGGTAACCGGGGTAGTTCTCGACGTCGGTCGTCTGCTGCAGGAGGCCACCCCACATCCAGCCCTCGATGACGAGCGGCTTGAGGTTGGCGCGCGCGGTGTACAGCGCGGCCGTGTAACCGGCCGGGCCGCTGCCGATGATGATCACGTTCTCGACGTCGTTGCTCATGTTCAAATGGTTACCCGTTGCCGCCGTCCAGGCGGCGCGTTGATGGAATCGTCGCCATCCGGGCTCCGATGGGACTCACTTCACTTTGTATAGTGTAGCGACCAGCGCTCCACCGTCTTGCGCAGCTGGAAGTACGCGATCACGCCTGGGATCATCGGCAGCCAGAACGTGAAGGCCCGGTAGACGAGCACGGCGACGACCGCCAGGCCGCCGTCGACGTTGAACGCCACGAGGGCGCCGATCATCCCGCCCTCCACGCCGCCGACGCCGCCGGGCATCGGGAGCAGGTTGCCGAGCATGCCGCAGAAGAACGCCTGGATCAGCACGGCGGCCGGCGGCGCGTCGCCGAACGCCTTGAAGGCCGCCCACAGCACGAGGATCTGGAACGCCCAGAAGAGGACGGCGCCGAGCAGCGCCGGATCGCGCGTCCCGACGTGCGCGATCGCGTCGCGCATGCCCGCCGAGGCCGAGGCGGGCAAGTGCGCGAGCTTCTCGGCGATGCGGTTGACGCCGCCCCTGCCGCGGGACAGGCGGCGGACGCGCCGCTGCAGATCGGTCGGCACGAGCGCGATCGAGAGAGCGATCGCGAGCGCGATCACCGCGAGGATCGCCGGCACCACGGTCAGGCCGAACGGGTCGGGCCCGGGGAATAGCCCCAGCCGCAGCCCGAGGCCGCACACGATCAACGCGACGAGGTAGGGGAAGTACGTGAGGATCAGGAACGAGAGCGTCTTGTCGGCGACCTCGCGCCGCCGCATCCCGGCGCGTCGCAGCGCCCAGGCCATGAGCACGAGCCCGCCGGCGCCGCCCGCGGCGAAGATCCGCGACGCCGCCAGCCCGGCCATCGTGATCTGGTAGCTCTCGCGCCAGCCGATGTTCTGGCGCGTCTCGGCGCGCCCGAAGACGCCGCGGAACATCATCACGTAGCCGCCGAACATGCCGAGCGTGAACAGCAGCGCGAGCAGCATCCACCACGGGCTGCCGTCCTCGATCCGGTGCCAGGTGTCCTGGAGGCCGGCGAGCTGCGGCAGCAGGTAGTACAGCGCGGCGAGCGAGGCGGCGAGGAAGCCGCCGAGCACGAGCAGGTTGCGCGCCGTGAACTGGAGCCGTGGCGGAGCGGCCTCGTCGTCCTCCTCGGGCCCGCGATTCGGCGTCGTGACCGGTGCCGACGGCTCGCTCATGCGCGCGCCCGCGTCTCGATCGCGTGCACCACGGCCGACGCCCGGCGGGCCAGCGGCGTCGCGGCCGGCGCGCCCGCCCGCACCCCCTCGGCCAGCGCCAGCCCGGCCATGAGGTCGACCACGTAGTGCTCGCCGAGGTAGACGAGCGCGGTCCCGAGCAGCGCCGTGTATGCCCACCCGAGCAATCCCGCGCCGAATCCCGTCTCGGACAGCACGTGCGCGGCCGAAACGGATGTCGCGAAGTGCAGGGACGGCATGGCGGCGAGCGGGTTCCCCCCGAGGACACCGTACAGCGGGGCCCAGCCGGACCTCCAGAACTGCTCGCCGTACTCGACCATCATCCGCCGCAGCTCCGGCGTGCCGCCGTCCTCCATGTGCCCCTCGGCCGCGGCGTACCACGGCGGCGCGGTCGGGATCGCCCAGTAGCCGATCAGGCCGAGGTCGAACGTGGCGTAGATGCGGGTCGCGCCGCGGTTCACGCGCTCGGGGTGGCGCAGGATCAGGTACAGCACGGTGCCGTGCGGGAACGCGAACCAGACCCAGTGCGACCAGACGAGCAGCTTCTCCCAGGCGCGGAACGAGCCGGGCGTCCCGAGCGCCCGCTGCAGGCGCAGCGTCGGTGTCACGCCGCCGCCGATCAGCCGGTCCGCGCGCACGGGATAAGCGACCTTGACCCGCCGCGCCAGCGCCTCCGGGTCGTCGTAGGGCATCTTGTACGCGGTGATGTAGGCGAACATCTGCAGCAGGCACGTGACGAAGTCACGCGCGCGCGAGCGCGGGACGAGCACGCACAGCGCCACCGGCGCGGCCGCGGCCGCGCCGAGCACGACGGGCGGTCTCAGACGGAGGCGGCGGCGGACCAGCGGGGCCGCCACGCCGGCGGCCAGCACCGTGAGGGCGGCCGCGCGAACGGCGGTCGAGCGGCGCACGAGGCCGCAGCCTAGTGCGCGGTGAAAACCGGGGGGATACGGCTGCCCGTAATGTGCGGCCGTCGTTAAGGTCGCCTGGATGGCATCAGGCATGACCGTGGCGGTGACCGGCGCGGCGGGGTTCATAGGCGCGGCCGTCTGCCGCCGGCTGGCGGCGGACGGCGACGAGCCGATCGGGATCGACCTCGCGGGGGCCGAGCGGCGCGCGGACGTCGCCGACCCGTCCTCGACCGTCGCGGCGCTCGCGGGCGCCGACGCGGTCGTCCACGCGGCCGCGATCGTCTCCGAGCGCGGCCGGATGGAGGACTTCGTACGCGTCAACGTGCGCGGGACCCGCAACGTGCTCGACGCGGCGGGCGGCCGGCGCGCCGTCGTGCTCGCCTCGGTCGCCGCCTGGGGCTACGAGTTCACGCGCCCGCTTGCCGAGGACAGCCCGCCGCACCCGTGCGGGATCCCGTACATCGACACCAAGGGCTACGCCGAAGTGCTCGCCCTGCGCCGCGGCGCCACGGTGATCCGCCCCGGCGACGTCTACGGCCCCGGCTCGCGGCCGTGGGTGGTGCGCCCGCTGGAGATGATGCGCCGCGGGCGCTTCTACCTGCCGGCGCCCGGCGATGGGCTGATCACGCCCGTGTACGTCGACGACCTGGTCGACGCGATCGTGCGGGCCCTGCGCGAGCCGCGCGCCGCCGGCCGCGCGTACACGGTCTGGGACGGCTCGCCGGTCACGGCGCGCGAGTTCTTCGCCCACCACGCGCGCTCGCTCGGCCAGGACCGCGTCAGGGTTCTGCCCGCGCCGCTGCTGCGGGCGCTCGCCGGCGCGTTCGGCGCCGGCCCGGCCGCCGTCACATTCATGTCCCGCCGGGCCACGTTCCCGAACACACGCGCGCGCGAGGAGCTCGGCTGGGAGCCGCGGGTCAGCCTCGAAGCGGGCATGGCCCGCACCCTGGGTGATAGGACCTGACGTCATGGAGACCGTGACGTTGGACCGCCGCGGGGCCGAGCTGCGGATCGTGCTCAACCGCCCCGACGTGATGAACGCCTGGGACAAGCAGCTCGGGATCGACCTGCTGGCGGCGGTCCGGGAGGCCGCCGAGGACGACTCCGTGCGCGCCGTGGTCGTGACCGGCGCCGGGCGCGCGTTCTCCTCCGGGGCCGACCTCAAGGCCGGCTTCGATGCCACGCCCGAGGGCCACCCGGACGTCGGGACCGCACTGCGCGAGCGCTACCACCCGATCATCGCCGGCCTGCGGCGCATGCCCAAGCCGGTGCTGGCGGCGGTCAACGGCCCGGCGGTGGGGATCGGCTGCTCGCTGGCGCTGTGCTGCGATCTGATCATCGCGCGCGAGTCGGCCTACTTCCTGCTCGCGTTCATCAACATCGGCCTGGTGCCGGACGGCGGCTCCTCCCTGCTCGTGCCGGAGCGCGTCGGCCTGGCGCGCGCGGCCGAGATGGCGATGCTCGGCGAGCGGGTCGGCGCCCGGCAGGCGCTCGAGTGGGGCCTCGTCAACCGCGTCGCGCCCGACGACGAGTTCGACGGCGCGGTCGACGAGCTGGCGGCCCGCCTGGCCGCCGGGCCGACCGGCGCCTACGCGGGTGCCAAGGAGCAGCTCAACCGGTGGCTGTTCGACCGGATGGACGCCCAGCTCGAGCTCGAGGCCGCCATCCAACAGCGCGCCGCTGCGTCGGACGACTTCAAAGACGGCGTGCTCGCGTTCCTCCAGAAGCGGCCGCCCGCGTTCGAGGGCCGGTGACGGGCCGCTTCCCGGCCTCCCGTCCATATACTGCCGACGCCGTGGCAGACGTCCAGACCAAGACCCGGCGGCGCCTACGCGTGCTGGCAGCGGCTCTGCCGGTCGTGGCGCTGGGGGTCCTGGTGCTCGCGCCGACCGCGTCCGCGGGCTGGTTCCTGCCTCAGTCCGACGGCTCGCCGAACGCCGACGGGATCCGGACGCTCTACATCCTGATCGCGCTCGTCGGCCTCGTCATCTTCATTGGCGTCGAGGGCCTGCTGATCTACTCGATGCTCAAGTTCCGCGCCCGCAAGGGGCGCGTGGCCGCGCAGATCCACGGCAACACCCAGCTCGAGATCGGCTGGACCGTCGGGGCCGCGGCGATCCTCATCTTCCTGACCGTGTTCACGTTCGTCCTGCTCGACGAGATCAAGAACCCGGCACCGTCTCAGATCACCGCCAGCGGCCAGCCGGTCGCCGCCGCGCACACCCTGCTCGCGTCGACCGACCAGCCGGCGCCGCCGGGCGACAGCCTGAACATCAAGGTCATCGGCCAGCAGTACTCGTGGAACCTGCAGTACCCGCGCATCGACGACAAGCGCGTGTACGCCTACAACGACATGTACGTGCCCGTGGGGATGACGGTCACCCTCGACATCGAGTCGGTCGACGTCGCGCACTCGTGGTGGATCCCGACGCTCGGCGGCAAGATGGACGCGATCCCGGGCTACACGAACAAGAGCTGGTTCCGGATCCCGCTCGACGCGATCCCCGAGGGCCAGGACCGCGTCGTCTACACGGGCCAGTGCGCCGAGCTGTGCGGCCGCAACCACGCCGACATGCTCGCCCGCGTGATCGGCCTGCGCTACGACGACTGGAAGGCCTGGTACGACGATAAGGCCAACCAGCTCCAGCAGGCGCAGGATGAGGCCGCGACCGAGCGCAAGCAGCTCGAGTCCGAGGAGGGAGGCGGCTGATGGCCGTCATCCCCGCGCGCCCGCAGATCATCGCCCACGAGGTCGACCGGCCACGCCGCGGCTGGACGCAGTGGCTGACGACGACCGACCACAAGAAGATCGGGATCATGTACCTCTGCACGGTCCTCGTGTTCTTCGTGGTCGGGGGCGTCGAGGCGCTGCTGATGCGGATCCAGCTCGGCACGCCGGAGAACACCTTCCTGACGCCCGAGAAATACAACGAGATCATGACCATGCACGGGACGACCATGATCTTCCTGGTCATCGTCCCGGTCTGGGCGGGCTTCGCGAACTACTTCCTGCCGCTGATGATCGGCGCCCGCGACGTGGCGTTCCCGCGGCTGAACGCGTGGTCGTTCTGGATGTACCTGTTCGGCGGCATCGCGCTCTACGCGTCGCTGTTCTTCACGCCGCCGGAGGCCGGCTGGTTCTCCTACGTGCCGCTGTCGCTGAAGGAGTTCACGCCGTCCAACGGGCAGGAGGCGTGGATCTACATGGTCCACCTCACCGGCCTGAGCTCGATCATCGGCGCGATCAACTTCATCGCCACGATCCACAACATGCGCGCGCCCGGCATGGGCTGGGGGCGGATGCCGCTGTTCGTCTGGACGATCCTCATCTACGCCTACCTGATCGTCCTCGCGCTGTCGTCGCTCGCGGCCACGGTCACGATGCTGCTGCTGGACCGGAACTTCGGGACGACGTTCTTCGACCCCACCCAGGGCGGCTCGGCGCTGCTGTGGCAGCACCTGTTCTGGTTCTTCGGGCACCCGGAGGTCTACATCCTCGTGCTGCCCGCGTTCGGGGTCTTCAGCGAGATCCTGCCGGTGTTCGCGCGCAAGCCGATCTTCGGCTACAAGGCGATCGCGGCGGCGACCGCCGGCATCGCGTTCCTCGGCATGCTCGTGTGGGCGCACCACATGTTCGCCACCCCGACGGCGACCGCGGTGCTGGCCTTCTTCATGATCAGCTCGATGATCATCGCGGTGCCCACGGGCATCAAGGTGTTCAACTGGATCGCGACGCTGTGGCGCGGCTCGCTCGAGTTCAAGACCCCGCTCTACTGGGCGTGCGGCTTCAT
>DATDKF010000486.1:0-4029 GCA_036520135.1 Solirubrobacteraceae bacterium
GCCGACAACGAGGACGCCGCCCTCCTGGAGCTGGGATGGATCCCGATATTCGCTGGAGTGCATCTGCACGATGCCCGGATCGAGATCGGCGGCGAAGTCGGGAACCCTCGGGCGCTGGTACGCGCCCGCTGCCACGACGACGCGGTCAGCCGCGATCCGGCGGCGACCAGCCGCCACGACGTACCGGTCTCCCTTCCTGCAGAGGCCGTCCACGTGGACGCCGGTGCGAACCGGGAGATCGAATCTGGTCGCATAGGCCTCCAGGTAGCCGGCCACGTCGTCCTTGTTGGGGAACGACCAGGCAGGCGCCGGGAAGGGCCAGCCCGGCAGACCGTTGTAGCGCGCGGGGGTGAACAGCCGAAGCGAGTCCCACCGCTTGCGCCAGGCGTCGCCGATCCGCTCGTGCGCGTCCAGGATCACGAAGGGGAGACCGCGTTTCGCCAGGTGGTACCCCGTCGAGAGGCCCGCCTGACCGCCACCGATGATCACGATCTCGATGTGCTCTGCGCCGCGCGCGCCGTCCATCCATCGCCTCGTTTCATCCGGCTCGGCCAGCCGCCACCGCGGCTGTCCCAAGCGCGGTGCGCAGCGCGTCCATGAACGCGGCCGGCTGCTCGATGGCCGGGTCGTCGCGCGCGTTCTCGATCACGTGAAGCGGCCAGCCGTAGCGGGCGCTGGCAGCCTCGGCGACGTTCAGCCGCACCCCGAGATCGTGTCGGCCCCAGATCAGGGTCGTCGGAACGGCGATCCGGGCCAGGTCCGCGGGCGGGATCGCCGCTGAGAGGTGCTTCATGAGCCTGCTGCGCATCGTTGCCTTGACGCTCGGTGTGCGAAACCGGTCGAGCGCATACGCCGCCATCCACTCGTAGCGCTCACCCAGCTCGGCGCGCACCCGATCCAGATCGGCGAAGCAGTAGTTCCGGAAGCCGCGCTCGAGCCCGCGCTCGGTCGGTCGCAACAGCACGCCGACGAACGTGAGCGCCATCCCCGGCGCTGGTCGGAACCGATCCAGCCCGAGCGCGTCCACCAGCACCAGCCGATCGATCCGGTCGCTGTTCTCGATCGCGAAACGAGCGGCAAGCGCCCCGCCCAGCGCCTTCCCGACCAGCACGGGCGGGCTCGCACAGGTCTGCTCGATGAGCGCGTTCAGCCAGGTCAGGACGGCTTCGGCATCGGGAGGGCCGTCGGACAGCTCCGACGCCCCGAGGCCGGGCAGGTCCGGTGCGATCACACGGTGGGTCGTCACCAGCTCGGGGATCACCCGCATCCACACGGCCGCGAACTCCCCCTGGAGGAAGACGACCGGTGGGCCGTCGCCGCCTTCCAGCACGGCCGTGGACACCCCGGCGAGCTGCAACCGCCGCTCGGTGACGGGCAGGCCGGCCAACAGCCGCGCACGGGCGTCCTCACCGGCGGGAACACGTTCCTCGACTTCGTGCTGCCTCTTCAACGTCGCCTCTCCGGTGGGGGAACCATTCGATCGCGACGCTACGGAGCGGCCGGCGTCGCCGCTTCGGGCGAAACACCCAAATCGGCCCGTCCACACACGCTGGGTAATTCTGTGTAGGCGCGCCTATACGAGGTCGTGCTCGTAGGCGTAGGCCGTGGCCGCCGCCCGGGACGACAGACCCAGCTTGGTGAAGATGTTGCTGACGTGGCGGGCGACGGTCTTCTCGCTCAGGAACAGGTCGGCAGCGATCACCCGGTTGGTCTTGCCGGTCGCCACGAGGCGGAGCACCTCGAGCTCGCGCGCCGTCAAGCCGCTCGCCGGCCTCGCAGCTGCCTTACCGGAGAGCGACTGCGCGTGCGCAACGTCGGGTCCGGCGCCGAGCCGCCCGAAGACCCACTGCGCCGCGTCGAGCTCCATCTCCGCGCTCTCCTCGTCCCCGAGCTGCCGGCAGGCGAGCCCGATCAGAACCCGGGCCCGCGCGGCTTCGTACGGCACCTCGAGCTCCTGCCACGCCGTCCACGCAGGACGCAGCGCGCCGAGCGCGGCCTGGGCGTCGCCCTCGAGCAGCCGGACGGCGCCGTCGGCTTGGGCGGCGAGCGCGCGCAGCAGCGGCGCGTCGAGGGCATCGGCGATCTCCGCGAGCTCATCGGCGGCCGCCCGCGCCGCGGGGATGTCACCGGCGGCGAGCATGATCTCGACGTGCGCTGGTAGCAACCGCGACCGCGCGACCCGGTCCTGTGCGGCTTCGACGACGCGACGGATCGCCGCCGCGGCGGCATCGACCTGCCCCTGGACCAGTCGCAGCCGCGCCAGCCCAGGCTGCGGCTCGCGTCCCCACCGGCTGGCCTGCTGGTACGCCGCCTCGGCCTGCGCGAACTCGCCGCGCAGGCGATGCAGCTCGGCCTGCTGGTAGAAGGCGGCGCCAACCGCCGGCTGAGCCCGCTGCAGGAGCCGCTCGCGCGCCTGCTGCGCCGCCTCGAGCGCGTCTGTCCACGCCCCGTGCAGCTGCATGATCTCGGCGCGATGCACCAGGCAGTGACCGCTGAACGGGACCAGGTCCGGCTGCGAGTCGCACCAGTGCGTGAGCGCCGCCGTCCACTGCTGCGCCCGACGCAGATCGAAGACCTCCTGGCACGCCTCGATCACGCTGCAGTAGACGGATCCGGCGACGATTTCGGACACCTCGTCGGCCATGACCGCGACCATGATCTCGTCGAGCAGGGTCATGCCCTCGACGGTCTTGCCCTCTGCGATCAGCGCCCGGCCCTGGATGTTGCGGGCGAGGGTCACCAGATCGATGTCGGCGAACCGATCGCCGATCTCGGCGGCCTTGCCGGCGATCGCGTAGGCGCTCGGCCAGTCTCCCGCGTACGCGTGCTGGAACGCTTCGGGCACGAGTAGATGGCCCTGCTCGGCGCAGTCGCCCTGGTCGTCGACGAGCCGACGTGCACGCGCCAGCCAGCCGCCGGCGCGCGCGAACTCGCCGCCGTTCAGCAGGACGAAGACCAGCCAGCCCGCGCATCGGGCGGCCGGCAGCACCGCACCCCTGCGCAGCAGCTCGTGATGCGCACGCTCCCACGCCTCGACGCTGTCGTCATCTCTGCCGGCGAGGTACGCTGCCGTGGCCAGCCGCTCGAGGTCCTCCGGCTCGAGCGGGGCATCTCGATCCGCGGCGGACAGCTCGGCCAAGGCATCCGCCCACGCCCGCCGGCCGAAGGCGTCCCGGCCGCGCGCGCATGCCGCGGACGTGGTCACGCCCCCGCCTCCGACAGCTCGCAAAGCACGAGGGCCTCACGAGGCGTACCAGCGAGAGCCTCAGTGTCGCCCGACACGAGAGCATCCTACGTCCGCCCCAGCACCCTGTCCGTGACAGCCGTCGATGTAGCGCGTACACTCATCTGTCATGACGCCACATCCCGAACCGCTGAAGAGTGAAGTGGGCGTCCGGGAGCTGCACGACCGGCTCAGCCGCTACGTCCAGCACGTTCAGGACGGTGCCGAGGTTGTCGTGACGATGCGTGGCCGTCGCGTCGCGCGACTCGTTCCCGTCGATGAGATCGACCCTCTGGCGGATCTGCGCGCCCGCGGCCTGGTTCGCGACCCGGCCGCGCCTCGTAGCCGGCGCGCGCGACGAGCGCGGCTCAAGGCCGCTCAGCCCGTGTCCGACCTCGTTGCGGACCAACGGCGCTGATCGTCTACTTCGATACGTCGGCGCTGATCAAGCTGATCTTTGACGAGCCCGGCTCCGAGCTCGGCGTCGAGCTCTGGGATCGCGCCGACCTGCTCGTGTCGAGCCAGCTCGTCTACCCCGAGGCACGCGCGGCTCTCGCCGCGGCCACGCGTGCGGATCGCATCGACGAATCGGCCCACGCCGGCGCGGTCGCCACGCTCGAGGATCTCTACGCCCAGCTGCGCATCGTCGCGATCGACGAGCCGCTGGCCCGCCAGGCCGGCGACCTCGCCGCCCAGCACGCGCTGCGCGGCTACGACGCCGTGCACCTCGCCTGCGCTCTGCACCTCCAAGGCGACGACATCGTCCTCGCGACGTGGGACGCCGCGCTCAACTCCGCCGCACGCGC
>DATDKF010000487.1:0-4790 GCA_036520135.1 Solirubrobacteraceae bacterium
GACCGGCGCCGAGGTGCTCGTCGAGACCGCTCGCTTCTGGATGGAGCTCGGCTTCTTCTCCGAGCGGCGCGACGGGCGCTTCTGCATCAACGGCGTGACCGGACCCGACGAGTACACGACAGTCGTCGACAACAACGCCTACACGAACCTGCTGGCGAAGCAGAACCTCGAGATCGCCGTGCGGATCGTGGAGTGGCTGGCGGGCGCCGACCCGGAGGGCCACGCGGCGCTCGTCCGCGACACCGGGCTCACCGCGCTGGAGGTCGCGGGCTGGCGGCGGGCGGCCGAGCTGATGTACGTCCCGCGCCACGAGGACCTGGGCATCGTCCTGCAGGACGAGCACTTCCTCGAGCGCAAGCGCTGGGACTTCGAGCGCACGCCCGCCGACAAGCACCCGCTGCTGCTGCACTACCACCCGCTCGAGCTCTACCGCCACCAAGTGATCAAGCAGACCGACGTCGTGCTCGCCACCTATTTCGTGGACGGCTTCAGCGAGGAGGAGACGCGGCGCACGTTCGACTACTACGACCCGCTGACGACCGGCGACTCGACGCTGTCGGCGTGCATCCAGAGCGTCGTCGCGTCGTCGGTCGGCTACGAGGACGCCGCGCTCGAGTACTTCCTCGACGCCTGCGCGGTCGACCTGCTCGACCTCCACGGCAACACGGCGGACGGCATCCACATCGCCTCGTGCGGCGGCACCTGGCTCGCGCTCGTCGCCGGCTTCGGCGGCCTGCGCGACTTCGACGGCAGCGTGCGGCTCGACCCGCGGCTGCCGGCGAGCTGGGAGCGGCTGGCCTTCCGGTTGCAGGTGCGCGGCCAGCTGATCGAGGTCGAGCTGACCCACGCGGCGACGACCTACCGGCTGCTCGAGGGTCCCGGGCTCGTGATCGAGCACGCGGGCGAGGAGCTGCGGCTAGCGCGGAACGGTGCAGGGCGCGCCGAGCTTGTGCACGAACCGGTGCCGAGCGTCGTGGTAGCTGCGGTCGGAGCCGAAGAAGCACTCATGTGAGCGCGCGAGCTCCTCGGTGCGGTACGCGGCGAGCGTCTTGAACCGCTCGTCGCGCCGCCGCGCGTCGCGCTTGTGCTCGAGCAGGTCGGGCACCTCGGGGTCGTTCGCGAGGCGGTCGGCGAACGCGCCCACCGCCGCGCGGAAGTCCTCCACGCTCTCGCCGTACGCGCCGTCGAGCAGGCCGATATCGACGGCGCGCGCGGCGCCGACGGCGGTGAACGGCGCCGACGTGAGCTCCGCCGCCGCGCGCAGGCCGACGCGGCGCGGGAGCAGGTAGGTCCAGTACTCGGACCCGTAGAGGCCGCCCATGTGCTGGTAGTAGGGGTTGAGCACGACGTCCTCGCGCGCGACGACGTGGTCGGCGGCGAGCGCGAACGGCACGCCGCCCGCGGCGGCGTCGCCGGCCAGCGCCGCGACGACGAGGTGCGAGTCAGTCTCGAGGATCTCGCGCACCAGGTCGTCGATCGCCAGCAGGTTCCACCACGACTCGGAGGCCTGGTCGTCGGCCGCCTCGATCACGTTGAGGTGGATGCCGTTGGAGAAGAAGTCGCGGCCGCCGTGGAGCACAATCACGCGCGTGTGCGGCCGCGCCGTGGCGAACTGGTAGGCGGTGAGCAGCCGGCGGCACTGGTCGGTGCTCATGGCGCCGTTGTAGAAGTCGAAGTACAGGTGGCCGACGCGGCCGTGCTCGTGGTAGGCGATCTCGCGGTACGACGCGTCCGTGACCTCGGGCAGGTCGACCGGTTGGCCGGCGCGGGCCAGCGCGAGCGTGGCCGGCAGCTTGTAAGAGGTCGGCGCCTTGAGGTGGGTGATCCACACCGCGCCGTCGACGGTCGCGCGGCAGATGGCGCCGTCGCACTGGGCGATGAGCTCGCCCGGGCGCCCACGCAGCGCGTGCTCGCGGTGGCCGCCGAACAGGTGGAACGGCGCGCCGTCGAAGCTGTCGAGCACACCGGGATGGCCCTCGGCGGCGCGGATGCGGCGCAGCACGGTGTCGGCGCTGTCAGTCTCCCAGTCGATCGCCCGCTCGGCCTGCCTGAGCAGCGGCCGCTCCTGGCCCGTGACGCCGGGGTCGCCGTAGTCGAGCGGTTCGGGCGCCGCGTCGCCCGCCGCCACGGCGGTCACGGCCTCGACGACGGCGTCGACGGCCGCGCGCCGGACCTCGTGGCGGTAGAGGCTGCTCTTGCCCGCGCCCGCGCGGACCGGGAACGTGCGGGTGGCCCAGATGTCGCCGCCGTCGAGCTCGGCCGCTGCCTCCAGGACCGTCACGCCCCACTCGCCGGCGCCGAGCTCGATCGCCCAGTCCAGCGACGACGGGCCGCGGTCGCCCTTCGGCCCGGGATGCACGACCAGGCAGCGGTGGTTCGCGAAGACGGACTCGGGGATGATCGCCTTGAGCATCGGGCAGACGATCAGCTCCGGCCGGTACCGCTCGACGGCCGCCTCCATATCGAGCCCCGACGCCACGACCGCCACTGAGACCTGGTGGCCGAGGGCGGTGAGCGCGATCTCGACGCGCTGGCTGAGGCTGTTGTGGGCGGAGACGAGGAAGAGGATCCGCAGGCGCCGGCCTGCGAACGGGGCCGGGAGATCCGCGATCGCGGCGAGGGGCTTCATGCCCTGACACGACGCCCCCGGGCTACGCGGTATTCCGGCCGGGGCCGGCGAAAGCGATGCGGACGGCGGTCAGCGCGTCCTCCAGACTGGCGCCCGTGCGCGACGCCTGGCTCGCGTACGAGCGTGCCGCCTCGATCAGGTCGGCGGGCGGGCCGGCCGCGCGCGGCGGGCCCTCGATCACGGTGCCGTGCCGGCCGCGCGTGACGACCACGCCGTCGGACTCCAGCTCGCGGTAGGCGCGGGCGACCGTGCCGCCCGCGATCCCGAGGTCGTTGGCGAGCTGGCGGATCGCGGGCAGGCGGTCGCCGGGCGCAAGCGCGCCGCCGAGCACGAGCGCGGTAATCTGCTGGCGCAGCTGCTCGTACGGCGGGACCGGCGAGCGGGAGTCGACCTCGAGGATCACGCGGCGGCGCCGATGGTCCGCCGCACGCGCCAGGCCCTGACCCCGATCCCGCGGCATGCGAAGAGCGACGCGACGAAGCAGACCGCGGCGGGCACGACCATCGCCACCTGCAGCGCCGCCACGTCGGAGGCCTGCAGCGCGAGAGACACGCCGCTGCACAACAACAGCAGCAGCGCGAGGCCGGCCCCGGCGACGGAGCGGATCGACTGCGCGCGGATCGCGTCGTCGGCGGCGACCGCCGCCGGGCTGGTGAACGGCTGCGGCCGGCGGACGAGCCAGCGCTCGAGCGCCTCCAGGCCGGCCGCCAGCGCGAGCACGACGACCGCGCCGGCCACCAGCGCCGCCGGCGAAGGCGTCGAGAAGCGGTCCGGGTATGGCACGACGCCGACGAGGATCGTCCCGGCCGCGGCCGCGCCGGCGAGGGCGCGCTGGCCGAGGAGCGCGAGCCGCGGCAGGTACTGGTCGAGATCGCGCCGCGCGAGGCCGGCCGCGCGGCGGGCGCCGGCCACGGGGCGCGCGAGCGAGAGCTCCGCGCAGACCGCGCCGACGACGTAGCCGACGAAGATCCAGCCGAACGCGAGCGGCGCGCTGTCACCGTCGGTGCCGAAGCCCAGGACCACGACGCGGCCGCTGGCCACCAGCGTGATCAACGTCGGCAGCACGATCCCCGCCACGCCGCCCCACGTGCGCAGCACGCGGGCGGTGCGCAGGTAGCGCGCCACCAGCGCGCGGCTCTCGGGCGTCAGCTCGAGGCCGCGGTCCCGCGCCCACCGCTCGTCGCCGGCCGGGTCGGGCCGGTACGCCCGCCACAGCTCGACGGGGATGGCGACGGCAAGAATGAGCGCCAGGACGGCGGGGGCGGACATGGCGAGCGATTGTATCAATAGCTCGATACATTGCAACAATCCCCGCGGTGCGATCCTCAGCCGATTCTCAGGTTAGGGTCGCCTAACCCGGTGTAGGGTCCAGCGCCGTGAAGCTCTGGGTGGCCGTCGTCCTCGCCGTCGCCGTGGTCGGTGTCGTGCTCGGCTGGCACGCGTCCGGCGGCCCGCCGGACCCGAGCGCCGCGGGCGTGCACATGAGCCGCACGACCGCGGTGATCGACAGCGCCGTGCTCGTGTTCCGCGAGGGGCTCGAGACGATCCTCGTGCTGGCCGCGGTCACCGCGAGCTTCCTCGGCGGCAACCGCGTCTACCGCCGCCCGGTCGCCGTCGGCGGCGTGCTGGCGCTGCTCGCGTCGGTGGCCACGTGGTTCGTCGCCGTCTGGTTCATCGGGCTGTTCGGGGACGGCGGGCTCGACGTCCAGGCGGCGACCGGGATCCCGGCGATCGTCGTCCTGCTCGTGGTGATGAACTGGTTCTTCCACAAGGTCTACTGGACCGAATGGATCTCGTCGTTCCACAAGCGCCGCAGGTCGCTGCTCGCACGCGACGAGAGCGCCCGCGTCGCGTTCTTCAGCGCTCAGGTGCTGGGGCTGTTCACGCTCGGCCTCACGAGCGTCTATCGCGAGGGCTTCGAGACGACGCTGTTCCTGCAGTCGCTCGAGCTCTCGGCCGGCCTGCGCGCGACGATCGCCGGCGCGCTGCTCGGCCTGGCCGCGACCGCCGCCGTCGCCGTCGCCACGTTCAAGCTGCAGCGCAAGCTGCCCTACAAGCGGATGCTGATCCTCACGGGCGTGCTGCTGTCGCTCGTCCTCGTGGTGATGGTCGGCCAGACGATCCGCACCACGCAGGGCGCAGGCTGGCTGCCCATCCACTC
>DATDKF010000488.1:0-3755 GCA_036520135.1 Solirubrobacteraceae bacterium
CACCGGCCACATTCCGGAGAGGAGCCGACGTGCAGCACGAGCACACTGAACACGTCGCCGCGCCGCCCGAGGCGGTGTACGCAGCGATCTCAGACGTGAACAACCTCCCGCGCTTCGTGCCGCAGATGACGGCAGTGCGTCCGATGGGCCACGATCGCGTGGAGGTCCAAGCTCGCTATGAAGGACGGGACCAGCACGGGGAGGCGTCCTTCCACGCCGACGATGGCGAGCGTCGGATCGAATGGAGCGTTCCGAGCGGATACCACGGGTGGATGAAGGTGGATCCGGACGGCGGCGGATCGCGGCTCACGCTGTTCCTCGACACGCGACGCGGAGCCGAGCGTGACCACGACATCGCGGCCACGCTCGACGCCATCCGCATGCTCGTCGAGTCGGAGCTCTGAGCCTGCGGTCGACGCTCGTCGTCCGCGCTGCTGAGCTGCTTCCCTCGGGGCCAGCACATCAGCAACGCGACGCCGGTAGCCGGCTGCGTCCCGCTCCACGCCTGCTTCGGCCAGCTGCTGAACGCCAGCCGCTAAGCCGACGCGCGGCGGGGGCGCGTGGCAGCCTGGAGGGGCCTGATAGCGCCGAGCGGGATCTCCGCGCGGAGCCGGGTTCCGCCGCCTGCCGGGCTTTCGAGCGCGAGCGTGCCGCCCAGGCTCTCGACGCGGTCGGCGAGCCCGCGCAGGCCCCCGCCTTCTTCGTCCGCACCCCCGGTGCCGTCGTCGATGACCGTGACCTCGACGCGGTCGTCGTCGGTCGCGACCCGCACGAGTACACGGCGCGCGTCGGCGTGCTTCTGCACGTTGGCGAGCGCCTCGGCGACAACGTAGTAGGCGGCGGCCTCGATCTGCTCCGGGAGCGGCCGGTAGGGGAGTATCGCGAGCTCGACCGGGACCGGAGTTTGCAGCGCGAGCGCTTCGAGCGCCGCGGTCAGGCCTCGCTCGGTGAGCACCGCAGGGTGGAGGCCGCTCGCGAGTACGCGGATCTCGTCCAGGCCGGCCGCGAGCTCGTCGATCGCGAGGTTGAGCAGCCGATAGTCGGGCCCTGACGAAGCGCGAAGCATCCCCAGCCGCAGCAGCACCGATGTGAGCCGCTGTTGCGCGCCGTCGTGGAGGTTGCGCTGGATGCGCTTGCGCTCCGCGTCGGCGACCTCGACCAAGCGGGCGCGTGAGGCCTGCAGCTCCTGGTCCGCGGTCACGCGATCGGTGATGTCGCGCAAGTACCCCGTGAACGTCGGCGCCCCGGGCACCGCGATCCTCGTGATCGTCAGCTCAACCGGGAACTCAGTGCCGTCGCGGCGCATGCCGGTGAGTTCCAAGCGACGGTCCAGGACCACGCCGCGACGGGTCTCGAGGTAGCGCGCGAGCCCGCGGCGGTGCGCGTCGCGCAGGCGCGGCGGCACGATGAGCTCTGCCATCTCACGGCCGGTGGCCTCGCTCGCGTGGTAGCCGAAGATCGTCTCGGCGGCGGTGTTCCAGCCGATCACCCGTCCTTGAGCGTCCATCGACACCACAGCGTCCAGCGCCGCTTCGAGCATGGCCCGGAGCCGCGATTCGCGCGCTCGCACGTCTTCCTCGGCCCGGCACCGCGCCACGAACTGCCCTACCTGGCTGCCAACGACACCCATTGTGGCGAGCAGTCGCTCGTCAGGCTCGCGCAGCTCGCGTGCGAAGAACTCCATCACGCCGACGACGCCGCGCGCGCTGCGGAGCGGGAAGCCGAACCCGGCGTGCAACCCGTCTCGGCGAGCCGCGGCTGCCCGCGGGAAGTTGGCATCCGCGGGTGCGTCCACCAACCAGGCGGGCGCGCCGCTTGCGAGCACTCGTCCGGGAAGTCCCTCGCCGGGCGCGAGTGCCAGCGCCTCACTGAGCGCCTGGAACTCGTCCCCCCGCTCGCTGGCGCGCCAGGTTCGCACGCAGTGCAGGCACCCGTCCTCGGGGTCGAGCTCCCAGACGGCGCCGAGCGGCCAGCCGATCGGCTGGCCGATCGCCGCCAGCGTGGCCTCGAAGACCTCGACAGGCCGCTCCGTTTCCGCGAGGATCCGGGCGACAGCGTGCTCCACGCGCCGGAGATCCTGCGCATCGGCGACCGGCCCGCGTTTCGCCGCAGACTCGCTCATGGCCTCAAGCGACCTTACACCCGCCGACCGGGAAGTACCCGGGGGTGCTTCTGGGGTGCTGCGCGTCGTCGTGGCCGACGATGACGCGCTGCTCCGCGAGGGCATCGCCTCGCTTCTCCAAGAGGCCGGACATCGGGTTGTCGGACGCGCCACCGACGCGGGCGAGTTGCTGCTGAAGGTCCGCTCCTACGTCCCGGACGTCGCCATCGTTGACGTTCGCATGCCGCCTGGCAATGCCGATGACGGCCTGCGCGCGGCGGCCGAGATCCGACGCTCGCACCCGACCGTGTCGGTCCTCGTCCTCTCTCAGCACCTCGAACCGACGTACATGCTCGAACTGGTCGGAGACGACGCGTCGGGCGTCGGCTACCTCCTCAAGGATCGCGTTCGCGACGTGGCGCAATTCGTGGACGCCGTCCAGCGCGTCGCCGCGGGAGGAACCGCCTTCGACCCCGCGGTCGTCAATAGCCTCGTGGGCGGCCGCCGCGGCTCGCTGTTGGACGACCTCAGCGAGCGGGAGCGCGACGTCCTCTCGCTCCTCGCCGAGGGCCGGTCCAACCGGGCCATCGCGAATCAGCTCTTCCTCAGCCCGCGCGCGGTCGAACGCAACATCCAGGCGATCTTCGGCAAGCTCCGGCTCCCGGACACGGAGGACGACAACCGCCGAGTGCTCGCGGTGCTTGCGCTGCTTGGGCACTGAGCCGGACGGCGTGGCGGTTAACCGCCACGCGGTCTGCGGGCAGCCGCCGCGGATCCGGCGGGCGCGGCCCTCCCGCTCGGGCGGCCGCGCCGGGAAGCTGCGCCGCATGAGCCTCGATCTTGAAGCCCTCGAAACGAGCTTCGACCTCGTCGCCCCGCGCGGCGACGAGCTGATGGACATCTTCTACGGCCGGCTGTTTGCAGCCGCGCCCGCGGTGAGGCCGCTCTTCGCGGGAACCGACTTGCGCAAGCAGAAGATCATGCTGCTCCGTGTCCTGGGACTCCTGCGCAAGTCGCTGCGCGACTTGGAATCGATCGTGCCGATCCTGCACGACCTTGGCGCACGTCACGTCGCGTACGGCGCGCGGCCGGAGCACTACCCCGTCGTCGGCGCCGTGCTGATCGCCTCGATGGCCGAGATCGCCGGCGACGCATGGCAGCCGGGCCACGAGCGCGCGTGGACAGCGGCGTTCGACGTCGTCGCGGGCGCCATGCTCGACGGCGCTTCTCGGCAGCTCGACATCGCCGCGTGACCCTACGAGATAGGCCCGCACATGTCGACACTCCGTCCCAAGGTCCACCGAGGACTCCTAATCCGAACACCGGTCATGGCGATGGTCGACCAGCAACCGCACCTGGCGCGACGGGCCGTCGAGTTGGGCGACCGGCAGATCGGGCGCGCGCCAGCTTCACGCGATGGACCTGCCCCTCAGCACCATTGCTGCAGGTGCGCACCGACCACGTCCATCTCGCCTCGCCGGCTCAGCGGTCCATCGCGTAGGTGAGGACTTCTCGCGCGCGAACGGTGACAAGGGCCGAGCCCGTGACCATCGCGACCGGCTCGACCGCTATGGCGAGCTGGAGCTGATCGCCGGCCGCCGCGGACTGTGGACTCATTGTCGGCGGCCGGCCGTATCAGAGCCAGGTGCCGACG
>DATDKF010000489.1:0-18116 GCA_036520135.1 Solirubrobacteraceae bacterium
AGGCGCCAACCGAGGCGCGACGGAATCTCGCGCGGACTCAGCGCGGGGTTCGCCTTACCGGGCAGCCTCGCCTCACGCGGACTGCGCTGTCGCTTCCCGTGCTTGCGGTCGTCTTCATCGCAGTGCCGCACACGCTCGCAAAGGACGACCGGCGCGAGCCTCGATCGAAGCTTCGGAGGCGCCTGGTTCGGCAGGGCGGAGCGGGAGCGCCGGCGCGCTCCTGCTGAACGTTCAAAGCCGCAGGCCGGCGGTGGCGGACATCATGGGCGCTCGGCGCATGTGAACAGTGGCGATGATCTCCTCCGGGTCGATGCCCTGGAGGTAGATCGAGGTCGTGCCGAGGTTGGCGTGGCCGAGCTGGCGTTGGATGATGTTCAGTGGCACGCCCTCGCGCGCGAGTTCGAGGCGTGCGCGTGGCGCAGCTGGTGTGGGGCGAAGCGCCGCCGGACGCCGGCCTGCGCGGCGAGTCGGCGGAACTCGGTTCGCACGGCGGCACCTGACCACGGTCGTCCGCGGGTGCGACCGTCGATGATGCAGAACAGCGGTCCGACCGGAAGGTCGGCGCGTGCGTGCAGCCACGGCCGCAGCTCTTCCCAGCCCCACTCATCCATCCCCACCTCGCGTCGGCGACCGCCCTTGCCGATGCGGACGAGGATCGACCCTCGCCGGTGGTCGAGGTCGCGCTCGGCGAGCGCGAGCGCTTCCTGGAGGCGCAGGCCGGCGCGCCAGAGGACGACGATCATCGCTCGCACGCGCCAGCCGTGCCGGTCATCGGCGGTGCGGCGCATGGACCGCGACGATCTCCTCCACCGTCGGCGGGTCGGCCGGGTAGCGCATGCCCTTGTTGCGCGGCGGGCGGCCAGCGTGATAGCCGGGCAACGTGGCCGGCGAGCGGCGCCGCCCTGCCGCGTCGAGCACTGGCAAGTCGGTCATGAAGACCTCCTTTGGTGGGACAGCAGATACGGCGCTGCCCTACACCGCCGACGGAGGCCAGGCTTCCATTCGCCCTAAGAAACCGAACGCCTCCCCGAGCCCAGACCCGCGACTCGAGACCACCGGTGCTCGTCCCAAGCGGACCTCTCGGGATAGACCAACGAGCCGCTCGCTGCCACGACGCGAAGGCGAGCGTCACGACCAGTTAGAGCACTACGGGGTCACTTCCCGCGCTCGGACGTCGGCGACTACAACGCGGTACCAGCCGCGAAGCCGGACGGCCCCGTCGTCGTCGGTGAAGTCAACTAGCGCGTGGCGGAGCGCGTCGGCAACGGCTTCTTCGCCCGAGTGTCGGAGGGCCAGCGCGGTCGGTCCCGCTCCGGCGAAGGCGCGCATTGCTGTATCGGCGTCCTTGAAGACGGTGAGCGACTGGACGTCGTCGTCTTCGCGCGGCTTGAGGCCGGCCATAGCAAGCACCTCTTCGAGTCGGCCGGGGGCGGACAGGGCGAACATGCCGCCCTGCTTCATCACCTCCAGCGCCTCAGCGGGGAACAGCGGGAAGAGCGGCTGGAAGACCTGGGTGATCCCCGCTTCGGGAACACGCGTGGGGATCACGACCACAACCTGTCGCCGCGCGACCCGTCGCGCCTCGGCCAGCGCCCGAGCCTTGTCGTCGGCGAACTGAAACGAACTGAAACCTGTCACGACATCGAACCAGCCCTCGCCCCAGGGCAGGTCCTCCAAGTCGCCGACTCGTAGATCGGCCTCCGGCGTGCGCTCGGCGGCGATCTCGACCAGCGCTCCCGCGGCGTCGATGCCGGCAACCGTGGCCCCACGAGCGGCGGCCAGCTGAAGGAAGCGGCCGGCCCCGCACCCGCAATCGAGCACCGAGCTCGCGGGGCCGATGGCCGTCCGGTCCAACACGTGCTCATAGACCAGCCCACCCCAGCCACCGGGCCCTTCCCACGTCTCGGCCCAATCGCCGGCGCGCGCCCCGAACAACGTCCCCACCGCCCCGCGCTACCGCCCGACAGCTCTCCATTCTCCATCGCCGTCACCTCCTCAGAGGGCCTCGATCGTACCCCGCGCATCCCCTGGGGCCAGCTCGGCACCTGGCGCGAAGGACCGCGCACCGACGACTCTCTCGATGTAGGCGGCGAAAACAGCTTCACCGGCACCGGCAATCGCGCCGGACGATCGACCGGTCGGCACCTCCCTTTTGGCAGGGGCCCGCCGCCTGGCGCAGCGACGAGGATGCGTCGGAGTCACAGCGCGTCGAGGCCCTTTCCGCGTTCGTGGAGAACGAGCACGTCTCGGGCGTCTTCGAAGTGATCGACACCGTCGAGGACTGACGCCGTTGAACTGGGGCGCGGCCCCTCTCGTTGACCGCTCGTCGCGTGGACCGCGCCTGAGCGAGCGTCGCCGACTGGCGACCGGCGACCGGCGACCGACACTGGTGTCTCACGGATGCGAGCAGCCACCCGTGGCGCGACAGTGGGCTGCGTGCAATACGCGCCCATCGCGGCCAACCAGGAGGCAGCCTCGTGACCAGCATCGCCGACCGCTCCCAGCTCGACGCCGCGCAGGACCCGGCCATCGACCGCCGCAGCCGTGCGTTCCTCGCGGAGCTCAACAAGGACAGCACACCGTTCTGGGAGCTGCCGGGTGAGGAGCCGCGCAACATCGTCACCGCGCTACAGAACCGGACGCCGGTGGACATGTCCGGCATCGAGATCGACGAGCGCCTGCTCACCGTCTCCGGCCGGACCGTCCGCCTGCACGTCGTGCGTCCTGACGGTGCGAGCAGCACGGTGCCGGCGTTCATGTTCTTCCATGGCGCTGTGTGGATCGCCGGCAACTTCGAGAACCACAAGCGCCTGGTCCGCGACCTGGTCGTCGGGTCCCAGGCCGCGGCCGTGTTCGTTGAGTACACGCCGGTCCCGGACGCCCGGTTCCCGGTCCAGGTCAATGAGGCGTACGAGGCCACCGTCTGGGTGACCGAGAACGGCGGCGACATCGGCGTCGCGAGCGACAGGCTGGCCGTCTCCGGCAACAGCGTCGGCGGGAACATGGCTGCGGCGGTCACGCTGATGGCACACGACAAGGGCGGTGCGAACATCGCCTTCCAGCAGCTGCTTTGGCCGGCGTTGGACACCGACCTCGACACCGGCTCCTACCGCGCGTACGGCGAAGGCCGCTTCCTGCCGCGGGCGTTCATGCAGTACGGCTGGGACCACTACGCGCCGGATGCCGATGACCGCAGGCACCGATACGTCGCGCCGCTCCAGGCGACGATCGAGCAGCTCCGCGGCCTACCGCCGACGCTCATCCAGACCGCCGAGAACGACGTGCTCCGCGACGAGGGTGAGGCGTACGCCCGCAAGCTCGACGAGGCGGGGGTGGATGTGACGTGCGTGCGCTACAACGGCGCGATCCACGACTTCGCGCTCCTCAATGCGCTGCTCGACGTTCCCAGCACCAGGGCGGCGCTGCGCGAGGCCGCCGCCGAGCTCGCGCGCCACCTGCACTGACGAGCACATCTCAGGAGGCTCGGCTGCGCGATTCGCCCCCGAGCACGAGCTGGAGCTCGTGGCGCGAGGTGATGCCGAGCTTCGCGAACACCTTGCGCAGGTGGTATTCGACCGTACGCCGGCTGATGAACAACCGCGCGCCGATCTCCGGATTCGAGAGGCCGTCACGCGCGAGCTCCGCGATCTGTGCCTCGTGGCGAGTGAGCGCGTCGCGCGTCTCGACGCCCCGCTTGCGAGCGGTCTCGGCGGTCGCCTGCAGCTCGCGCGCGGCGCGTTCCGCGAACGCCTGCATGCCCATCGCGGCGAACATGTCGTACGCGGTACGCAGTTGCGCACGGGCGTCGACGCGCCGGCGCTCGCGCCGGAGCCATTCGCCATAGACGAGTCGCGTGCGCGCGAGCGCGACCCGGAACCGCGTGCGCCCGAGCCGATCGATCGCCTCCACGTACAGCGGCTCGGGCGCCTCGTTCTCGCTCAGCAGCGCTCGCGACCGCGCCTGGATCCCGAGTCCCCAGTCGGTGCCCGCCACGCGTGTCGTCTCGCAAAGTCGCCGCAGCGCGTCGGCGCCCCGCGTCGGCATCCCGCTGCGGGCGCACGCCTCGATCAGCTCCGGCAGCGCCCACGTCGACCAAAGCTCGGCCGGGTGCCCGCTGGCCTCCTCGGCTGCGGCAAGCGCCTCCTGGTAATGACCGAGGCCGTTGAAGAGCAGGGCAGTCGCCGACTGCGTCACAGCCAGCCCCATCCCGTCGCCGCCGGGAACGATTTCCTTCTTGCTGGCATCGATCAGCTTGAAGACCTCCGTTTCGCGACCTTGCAGCGCGGCGAGCGCAAGCGCGCCATAGGGCGCGAGGTAGCTGCCGGTCGCGTCGGCGACCGCCATTGCCTCATCGATGAGCGACGCCGCCGCGGGAAGATCCCCGAAGTACAGGTGCAGCGTGATCCACGAGCTCAGGGCAACCGGAAGCACGGCGAGTGCGCCGGCATCGCGAACGAGCTGCACATGGCGGCTCGCAAGCGCATGCCAGCCCTCGTCGTCCCATAGCGCCATGGCGCTGCGGCCGGCGACCCACAACCAACGGAGTCCATCTTCGGGCGAGAGACCGTCGCTGCGGAACTCGCGGAGCGCACGCTGCAGCGCCGGCCCCCCGGCGGCGTAGCCCTCGGTGACGAGCTGCGCGAGGCCATCGAGCAGCAGATCCGGCGCGCGCGCGGGACTCTCAGGCGGCGGCGCGGAGCGAGCGGCCGCCGCCACCTCGAACACACCGCACCGGCTCCCGCCGATCAGTCGACCAGCGAAGATCGCCCCTGACAATGCGTCCAGGTATGTCTCCCGCGCGAGTCTCACATCGAGCGTCTCAAGCCGCTTGGCCGCTCTGAGCAGCAGCGGAGGAGCATCGCCGCCGCGACTCACGGAGAACGCGATCTGAGCGCCCAACAGATCTACACGCGCCGCCACGAGATCCGCGAGCGGTCCCGCCCGCGCAATCGCCAGCAGCCGGCGGGCTGCATCGGACTCGCCGGCCAGGTGCTTGGCTTGCGCCGCGGCGAGTGCGCGTTGTGCGCGGCGCCCGGGCTCGAGCGTCAGGCCGGTCGCCTGCTCCAGGAAGGCGGCGGCTGCCGCCAGACCGCCGCGCGCCTGGGCTCGGCCGGCGCAACGCTCGAGCTCGTCGGCGACGTCCTCGTCCGGGCCCGACGTGGCCTGCGCACGATGCCACGCGCGGCGGTCGGGGTCGATCTTGGGATCGGTGACCTCAGCCAGCGCAGCGTGCACTTCCTGCCGCTCCGGCAGCGATGCGGCGCGGTAGACCGCCGAGCGCGCCAGCGGGTGACGAAACCGCACACGCGGGCCGAACTCGACGAACCGCGCCGCGGCGGCCGGTGCGGCGGCCGCGACGGTGATCCCGAGCCGCTGGCCCGCTCGCCACACCAGCACCGGGTCGCCGATCGGCTCCGCGGCTGCGACGAGGAGCAGCCGCCGGCTTGGTGCCGGCAGCGGATCGAGCCGCCGCCGGAAGGCCTCCTCGATCCCGCTCTCCAGCGACAGGGCATCGGGCAGCCCGAACCCTCCCGCCAACTCCGCCGGCGCCAGGCCCCGCGGCAACTCCAGCAATGCGAGGGGGTTTCCCCGCGTTTCGGCGACGATGCGATCACAGACGCGCTCGTCCAGTGGCGCATGCAGCGCCGAGGCGAGCAGCACGCGCGCGTCGTTGTCGTGCAAGCCCTCGACGACGAGTTGCGGCAACCCCACCAGCTTGTCGCTCGTCGCACGCGCGGCGATCACCAGAGCCACCGATTCCGCGGTCAGGCGACGGGCCACGAACGCGAGCAGCTGCGCTGACGCCCGGTCCAACCAGTGCCAGTCGTCGATCACGCAGAGCAGCGGGCGCTCCTTGGCCGCTTCGCCTAGCAGACTGAGGGCGGCCAGTCCCACGAGGAAGCGATCCGGCGGATCGCCCGCGTGCCGACCGAACGCCGTGTCGAGCGCATCGCGCTGAGGCCCAGGAAGCCGCTGGAGCAAATCGAGCATCGGCGCGGACAGCTGGTGGAGGGCCCCGAACGCAAGCTCGACCTCCGACTCCACACCGACAACTCGCGCGACCCGGAAGTCCTGAGCCGACTCGATCGCGTACTCGAGAAGGGCCGTCTTTCCTATGCCCGGCTCACCTGCCACGACGAGGGTTCGGCTCTCGCCTGCCCGGACCGCGGTAAGCAGCCGGTCCAGCGCCTGCTGCTCCCTGCGCCGACCCAGCAACACGGCCACGGATCGAGCTTGCGATCCAGCTCGGGGACCGGCAATCGGTTTCTCCGATCACGAAGGAGGAAGGAGCGATCGCCGGCGGCGCGTGGGTCTAGCCGGGGAGGGGGATGTCGGCGGTGACGACGGTGCCTGAATCGGTTGGGCTCTTGACATCGAGCCGACCGTCGAGGACCGCGAGCCGGTCCGCCAGTCCGCGCAGGCCGCTCCCGTCCGGCCGCGCGCCGCCCGCGCCGTCGTCCCGGACACGAACTCGCAACCTCCCGTCGTCCACGCGCGCCGTCACCCAGGCGCGGCGGGCACCCGAATGTTTGGCGACGTTGGTCAGCGCCTCGGCAACGACGAAATAGGCGGGTCGCCTCGACGGCGGCGGGGATCTGCCCGGCCACACTCCGTTCTCGACCCGCATCGGCATCCGCGCGGCGAGGGCTTCCACGCCGGCCCGCAGGCCGCCGTGCGTGAGGGCCGAGGGCAGGATTCCGTGTACGAGTTCGCGTAGCTCGGTCGTTGCCTGCTCTGCTTGGTCGAGCGCCTCGGTCACCAGCGCCGGGCCATCGTTGCCGTTCTTCTTGAGCGCCTGGCGCGCCAGCTTGAGGGTGACGACCGTGTGGATCAGGCGCTGCTGGGCACCGTCGTGCAGATCGCGAACCACCTGCCGGCGCTCCGCGTCGGCCGTCGTCACGATCCGTGCTCGTGACGCCGCGAGCTGCGAACGAGCCTCGATGTTCGAGATCGCGGTGGCGACCAGCTCGGTGAACCGCCCGATGCGCGCTTCGGCGTCGGCCGGCATCGCCTCGGGCTGCCGCGTCACGGCGACCATCGCGCCCCACAGCCGTCCTTCGACGACGATCGCCGTGCCGACCCCGGAGCGGACGCGGAGGCTGCGTGCGTGCGCCCCGATGGCACCGCTGGCCTCCGCATAGTCGTCGATCCGTGCGGGCCGCCCGGTTCGACGCACTCGTGCGGCGACGCTCTCCCCTTCCAGGCTCATCCTGGTGCCGATCGGTATGAGAGCGTCACGCTCGCCCCAATCCGCGGCGACGGTGGCTGTCCCGTCGTCCTCGTAGCGATACATCGTCGCCATGCCGGCGCCCAGCAACCGGCCCACCTCCTCGGCGACCGCCGCGAAGACCTCGGATGGCGGCGACTCCCGCGCGACCAGCGTCGCCAGGCGCCGCAGCGCCGCCTGCTCGTCGGCGAGCCGCTGGAGCTCGTCCCGCGCCTGGACGTTCGACACGGCCGTGGCCACGAGCTCGGTGAAGCGCGCGATGCGGCCCTCGATGTCGTCCGGGAATGGGCCCGGCCCGCTCGAGCCGGCGAAGCTCACACCCCAGGTGCGTCCGTCGACCTGGATCGGGACGCCGACTGACGTGCGGATGCCACGACGCCGCGCGTCCCGGCCGAACGGACTGGGCGCCAGAAATACGGCGTCCAGCGGGCGCCGCTCACCGAGGGGAAAGCTCACGCCCGTCGCACTCCAGCCGGCAACGAGCGTGATGGCGTTGTCCGATTCGAACCGCATCAGCACCGTCGCATCGGCCCCGACGAGCCGCGCGATCTCCTCGTTGACCGCCGCGAAGAGGTCGTTCTGCGACACGCCCCGGGCCACGAGCGTGGCGACGCGCCGCAAGGCAGCGTGCTCGGCCACGATCCGCGCCATCTCGTCCCGCGAGCCGATGCGCACGACCTGTCTCCGGTCCGTGCCGACGGCATGCGGATGCCTGATCGGCATCGCTCGAGCGGCTGCGTCGGAGCGGGCGTGCGGCATGCCGCAAATATCACCCAACGGTTGCGCGCTCGCATCCGCGAGGCACCAGTGTGTGACCCCGTAAGGGACCTGCCAACCGGTCGATCGTCAGGACTGAACGAAGGGCACCGACGGGCGACCTAGCGTGAAGCCGCATGCTTCTCACTCCCAAGAGGGCGCGCCCGCGCTGGTCCCGCCTACGCGCGGCTCTGCGGCCGGAGCGACTTCCTGCGCTGGTCGAGCGCCCCCGGCACGCGGCCCAGCGACTGGGTCACCGTCCGCCCGAGAGGGCTGCACGACGCGACGAACCGGATGTCGTCCTCGACGTCCCGACGCTTCACGTCGACGAGATCGGCCTCCAGCTCGACGACCTCAAGGCGCGCGTGGCGCTCGAGGCGCATGTCTTGGATCTGCTGCGGCTCGACGTCGGTGTCGCCGCCGAACTCCGTGGCGTCAGCCTGCAGATCAAGGCCGTTGAAGCACAAGCGCTGCTCAAGGTTCACCTGGACAACCTCACGCAGATCGTCGACCGCGTGAAGACACCGTCGATCGCAACCCCCCAGATCCTCGATCAACTCACGGAGCGCATCGGCGCAACGCTCGACGACATTGCTCAGGGCGTAGGCCCGGCAGTCGAGGAACTCGGGACCGTCGCGCACGTGCCCGACGCCACGGCGTCGCACAACGGCCTGCCGGAATAGCCGCAACCCATCAGGCGGGAGCGCGTCAGGATCGCCGCCCGCCTGAGCCGCGACGGCGGTCGGGCCGCCCCGCGGAGCGCCTCGACCGCATGACCTGGACGAGCGGTCGCACTATCTCGATGAGCGCCCAGAGCATCAGCAACGGGACCACGCGTCCTTTCGAATGGGAGCCGCCGCCCGTGCCCTGCGGAGGAGGGAGAGGCACACGGGCGGCGTCGTCTAAATCAATCGGCGGAGGTGCCTGCGCTCAAGCGCGACGGGAACTTACGCGAGAGCACGGGCCTATCGCCCGCATGACTAGGCGCGGATCGTCATCCGCGAGACCCGGTCGCCCACCACCTCGAAGGTGAAGTGGTCGCTCCAGCCGCGGATCGCCTCGGGCCCGTGGAACTCGCGTCCCCAGTCGTGCACCACCGCGTCCTCGCGAGCGAGGCGAGGAAGGCGTCCGTGTCGTTCGCGTTGGCGGCGTCGATCAGCCGCGCCACCGGCTGAGGAAGCTCGGTCATTGCGTCATCTCCGTTTTCGCGTACCAGTGTCACGTGCCGAGATCGGCTGTGTAGGTCGAGCCGCTGTCCCCACGCTGAACGGCGTGCCGCGCGCGATGCCGATTCCAATGACGCGGTACGCACGGCGCAGCAGCACGTGCCGGTGGGGTCGGCTGCGAAGCCACGCGCGGACGATGGCGCGGGGCGAGGCAGGCCCCGCCCGCCACGCACCAGGGCGCCCGCGACCGCGACGACGATCGCGATCGCTGCCCCGGCCTGTGCATGCAGGAACGTTCGGACCGGAGCGGCGAGGTTGCGAGTCCAGACGGTGCCGCGTATCGCAGCCGGTCTTCAGTCGCCGGCGACGGGTAGCGCCATGGCCGGACGGCAGCTCGCCGCAGCCCTTTCTCGGCAGGTAACCCTGCTAGCCGACCGCGGGCCCGGGCCGCATCGCCGCGCCGCTCGGCGCGGCGGCGTCCGTCGCGGCGGCGGCGCTACCCATCGGGTGCCGGCGCGTGACGAGCACGGCGCCGGTCACGAAGACCAGCAGGCTCTCCACAACCATCGAAGCCAGCCCCGGCGCCTCGGACCACTCGCCGACGTCGTCCGTGAAGCCGGGCAGGCCGACGCTCCGGCTCAGCACGTAGCCGAGCAGCACCGCGCCTGCGAGACCGCCGGCCGCCGCCGAGGCCAGGTCGTCGCTCGTGCGCGTCATGACCGCCGCGAGGATGAGGCACGCGGCGACGGCGGCGATGAACAGGCCGCCGAGATAGCCGATCTCCGCGAACGCGGCCGGCAGCTGAAGCACGTGGATGAGCGCGATCGTGACGAGCGCGCCGATCGCGATTGCGCGGGCGAGCGCATCGTCCAGCGCGCCCCTGATGCCCATATGGATGTCGATGATCTGCATGCCGCGAGTCTGCGATCACGCCTCACCGTCGGCAAGCGGCTCCGGCGATCGCCGATGAGCGCCTGCCGATCGCAGACGGCCGGCCGACTCCAATCGCGTCCGGAGATCACGACGTTCGTGAAGCCGCTTGGCGGCACCGTCAGCACGCTTTGCCGCGATGGCCGTGACGTCATAGCCGTCGTCCTCGACGTCATCGAACTTCTCGGCAACGTCGGTGGGAATTCCGCCATCGGGGATCGTCGAGTCGGCGACGTTGGTATTGCCGGCCGCGATTGCGCCGGGAATGATCGCGGCCGGCCACGTCGGCGGCTTGTCGATCCCGCGTACGTCGTTCAAAGCATTGGTCGACGCCCTCTCGGAAGCAGCACGGGTGGTCGACGAAGCAGGAACCCCGGTATCCGAAACGGAAGAAGCGGAGGTCGCAGAGGCTTCCGCCACGGCCATGCACCGATGGGCGGCGTTCAATGTCTCCGCGTTCCAGTCGTCGGCGCCGCCCTGCCGGAAGCCCCTGCATCGGATCAGCCGTGATCTCGACCGCCTCAACAGTCCAACGTCAACGGCTCCGCAACGGCCGGGGAACAAGGCGACGTCGGCCGGTTCACGGCCTCGACGGCGCTCGACCTTGAGCGACGCGGCCGGGCCGTACGCGCGCCCAAGCGGAGCCGGGCCGTACGCGCGCCCAAGCGGAGCCGGGCCGCTGCCCTCGATGGTGGCTCGCGCCTGAGTCGAGGATCAAGGCGCGGCGCGGCGAGCACGGCGAGCACGTCGGTTCTCGCGCCATGCTTGCCATTGCGCGTCTGCGAACAGCCCGGCTTCCTCGGCTGCCGCGTCGAGTTCATCGAGATAGCGCTCGGTCATCGTCGTCGCGAATTCGGCAGACGCGAGTGCGCGGTCTATCTCGTCGGCTATCTCCTTTGCGAATTCCGTATCGCCCCGTCGATCCGCAGTCTTCACAGTGCGATCAGCGCATGGATGCGCTCGAAATCGATGTCGCCGACCGTGAGGTCGTGCGCTTCGCTCACTCGCTCAAACGGCCGCGCAATCGCCGCGTACTGTCGTTTCTTCTCGACGTACCTCGCGACAAGCCGAACGAGCATCGCGGTACTCACGGCCATGACGACGAGCGCGACGAGCGCAGTGATAGCCGCAACGACCGCGCGCGTCGGCACGTGATTGATCGCGCCGAGCAGGACGCCGACGACGAGCAGCACAAGCGCAGCGGTCAACGTGCCGACCGCGTTCGCAGCCGCTTGGCGCGCGAATTCGCTCCGCCACAGCGGCGCTTGACGAATGACTCGGCGCGTCTGTTCGATTGGAGCTTGGTCGCGCGTGCCTTCCAACGGCTCAATTCTCGCGAGTGCTTCGGACGCCGCTCGACGCGGCGCTCACCGCAGGCGAGCAGGGACGTCGGCGCGACGCCGACCTCGACTGTCCAACCGCGCTCGCGCCGCCCTCCCGATCCGCGTCCGGTCGCGGGAGCCGTTGACGGTCGTCGTCGGCGCTGCCGGAAGCGATTGCCCCACCGCACCGCGCGAACGGCCGGGGGGCGTGGCGACCGGCGGAGTAAGCCGCCGACCGCACGCCGAATCGTGACGCGCCGGACGCGCTTTCGTCGTGCGCCTGCGCCGACTTTGGGGCCTGGTTACGGCCTGGCTCGGCGACGTTGACAGCCTCCGAGGAACGAAAAACTCCGCCGGAGCGGGGCATTCGCTGAGGGTGAGCGACGGGATTCGAAACCGCGCCGCCGGGACCAGAACCCGGCAGGGCGGTTCTTCTGAGCGTGCTTGACGCTTGCAACGCGGTCGGTTCGAGCGCCGCCTTCCATGATGGGGCCTCGCGTCGGCGCATGTCGCGAGTTGTTGCTCCGCTCACCGTGCGACGGCACGTAATGGATGGAGCGTGCTGATTGGGCACCGAAACGCATCTCAGTGCCCAAATCGGCGGGAAAAGACCGCAATTTGCGGCGATCCACCCCCCCGCCATTCTCCGGCGCTGAATGGCGTATTTGCAGGCATTCCACCGCTGTTAGACGGATTCTGCTCCACGACTGAAAATCGTGGTGTCCCCGGTTCGAGTCCGGGTCTCGCCATTCGCCTAGGTACTTGATCTCTTGCTTTCCGGCGTGTTGGTTTCGCGCCTCGAAAAGGCGATGGCGAGCGCCCACGCCGTCACCTGCACCTTGCGGACATCCAGCGCCGCCGGAAACTCACGCTGATCTCCACCAGCCCGATCGGCGCCGAGCCAGACGACCCGACCCGTCGCCGAGATCGGTGAAGGTGATGGCCGAGTTCGGCGCGGCGTCCGGCCCGACTGGTCCGACCGGGCCGCCGTGAATGTTTGATCGTCGCCCAGGAACGGCTGTGCCCCGCGCGCAGACGGCCGGTGGTCGGGGAGTTTCTGCGTGAGCTTGCGAGAGGCACCGTCGACCGCGCCGTCAGCCTCGCCTCGATGTAAGAACCACCTCCGCCAGGCCCGATCGCCTACGGCCCGTCGCATGGAGCCGTCGCCGCTGCCGCCCATTCACGCCGCAGGCATTGATCGGGCGGCTGTGGCGGGCGACCACGGGTCGCTTAAGATCCCGCCTCCGAGCGTCAAATCCATGGATCGCGTTTCCGAGCCAGCCTCGCCAAGGGGCCCGACGAGAATCCAGTCGATCGACCGCGCCGCGACACTGCTGACGGCGATCGCTGAAGCGCTCGAGGGCGACACGGGGGCGACGGTCGTGGATGTGCGCAGGCTCGAGAAGGAGCTCGCGGTGGTACGGCGCGACGGCGACCGCGTCAGCGTGGGCGAGCTCGAAGGGGGCCTGGTCGGGGTGTGCGCTGCGCTCGCGCCCGGGCTGTGTCGGCGGCCGGTCCAGGCGGCCAACGAAATCGAGGCGCTGCTCCGGTGAGCCGCGGGACCAAGGCGCCGTCGGTCGACGCTCGCACCGAAGCAGGCGTGCGCGTGCTCACGCTCCGCCGCGAGGCCAAGCTGAACGCCCTGTCGGCCAACCTCGAGCGGGCGCTCGCCGAGGCGCTGGCGCACGACGAGGTTCGCGGCGCGGCCTGCGTCGTGCTCACCGGGAGCGGTCGCGCATTCTCGGCAGGCGCGGACGTGGACGAGCTGCGCGAGCGGACTGCCGAGGCGGTGCTTGAGTACTACGAGACGACCGGCCGCGTCTACGAGCGGCTGGCGGCGCTCCCCCAACCGACCTTCAGCGCGATCGGCGGCTACTGCCTCGGTGGCGGCCTGGAGCTGGCGCTCGCGACCGATTTCCGGATCGCGGACGAGACGGCAGTGTTCGGCTTCCCGGAAGTAGGCCTCGGCATCCTCCCGAGCTCCGGCGGCACCGAACGGCTGACCCGCCTGCTGGGTCCTGCCCGGGCGAAGGAGCTGATCCTGCTGCGGGAGCGCATTGACGCGCGCGAGGCGCTCGCCTGGGGCCTCGTCTCCGAGGTGGTGCCCGCGGGGGAGGCGCTGGACCGCGCTCTCGGCCTGGCCCGCCGGCTGGCGGAGCTCCCGCGGCACGCCGTCGCGGTGGCGAAGCAGGCGATCGAGGCGGTGCCCGAATCCTCGCGCGCCGCTGCGATCCTGATCGAGCGCCTGGCCTACGCGACGCTCGCTCAGACCGCGGACGCCCGGGCCGCGGCGGAGGCGTTCGAGCGGCGACGGCGCGAATGACGGTCGGCGGCCCGGTGCACGAGAAGCGGATCGAGATCCGCTGGAGCGACCTGGACGTCTACGGCCACGTCAACAACGCGATCTACCTCACATATCTTGAGGAGGTGCGCGACGAGTGGCTCGGCGGCAGGCTCGGTGATCCCGACGAGATCTGGAACTGGGTGCTCGCGCGAGTCGAGATCGATTACCGCCGAGAGCTCGCCCTCACGGACGACGTGGCCGTGGCCAGCTGTCGCCTGGATCGCATCGGCAACTCGAGCCTCACCACCCACGAGGAGGTGCGCACCGCCGACGGCCAGCTCGCGGCGGAGGCCAAGGCCGTGCTCGTGGCGCGCGACCGCGAGTCGGGGCGCTCGCGACCGCTCACGGCCGTCGAGCGCGCCGCGTTCGAGGGTCCCGCCCCGGACGGCGGCGAGGGCTAGCCGAACATGCTGCGGGCGATGATCAGGCGCATGATGTCGCTCGTCCCGTCCCAGATCTCGTCGAGCTTCGCGTCGCGGAGCCACTTCTGGACGAGCGAAGTGCGGATGTAGCCGGCGCCTGCGAGCGTCTGCGTGGCCGCCCACGTTGCGAACCAAGCCGCCTCTGAGGCCGCGAGCTTGGCCATGGCCGCCTCGGTCGAGAATGGCCGCCCCGCGTCCGCGAGTTCGGCCGCGCGCTCTGTGACGAGCCGCGCCTGGTCGAGCCTCAGCTTCGCGTCGACGAGGCGGAACGAGACAGCCTGGAACTCGTGGATCTTGGCGCCGAAGGCCTCCCGCTCCCGCGCGTGGTCGACGGCGTTCTCGAGCGCGGCCCGGCCGAGGCCGATCGAGCTGGCCGCGAGCTGGACCCGGGCCCGGTCGAAGACGCGCATCAACCCACGGAAGCCCTGGCCCTCCTCGCCGAGCCGGCGGTCCTCTCCGACCACGCACTCCTCGAAGTGCAGCTCGCCGGCCGGGAAGCAGCGGCTGCCCATCTTGTAGAGACGCTCGCCGATCACGAAGCCCGGGTCGTCACGCTCGACCACGAACGCCGTGATGCCCCGCGAGCGCGACCCCGGCGCGACCGTGGCGAAGACGATGCAGACGTCCGCCAGCGGGGCGTTGCCGATGAACTTCTTGTGGCCGCTGATCACGTAGCCGCCGTCTACGCGTCTGGCCTCGGTCGCGATCGCCGCCGCGTCCGAGCCGGCGCCGGGCTCGGTGATCGCGACCGCGCAGACCGGGGGGTCGAGGTCGCAGACGGGCGGCAGCCAGCGCTTCTTCTGCTCCTCCGTTCCAAGCTCGAGAACGGGATGCGCGAAGAACCCACCCTGGCCGATCACCCATGCGATTGGGCTGTCGCCCCACGCCATCTCCTCGATCACCCGGCAGCAGTCGCGCAGGCTCGAGAGGCCCCCGCCGCCGTACTCGGCGGGGAGGTCGTAGCACGTCAGGCCGAGCTCGGCCGCCCTGCGCACGAGCTCGGCCGGGAACTCCTCCGACTCGTCGTACTGCAGAGCGACGGGTCGGAGCTCGTCGCGCGCGAACTCGCCCGCGAGCGCGACCAGCTCTTCGGCGCCACGCGATTGCGCTCGTGCCTTCATCGGCCTCGCGTCACCGGCTGCCGGATGGCGCGTCCGGCGCGCTCAGGCCACGGGAGCGCCGTGTGCGCGGCCGCGATCCTCGCGATCCGGTCGAGAATGTCGGGACGCGCGGGGCGCGCGCGGGCTTCGGCGCTGTCTACGTGCAGGAGCATCTGCTCGGCCGTGGCCAACGGGGCATCCTCGCCCGAGCGGTACAGCTCGTGGAAGACGTGCAGGCGCTTTTCGTCGAAGCCGAGCACCTGGGTCGTGACGTGCAGGACCTCCCCCGCGGACGCTTCGCGCAGGTGCGACAGGTGCGTTTCGACCGTGTAGTAGCTGCCGCCCGCGTCGAGGTAGGCCGCGTCGATGCCGATGAAGCGCAGCAGCGCATCGGTCGAGTCGCCGAATGCCTGCAGGTACCGGCTCTCGTGCATGTGATCGTTGTAGTCGACCCACTCGGGCGGCACGCGCAGCGTGTGGAGGCGGAGCGGCCGCGACAGGTTGCCGCCGTCGGCGAGGACCTTCCGATGGCCGGCATCGAACAGCGCTCGCTCGTAGTCGTCGAGCACCGCACCGGCACCGACGCGGTGCGGCCGCAGTCCCTGCAGGATCCCGACGAGGCAGTCGTCGCGCAGCCGCTCGAGCTCGCGGACGGATTGGCCGTCCGCCTGCGCGTCGGACTGCGCCACGATCTTGTCGACCAGCGCGTCGGTCAGCTCGGGCACATCCGTGAGCTTGGTCCATGGAAGCTGCAGGGCCGGTCCGAACTGCGCCATGAAATGGCTCATGCCGGCCTCGCCGCCGGCCATCCGGTACGTGAGGAAGCTGCCCATGAATGACCAGCGCAGACCGGGGCCGTAGCGGATCGCATCGTCGATCTCCTCGATGGTGGCCACGTCGTCGTGGACGAGCCAGAGCGCCTCGCGCCAGAGCGCCTCCAGCAGGCGATCCGCGACGAAGCCGGGGATCTCGTGCCGCAGTACGAGCGGCCACATCCCGACGGAGCCGTAGACGGCCGCGGCCCGCTCCACGGTCTCCGGCGCTGTCCGCTCGCCGCCGCACACCTCGACGAGCGGAAGCAGGTAGACGGGGTTGAACGGGTGCCCGACCGCAAGGCGCTCGGGATGCTCCATGTCGGCCTGTAGTCGAGAGGGGAGAAGGCCCGACGTCGACGAGGCGATTACGACGTCCGGGTGGGCCGCGCGGGACGCCGCAGCCAGCAGGGCGCGCTTGACCTCCTCGCGCTCGGGGGCGCTCTCCTGCACGAAGTCGACCCCCTCGACCGCCTCCTCGAGGCTCGCCGCGAGCGTCAGTCCTCCCTCGGCGGGAAGCGGTGCCAGCGTGAGCTTGGGGAGGGCGCGGCGAGCGTTGTCCAGCATCGCGCCGACCTTGCGTGCCGCCTCGGGATCGGGATCGAACAGCCGAACGTCGACGCCGTTGAGCAGCAACCGCGCCGCCCAGCCGCCGCCGATCACGCCGCCGCCGAGAACCGCGACGCTACGTGGTCGTGAGCCGGCGGGCTCAGCCATGGCGACGCAGCCCCAGCTTGTTCCGCACGTCGTCGGGGCCAAGAACCCGTGCATTCATGGCCTTGAGTATCGTCACCGCCCGCTCGACGAGCTGGCCGTTGGTCGCCGGCTCGCCGCGGGACAGGTAGATGTTGTCCTCCAGTCCCACCCGCACGTTGCCGCCGGCGAGGACCGCCATGGCGACGTACGGGAGCTGCATACGGCCGATCGAGAACGCCGAGAACACACAGCCGGGGGGCAGCGCGCCGACCATGGTCAGGAGGGTCGTGGGGTCGTTCGGAGCGCCGTACGGGATGCCCATGCATAGCTGGATGAGGACCGGATCGTCGATCAGACCGTCGCGGATCAGCTCCTTGACCAGGACGAGGTGGCCGCTGTCGAAGACCTCCAGTTCGGGGCGCACGCCGAGGTCCTGGATCCTGCGCGCCATCGCCCGCACGATTCCGGGCGTGTTGACGAGCACGTAGTCGCCGCCCGCCGCGAAGTTCATGCTGCCGCAGTCGAGCGTGCAGATCTCGGGCATCAGCTCTTCGACGTGTGTCAGCCGCTCGGCGGCGCCCGCCATGTCGGTCGCGTCCGGGTCCAAGGGCAATGGCGTGTCCTCGCCACCGAGCACCAGGTCACCGCCCATGCCCGCGGTCAGGTTCAGCACGACGTCCACGTCCGCCGAACGGATGCGCTCCACGACCTCGCGGTACAGCGCCACGTCGCGCGCGCCCTTGCCGGTGGCTGGATCGCGCACATGGATGTGAGCGACGGCGGCCCCGGCCGCAGCCGCCTCGATCGCCGCGTCGGCGATCTGCTGCGGGGTGATCGGCACCAGCTCGCTGGCGCCCGTCGTGTTGCCCACACCGGTGACCGCACACGTGATGAAGACGTCGGCGTTCACGGCACAGCTCCTATCGCGTCGTGTCCGTTCGCGTTTGACGATTCGTTGACAATTGTGCCTGATTGTCTTATTGTCGACAACCTGCAACTCGGTCATGCCAAGAAATGGATACGGCCGCTAACACCTGGCAGCTCGGTTCCATCGACCGGGCCTCCACCACCCAGCAGGTTCTCCAAGAACTGCGCGAGGCGATCATCGACGGGCGGATCGCCCAGGGCGAGGCGCTCCGCGAGGTCTCGCTGACGAAGGCCTTCGGCACCGGGCGCAGCGCGGTGCGCGAGGCGATCCGGCAGCTCGAGCAGGAAGGCCTGGTCGTGTACGAGCTGCACCGCGGCGCCTTCGTGCGCGTGATGTCGCTCGCCGATCGTCTCGACGTCTACGTCGCCCGGGAGGCGATCGAGGCGGGAGTCGCGAAGCGGGTGGTCGAGGC
>DATDKF010000490.1:0-2193 GCA_036520135.1 Solirubrobacteraceae bacterium
CTTGTTGAACTTCCCCCACTGCTCCATCTCGACGTCGAACTCCGGCGTGCCCTCCTGGGGACCCTCGCCGCGGCGGAAGTAGAGCATCAGCAGGTACTGCATGGTGGCGACCTCCTCGGTCATCGTTGATCTTTCCGCCGACACGACGCGCGAGCTCGGCGGTTCCCGACACCTACGCCGGTTCTGGCGCGTAGACGCTCACCCGGCACGTTGGCTCGTCGACGTGCCGGACGGCCGCCCCGCGCTCTCGTCGCACGACACCGCGCGCGCGGCGGAGGTGACGGCCCGGCGGCTGGCCGTCGCGATCGGCGCGCGACTGATCTACCAGCACGACGCGTACCACCGCGTGCGCTCCGCGCCGGTCAGGCCCATGTGAGCAGCCTCCCGCGCGCGAACAGGAAGGAGCGGTCGAGGACATAGCCGATGACCGACGTGACGACGATCGCGACGTACATCGCCGGGGTGTCGAGCGGCCGGTAGGCGACGGCCATCATGTGCCCGAGCCGGTCCGCGGCAGCGATCATCTCGCCGACGCAGCCGTCCATCCCCAGGACTGGGGATACGCGGAATTGCACTGGTTCGGGGTCTTGGGCGCGGCGGCCGGCGCCCATAGCGTTGCGGCCCATGACCAGGACGTTGGTTCTCGGGGGCACCGGCACGACGGGGGGCCGGGTGGTCGACCGGCTGGCGGCGCTCGGCCTGCCCGTGCGGATCGGCTCCCGAACCGCCGAGCCGCCGTTCGACTGGCGGCGCGAGGCGACGTGGATGCCTGCGCTGCGCGGGGTCGACGCCGTGTACCTCGCCTTCCAGCCGCACCTCGCGGCGCCCGGCGCGGCCAACGCGGTGCGCGCGTTCGCCGGCGCGGCCGCGATGGCCGGGGTGCGCCGGCTCGTGCTCCTCTCCTGCCGCGGCGAGGCGGGCGCACTCGCCGCCGAGCAGGCGGTGCGGCAGTCGAGCGTGCCGTGGACGATCGTGCGCGCCGCCTGGTTCGACCAGGACTTCAGCGAGGGGTACCTGTACGACTCGGTGCTCGCCGGCGAGGTCGCTCTCCCCGTACGACCGGTCGGCGAGCCGTTCGTCGACGCCGGCGACATCGCGGACGTGGCAGTCGCGGCCCTCACCGACGAGAGGCATGCGGGACGCCTCTACGAGGTGACCGGGCCGCGGCTGCTGACGTTCGCGGAGGCGGTCGAGGAGCTGTCGGAGGCGACCGGCCGGCGGATCCGCTACGAGCGGATCACGGTCGACGAGTGGACCGCGCAGCTGAGCGTGCCGGACGACGTCGCGTGGCTGCTCGCGCACCTGTACACAGACGTCCTCGACGGCCGCAACGCCCGCATCGGCGACGGCGTGCAGCGCGCGCTCGGCCGCGAGCCGCGGGACTTCGCCGAGTTCGCGCAGGCGGCGGCCGCGACCGGCGTGTGGAGCATCGGACGCGTGGGATGACGGCGCGCTACACGTTCCCGATCGCCTGGGAGCTCGCGCGCCGCCGCCTCGAGCTGCTGGAAGCCTGTCATGACCCGGGCAGCTTCCGGCGGGCCGCAGCGCTCGGCGTCGGGCCCGGTTCGCGGTGCCTCGACGCCGGCGCGGGCGGCGGCTCGTTCGCGCGCTGGCTGGCCGACCGGACCGGCGACGTGCTGGCGGTCGACATCGACGTCCGGCTGGTCGAGGAGATCGATGCGCCCGGGCTCGAGGTGCGCCGGCACGACCTGGCGCATGACGAGCTGCCGCGCGGCGAGTTCGATTTCGTCCACACCCGGCTGGTGCTCATCCACGTGCCGGAGCGCGACGCGGTGCTGCGGCGGCTCGCCGACGCGCTCCGCTCCGGCGGCGTGCTGCTCGTCGAGGAGGACGACATCTACCCGCTGGCCACCAACAAGGGCGCCTACCGGGAGGCGTGGGACGCCGTGCTCGAGCTGACCGGCGCCGCCGGTCTGCAGGCGCGCGACGGAATCGTGGCCCGCGGCATCCCCGGCGAGGTGATCGACCGCGGCCGCGCCGAGCTCGACGACCCCGCGCTGTGGTTCCACGGGCCGATGAAGATCGCCGCCTGGGGGTGGCGGCGGTGAGCCGCTACGGGACGCGCAGCACCGCGTGCATCGCCTGCAGGCTCCACGCGGCGGCGTCGGTGTCGCCGTGCAGCTGGCGCGCGGGGTTCATGCCCGCGGCGAGCGCTTCGAGGCTGTAGGCGAC
>DATDKF010000491.1:0-15828 GCA_036520135.1 Solirubrobacteraceae bacterium
CGACGGGTCGCGTCAGACGTCCCAGACGTCGAGTGACGACCTTAGAGCAGGGCCGAAGCCGGCGCTGCGACCGCGCTCCAGCAGACGTGTGCGAGTGGCGTCAGCACCCTCCGCAGCGATGGCGGGACTCTCGTCGTGGACGACTCGTACCGTGACCTCCCAGCCGTCCGACTCGATGTCGGCGCGGGGCAGTAACGCGCGGAGGTTTGCGAGCGTCCGTTCGTCGGCGGCGCGGAAGACGGCGACGACCTCGATCACTCTGCCCATGCGCGGATCGTCGGTCCGTCGACGGTGACCTTTGCGGCGTCACTCAGCAGGGCGTCGTTCGCTGACATCGCTGCGGCACGCGTAGACGTCACAACGCGCCCTCCCGGCCGGCGATGGCGCGGCGCAGCGGCGCTGGAACGCGAAGGCGGTGCATGTCCGGCGCGGGGGCTGGGGCGGATGACGTCACACGTTCTTGCGCCACCACCGCGGCCGCGGCCCTGACGATCGCCGGATCGAATCGCTTACCCGCATCCGCCTTGAGCCGTTCGAGGACGTCGTGATGCCCGAGCTGCGCGCTGCCACGGGCGGTGAGCGAGCTCCACGTCTCCGCGACGGCCAGAATGCGCGCGGCGATCGGGATCGCGTCCCCGCGCAGCCCGATCGGCGTCCCGTTGCCGTTCCACCACTCTGTGCTCAGCTGGGCGTCCATGGTTACAGGACGCAGGGCCACGGCGGTTGCGCGTATGTAATCGATCGGGTCGCCGGTCGCGGACTGGCTCTGCGACGCGGCGATGACGCGGGCAAGATGCCGGCGATCGCGGCGGGAACGCTTGAGGTGCATCGCCAATGCCAACGCGTACTGCTTCGTGGCGACCGCGTGGTCGAGGCGTGCGACAGGACGCGAGCGCGCCGCGTACGTGAGGAAGCTGCCGGGCAGGACGGCGATCGCGGCAAAGACGATCAGAGCCAGCACGCCGATCGGCCCAACGAGCAGTACACATCCAGCAGCCAGCGCGATCATCACCATGCCGGCGCCGATGGTGTCGACGAGCAGGTCGACGAACACGCGGAACGGATGTCCGAGCCAGAGCGGACCGTAGATCGCGGGTCCGATGGCCCAGTTCACGAGCTGCATCACAACGCCCGCGACGACGAGCCAGCCGACGGCGGACGGTGACGCCGGGTCATCCACGGCGAGTTGAAGCAGAACGCTCCCGGCGAGCGTGTACCAGCCATACGCCGCGAGATTCGCGAGGTTGCCCGCTCGGAGCAGCCGTTCGTGGCCGCTGACTCCGTTCACGATCATCGGGGTGAGGGCGACTGCGAGTGCCGGGATGGGCCCGGCGAGCGCGACGGTGATCAGGCTGACGGCGATCAGTCCGTCGAACCGGATTCCGCTCGGCAGCGGGACGTCATGGCGGTCGACGACGACCGCCATGACCGCGAGCGCCAGCAGAGCGACCGGAGCATCCCAGCTCGAACGCGGCGCCAGCCAAAGCTCAGCCGGGATCAGTCCCGCGGCCAGAGCCGCGTGAAGGGTCAGACCGGCGCGCCGGCGTCCCAGCCAGCGCGACCCGTCCGCGTCGCGAACGTCCGTCCCGCGATCGTGCTCGTTCATTCCGCTGATTCCAGCAGCGTACCGGCGTGGTCTACCACCGCAGCATCCGTGCGACACCAATGGTCAGCATTTGTAACCAGACATGGCACCTCCTTCGGTAGGGACGGGCCCACCCGGCCACGTCCGGGTCACCGGGACCGTACTCCGACCCCGGCGGCTCTGGACGCTTCGCAGACGGCCTCCCGGTCGCGCTCTACTTCCTGATCGCCGCGGGCCTCATGTTCGTCGCGCTGATCCCCTTCGCTGCCCTCGGGCTCGTCATCGGGCATCTGCTGAACCCCGACGCCGTCGGCCCGGTGGTGGGCGGCGGCACCGCGCTGTTCGCGTTCGTGGGCGGCACCTGGTTCCCGATCTCCGACCGCGGCCTCCTGCACGACTTGGCGCCGCCATGCCGTGTACTGGCTCGTGCGGGCGAGCCAAACGGCGGTCGGCGGCGCGGCCTGGGGCGCCACGGGCTGGCTCGTGGTGGCCGCCTGGAGTCTGGTGTTGACCGCGCTGGCGCTGCAGGTCTACCGGCACGACACCGGCCGCTGCGTTCGAGATCGACGTGCACTGGGCCTACGAGGGCCTCGGCCACGAGCACTTCGGCGATCTCGTGTACTGGCTGTGGAAGTACCGCGACCGCATCTCGCAGCTCCACGTCAAGGGCACCGCCGCCGACGGGTCGATCACCGACGTCGGCACGGCGTCCGACATCACGGACTGGCCGTCCGTGTTCCGGGCCGCGACCAAGGTCGACTACTACCACTTCGAGTACGACCTCGCCCCGGATCCCGCGGCGTCCGCCGCGAACGCGTACCAGTTCCTCACCCACGTGAGGTTCTAGACGGACGGACCATCGGGCCGGCGTGCGATTCCGCACGCCGGCCCGGCTGCCGTTCCCGTCGCGGGCGTGCGCCTCAGCGTCCGCCCAACGCAGCGTCGAAGAACGCGGTCACGCGCCGCTCGTACTCGGTGGCCGCCTGGCGGATCGCGGCCGTGTGGCCGACGTCGGGCAGGTACCAGACGTCGACCGGCCGGTCGCCGGCCGCACGGTCGTACACCTCGCCGGCATCCTTCTCCGGCGGCCCCGCCGCGACGAGCAGCAGCGGCGAGCTGATGCGTTCCATCATGTCCTCGATCGCCGGGCCGGGCGTGGTACCCGAGGTCACGCCGACGGTCGCGAACTCGAGCGCCATGAACGGCGTGATCGCGCTGAAGCCCATGATGCGCTGTCCGTCCTCGAACGAGCCCGCGTAGGTCCCGTCGGCGACGACCGCCTTGAGGTCGGTGCGCTGCCCCGCGACCTGGATCAGCACGTCGGCGCCGGTCGAGAGGCCGAGCGCGCCGATGCGCTCGGGGTCGACTTCGTCGCGCGTCTTGAGGAACGCGATCGCCCCGGCGACGTCCTCCGGCCAGCCCCAGCCGTAGGCGTTCTGGACGCCCTGGCTCCTCCCGCGGCCGCGTGCGTCGTGCAGGATCACGCCGTAGCCGTGTCGGACGAGCAGCTTGGCATGGGCGACCGCGCCGGTGCGATCGCCCCCGCCGCCGTGCACGACGATGATCGTCGCGCCGTTCTGCGTCGGCCGATACCACGCGGAAATGGCGACGCCGTCGGTGGCCTCGAAGCTCACCTCGCGGTAGTCGGCGCCGGGCGGGGCGCCGACCGGCTCCCGGTACTTGTGCGTTTCGGTCAGCGCGATGCCCATCGGGACGATCGTGTAGAGGAAGGCGAGCAGCCCGAGCGGGACGGCGAGGACGCGGTACGCCCACCGCCGGCGCGGGCCGGCCGGTCCCTCGCCGCGATGCCGCCACGGGATCGCGATGGCCAGCGCGACGAGGACGGCGCCCGCCGCGGCGGCGAGCACGCCGGTGACGTCGCTGGCGGCGGCTCCCGAGTCCGCTATGTGCTTGACGTGCAGCAGGCCGTTGACGATCGCGAGCGACCCGAAGAGCAGCGCGATCGCCGAGCGCACACCGGGCCGCGCGTAGGGGAACGCGTAGATGGCGCCGAGACCGAGGACCAGGGAGAGCGCCGCGGCGAGCGCGTGCTGGCCGAGACCGACGCCCGGCTGGCGATGAAAGAACGCGTCGTCCATCGCGTGCAGGAGGGCGACGGCCGTGGCGCCGCTGAAGACGAGCGCTTCGCCGGACCATCGCGTCGCCGGAGCCCGGCGCGGCGCGTGCTCCGGCGCTCGCTCGCCGGCCGTGGTGGCTGTCACGTCGTCTCCCCTCCCTCGCGTCCGACGCCGAGAGCCCGGTCGAGGAACCCGATGGTCCGTCGCTCGTACTCCGCGGCGCGGGACCGCAGCCCGGCGGTGTGCCCGGCACCCGGGACCGTCCACAGCTCGGTCGTCGCGCCGCCGGCGGCGCGGTAGCGCCGGTTCGTGAGGACTTCCTCCTCGACGGCGCCGCCCGCGACCAGCAGCACCGGGCGCGGAGCGATCCGCGGCATGATCCCGTACAGCGACGGCGCCGGACGCATGCCCGAGATGCCGCGGCCGATGTGCAGGCCGAGCCACGCAACGGTGCGCTCCGTGGCCGACGCATCAGCGGCCTCGAGGCTGTCCTCGGGGCGAGCGGAGCCGTCAGCCACGACCGCTCGCAGCCGCGGCTCGCGCGCAGCGGTCTCGAGCAGGACCTCGGCGCCGAGTGAGGTGCCGAAGCCGGCGATCAGTCGCGGGTCCACGTCCGGCCGGCGCGAGACCCAGGCGATCGCGGCGTCCATTCCCGGCTGCGCGTTGTCGCCGAGTCCGTTCGAGTGCCCTTCGCTCTCGCCGTTACCGGGGTTGTCGAGCGCGAGCACGCCGTACCCGTTCCGCGCGAGCATGCGGATGTGGGCGGCGACACGTTCCCGGCTGCCGCCCGAGCCGTGGCTGAGCACGACGGCGGCGCGATTGCGGGACGGGACGTACCAGCCGGAGAGCCGCCGGCCGTCGGCCGTGGCGATGCGGACCTCCTCGTGCGGGATGCCGAGCGAGGACTCCTGGATCTTCCACCGCGGCGCGTGCGTGTTCAGGAGCGCCAGCGCGAAGGGCAGCACCGCCAGCATCGCGACGATCGGCACGGCCGCCAGCCAGCCGACGACGTGCGCGGCTCGCCAGCCGATCCCGGGCCGGCGGGGAGGTCGTCCCGGCGCGGCGACGGAGGAGAGCCCGGACGCGACGAGGAACAGCCCGCCGATGATCGCGCCGACGCCCGTGACGTCGGTCCAGTCAGGGCCTGAGTTGACCACGTGCAGGCCGTGCGAGACGACTCCGAACCCGAAGGTCAGCAGGCCGATCGCGACCGCCAGGACGAGCCGCGTGGGGCGCGTGACGTGCGGCTGCGCCAGCGCCCACGCGACAGGCACGGCGACGATCGCGGCCACGGCGAGCACCGTGGTGTCAGGCCCGGAGACCGCGAGGTCGAGCAGATGGGCGGTGACGAGCGCAAGGCCGGCGAGCAGGAGCGGCCGCTCCAGGCGACCGACCCGCCGGCGCAGCCTCCCGCCCCGCCGCGTGAGCGGCGAGGCGGTGAGAGGCGAGCGGCCGGCGACGGCGGTCATCGCGTCGCGGTCACTCGTAGTGCAGGGCGTCGAGCACGTTCAGGCGCGAGGCCCGACGCGCCGGGATGATCGCCGCGGCGATGCCGGCCAGGATCGCGATCACGGTGAAGCCGACCAGCTCCTGGACGGGGATCGAGATGCCGATGTCGTACTGCGACAGCGCCTGTGTCACCAGGCCCGCGAGGAAGATCCCGAGCGGGAGCCCGAGCGCGGTGCCGATCAGCGCCGTGATGATGCTCTCGTGGCGGATCATGCGGCGCGCCTGCCGGCGCGTCATCCCGACCGTCCGCAGCATCCCCAGCTCGCGCGTACGCTCGAACACGGTGAGCACGAGCGTGTTGACCATCCCGAAGAGGCTCACGACGACCGAGAACGCCAGCAGCACGTAGAGCATGTTGAGGAAGCTGGCGAAGCCCTCGGTGTAGTCCTTGGCGAAGGCGGCGCCGGTGTGCACCGTGACGTCGCTGAAGTCGGCGGCCGCCGCGGTGAGCGGCTGGTTGGCGGCCGGCCCGGCATCGAGGAAGGTGAACAGGTTCTTCGGCTGCGGGAACACCTTGTCGAACGCCTGCTGGTCGATGGCGATCGGCCCGAGCATCTGCTCGATCTCGGGTGGGTCGTAGATGCCCCGGACGACAACCGCCAGCTTGTCGCCGGACGCCGTCTGGATCGACAACCGCTCGCCGACCGCGACGTCCTGGTCGTCGGCGTACGTCTGCGTCACGAGCGCGCCGCCGGCGGCGAGCTGGGCGACCGCGGCCTCGGAGCCGTCGGTCCACTCGAACGTGTAGAACCGCGCGATCGTCGCGGGGTCGACGCCGCTGACGTCCTGCTCCTTGCCGGCCACGAGCGCCTTGTCGGAACGGACGTGTGACGCGGTGTTCACGCCGGGCACGCGCGCGAGCGCGTCGCCCTCGGCGACCTCGAACGGCATGCCGTCGACGCCGTCGACGATGTAGGCGGCATTGACCTGGTCGGTGACCGCCGACTCGACGGACTTGCGCAGGCCGGCGCCCAGCACCGCGACGACGGTGACGAGCGTGAGCCCGATCATCAACGCGGCGGCGGTGGAGGCGGTGCGGCTGGGATTGCGCACCGAGTTCGCGCTTGCGAGGTCGCCGGCGATGCCGCCGCTCCGGCGCGCCGGGAGACCCACCAGGCGGGTGAGCGGCTTCACCAGGTGCGGGGCCGCGAGGGCGACGCCGACGAACAGCGCCAGGATCCCGATGCCGAGCAGCAGGACGATCCCCATCGTCCCCAGCCCGCTCGCGAACACGCCCACGGAGATGGCGGCCACAGAGGCTGCGATCACGGCCACCGCCGTCTTGAGCGAGTGCGCGGCGAAGCGCGACGGCGGGAGCGTCGAGCCCTCACGGACCGCAGCGATCGGCGGCACCCGCGTGGCCCGTAGCGCGGGCATGATGCTCGCCAGCAGCGTGATCACGGTCCCGAGCACGAGCGAGATGACGATCGTGCGCGGCTTGAACACCATCCCGGCGTCCGGCAGGTCGCCGCCGACGAGCGCGTTCATCGCCTTCGCGATCCCGACGCCGACGAAGAGTCCGACCACGGACGCCAGCAGCCCGATCACAAGGCCTTCGATGACGACCGAGCGCATGACCTGTTTGCGCGAGGCGCCGAGGGTCCGCAAGGTCGCGAACTCACGCGTCCGTTGGGCGACCGTGATCGACAGCGTGTTGAAGATCACGAAGGCGCCCACGAACAGGGCGATGGCGCCGAAGCCCAGCAGGAAGTAGCGGATGATGTTCAGGAAGCCATTGACCTCCTTGGCGTCCGCCGCGGCCTGCTTCTGGGAGTCCTTGACCTCCAGGCTGGCGGGGACCAGCGGCTGGACCGCGCGCACGAGCTCGTCCGACGAGGTGCCCTCCTTGGCGGCGATCGAGATGCCGTCGAAGCGGCCCTCCTTGTGCAGCAGCGTCTGGGCGGTCCGCAGGTCCCAGATCGCCATCGTGGCGCCGCCGAGCGAGTCGACGTCGCCGAAGGTGGCGATGCCGGTCACCTCGTAGCGGCGCTTGGACCCGAGCGTGGACACGACGACCGAGTCGCCGACCCGGAAGTTCTCGGCGGCGGCCGTGCCGGCGTCGAGGGCGACCTGCTTCGTCCCGTCCGGCCACTGCCCTGTCTTGAGCTTCAGCGGGCTGAACGCGGGCTGAGACGCGTCGTTGCCGAGCCCGAACTGGGGTGCGCCCCCGGAGCCGATGGCCTTGCCGTCGCGGCCGATGATCTCGGCCTTGTTGGACTCGATCGGCGCGATCGTGCCGCCGGCGGCCCCGACCTCTGGGAGCGCCCGTACCTTCGCGAGCATCGCTTCGGGAACGGTCGCGGCCCCGCTCGTGGAGCCCTTGACGATCTCCTTCCCGGCGATCACGGCGTCGGTCTTCTCGTACGACGCGGTGAAGATGCCGTCGAAGGCCTTCTGCATCGTGTCGGTGAGGACGAACGTGCCACTGACCATCGCGACGCCGATCACGACGGCGAACGCGGTGAGCAGGGCGCGGACCTTGCGGCCCGCCAGGCCTTTGAGCGCGACGCCGATCATCGCTCGGTCACCTCCTCGAGCGACTCGAGGATCGTGTGCGCGCTGCTGCGGCCGAGGTCGCGGACGATGTGCCCGTCGGCCAGGAACAGCACGCGGTCGGCGATCGCCGCCGCGTGGGCGTCGTGCGTGACCATCACGGTCGTCTGGCCCAGCTCGTCGACGGAGTCCCGCAGGAGCGCGAGGATCTCGCCGCCGGTGGTCGAATCCAGGTTGCCCGTCGGCTCGTCGGCGAACATGACGCTGGGGCGCGAGACGAGCGCCCGCGCAACGGCCACGCGCTGCTGCTGGCCGCCCGAGAGCTCGGACGGGCGGTGCGTGAGCCGGTCGCCGAGCCCGACTTTCTCGATCAGCTCGGCGAGCCACCCCTTGTCCGGGGTGGTGCCCGCCAGCCTGAGCGGCAGCGCGATGTTCTCGGCCGCCGTGAGCATCGGGAGGAGGTTGAAGAACTGGAAGATGAACCCGATGTGGTCGCGCCGCAGCTTGGTGAGCTCCGTGTCGTCCAACGTCGTCACCTCGACACCGGCGACGGACACCTGGCCCGAGGTCGGCTTGTCCAGCCCGGCGAGGATGTGCATGAGCGTGGACTTGCCCGAGCCCGACGGCCCCATGACGGCGGTGAGCCGGCCCTCGGCGATGTCGACGGACACGCCGCGCAGGGCGTCGACTGCGGTGTCGCCTTCGCCGTAGCGGCGCACGACGTCGGTGCCCTTGACGACAGCGACCAGAGGACCGCCGTTGACCTCTGCTTTCAGCACTGGGTTGGGGAGTGCGGGGACATCCACGGTCCGGTCCTCCTACATCGGGAGCTGGGATGACCGTCCCACTCCGCGGAATGGACTCGCGTCTGCGAAGTCGCCAGTCTTAGGGTCAGGCGCGGGCCGCGAGGCGGAGGTGGCCGTTGCCCTCGACACTGCTGCGGATGAGCTCGGCGCGTGAGCTGATGCCGAGCTTGATGAAGATCTTGCGCAGGTGGTAGTCGATCGTCCGGGGGCTGAGGAACAGCCGCGTGGCCACCTCCTTGTTGGTGGCGCCCTCGGCGACGAGGCGGGTGATCTGAAGCTCCTGCGGCGTGAGCTGGTCGAGCGCGCTCGGACTGCGCTTGCGGGCGGTCTCGCCGCTCGCCCGCAGCTCGTCGCGCGCGCGTTCGGCCCAGGCACCGGCGCCCAGGCGCTCGAACCCGTCGAGCGCGGAGCGCAGATGCGCACGCGCCTGCGTGCGGCGGCCGTCGCGACGGAGGTACTCGCCGAACACGAGTTCCGTCCGTGCACGGTCGAACGGGCGCGCGCCCTCACCGTGCAGACGGAGGGCTTCGAGGAAGTGGCGCTCGGCAGCGTCACCGGCGGCGAGCAGCCCGCAGCAGCGCGCCAGGAGCGCGAGCGCCCACGGTGTCGCCGTCTCACGGGCGAAGCGCTCGAACTCGCCGAGCGCGGCCTGTGCGGTCGCCGCGTCGCCTGTCCGCACGGCCGCTTCGACCAGCTCGGGAGCGGAGACCAGCTTCACAAAGGGATGCCCCGTGCCGGGACCCGCCGCCGCCAGCCCGGCGAGCCGCGCCAGCGCCTCCGCGGGCTGCCCCAGGCCGAGGTCGAGGCGGGCCAGCGCCCACTCCGCGAGCGCGGACTGGTAGCCGAGCCCTCGTGCCGTCGCCAGCTCGAGCGCCTGCGTGGCATGGGCTCGGCACTCGTCGGCGCGGCCCTGGAGTGCGGCGATCAGCGCCAAGGAGGCGAGCAGGTGGCAGACGGAGTTCTGCTGGCCCGTCTCGCGCGCGAGGCCAAGACCTTCGGTGGCGTGCGCAGCGGCGGCGGCGTACCGGCCGTCCACCGCCTCCGAGCGAGCGAGGTACTCGAGCACGTACGGCAGCGTGGCCACGGCGCCGAACTCGCGCGCTCGGGCGACCGCCCGACCGTAGAGCTCGTGCTCGATCACCTCTTCCCCGATGTAGCCCGCGCACGCACCCGCGTGCACGAGGCGCCGGGGATCCTGAAAGCCTGCCGCAAGGCCGAGCGCTTCCCGGAGCTGGGGCGCCCCGCGCGCTGGGTTGCCGGCGAGCAGGTTGCCAACGCCGACGATGACCATGACGGTGAAGCGTCGGTCGGGATCGTCGTCCGCCGGCAGCGCCGCCGCGCGCCGCCCGAACTCGACGATCTGCGCCGCGTCGCCGGCGTAGGAGGCGGCCTGAGCTGCCTCGGCGAGCATCTCGATCGCCTTGGTCGGAGCGATGGGGGCCACCTCGGCCGCGCCGGCGGCGAGGATCGTCGCCGCCTCCGCCGGGACGCCGCAGCGCAGTTCGACCGTGCCGCGGAGATGCATCAGATCGGCACGGACGAGAAGGTCGGACACGAGGCCGCGCGCGCGGTCGAGCATCTCGAGCGCCTGATCGGGACCTCCGGCGAGCCAGGCGTCCTGTGCGGCCGCCACCAGCCTGCGCCCGCGGGCCTCGTCGTCGCTCGACAACTCGGCCGCGCGCTCGAGCGCCCGCGCTGCGGCGGCGAAGCCGCTCCTGCGCCGCGCCCGGCGTGCCGTCTGCTCGAGCTCGTGGGCTACGTCGTCGTCGTGTCCCGGCGAGGCCGCGGCCAGATGCCACGCCCGGCGATCCGCATCCTGCTCGCCCGCGAACACGTCCGCCAGCGCCCGGTGGACGGTCTGCCGCTGCGCGAAGGTGGCGTCGGCGTAGACCGTCGAGCGCACGAGCGGATGGCGGAACTCGACCCTCGCGTGCGAGGCGCGGACCAGGCCCGCCGCCTCGGCGGCGTCGAGGGCTTCGGGCTCGACGCGCAAGGCGGAGGCGGCGTCCAGCACGGTGGCCAGGCTGCCGGTGTCGTCGGCGGCGACGAGCAGGAGCAGCAGCTGCGCCGGCGCCGGCAGCTGGCGTGCGCGGTCGAGGTAGATCTGCTCGATCTGCGCACTGTGCGGCAGCGGATCCGGCAGCGGCGCGCGCCCGGCGAGCTGGCCCGCGCTCAGGAGGCCTGCGAGCTCGATGAGCGCGAGTGGATTCCCACCGGCGCTCTCGACCACCCGGTCGCGCACACCGGCCGCGAGCTTCGACGGCACCCGCTCGGCCAGCAGCGACCCGGCCGCCTCGGCGCCGAGCCCCTCGAGCGTCAGCTCCGGCAGGCCCTGCGCCTCGAAGCGCCGCAGCTCACCGTCACGGGCCGCGAACACCAGGACGACGCCCTCCGCGTCGAGCCGCCGGGCCGCGAACGTCAGCGCGTCGGTGGACGGGCGGTCGAGCCACTGCGCATCGTCGATCACGCACACGAGCGGGGCGTCCTCCGCGGCCTCCGCGAGCAGGCTCAGAACCGCCACTCCGATCAGGAAGCGGTCCACGACCGAGGCCCGCGACAAACCGAGCGCACCGGCAAGCGCGGCCGCCTGCGGCTCGGCGAGCTGCGCACGACAGTCGAGGATCGGCCGGACGAGCCGGTGCAGCGCCGCGAAGGCCAGCTCGCACTCGGCCTCGATCCCGCCCCAGCGCAACACCCGCATGTCCGCGGCCTGCTCGATCGCGTGCTCGAGCAGCGCCGACTTCCCGACGCCCGGCTCGCCGCGGACCACCAGCGCGCCGCTGCGCGAGGACCCGGCGGCGGCGATCAGGCCCTCGACCGCGGCACACTCTGCCTTTCGGCCGAAAAGCACGTGACCGATCGTAACGGCGCACCCACGCACCGGCTAGGTCGCCGATGCGATCGTGCGCCGGTTCCCGTAGGGTCGACACATGCACGCCGAGGCGATATGACGACGCCTGCCGCGGGGCGCGAGCGCACGCCCCGGCGGCGTGAGCCGGAGGGCCGCTTGCGCGTGGTCATCGCCGAGGACTCGGTGCTGCTGCGTGAGGGGATCGTGCGGTTGCTGGAGGAGTCTGGCTTCGAGGTCGTCGGCCAGGCGGGTGACGCCGAGGATCTGCTGCGCAAGGTCGGCGCGCACAAGCCGGACGTGGCCGTGACCGACGTCCGCATGCCGCCGACCCATACCGACGAGGGCCTGCGCGCCGCCCACCGGATCCGGCTCGAGCATCCTCACACCGCGGTGCTCGTGCTCTCCCAGTACGTCGACCAGGCCGACGCACTCGAGCTGCTGACCGAGTCCACCGAGAGCACCGGCTACCTGCTCAAGGACCGCGTCGCCGACGTCGAGAGCTTCACGGGCGCCGTGCAGCGTGTGGCCGACGGCGGCTCGGCGCTCGATCCCGAGGTCGTGGCCCTCTTGCTCGGCCGCCGGCGGCGCGAGAACCCGCTGGACGCGCTGACGCCGCGCGAGCGTGAGGTGCTGGGCCTGATGGCCGAAGGGCGCTCCAACTCCGCGATGGCGAGCGCGCTCGTGGTCAGCGAGCGCGCGGTGGAGAAGCACGTGACGGCGATCTTCTCCAAGCTCGACCTCCCGCCCGCCACCGAGGACCACCGACGAGTGCTCGCCGTGCTCGCGTTCCTACGCGCCGAATAGTTCGGTCAAAGCTGCGATGCAACCGCCGCCACGTGGTCGCGCAGCCATCGGTGGGCCGGGTCGTGGTCGGCGCGCGGATGCCAGACCATCGTCTCCACCAGCGGTGGGATGTCGAGTGGCGGGACGAGCAACCGCAGCTCGCCCACCTCCCGGAGGGTCTGTGCCAGTCGCTCTTGGAGGAACGTGATCTGCCGCGTCCCCCGGATCAACAGGGCCCCGACGACGAAGCCTTCGACGACCGCGTCGAGCTGCCGTCCGTGCCCGAGCTCCTCGAGCAGCGCGTCCACCATGGACGGGACGGACCCGAGGCGGTAGCTGAGGTACGGCAGCTTGTGGAACTCGTCCCAGGTCAGCGGATCGCTGACCTCGGCGTTGCCCCGCCAGGCGACGGCCACGAACCGATCGGTGAACAGCGGCTGTGACGGCAGGTTCGTCGGCTCGCTGAACCGGGTGGGCACGATCGCGAGGTCGATCTCGCCGCGCTGGAGCCGGCCGCCCGGATCCTCGAGGCCGCCCGGCTCGAGCCGCAGGCGGATCCCGGGCGCGACGCGCTCGAGCGAGCTGACCAGCGACCGGATGAAGACCAGCGCGGTGTAGTCGGTCGCCAGCACCCTAAAGGTGCGGACGTCGGCCGCGGCGTCGAACTCGGCGCGGGCGAGGATCGTCTCCTCGATCTGCGAGAGGATCGTCCTGACCGGCAGCTCCAGCGTCTCCGCGAGGGGAGTCGGCGTCATCGTCCGGCCCGTCCTGTCGGTCTCGCTCTCCCATCGCCTCTCGAATCGGCGCGCTCGCGCCGGGCTGAGCGCCGCGTCGGCCGACCGGCGATACTGGGTGCCTGATGGGCGCTGTCACGGCGCGTGACACATGGTCGGCCGCGCACGCGCGGGCGCGTGACACCGAGGCGCGGATGACCGACGACGAGCGGTTCGCGCTGCTCGTCAGCGTCATGGGCGCGAACCTCGTCCTCACCGACCGTGACGAGCGGATCCCGGAGGGCGTGCCGATGAGCGCCGGCTACGTGCCCGGAGTGGCGCGCCTCGGCGTGCCGGCGCTGCTGATGAGCGACGCCAGCCTGGGCGTGACCAACCAGGGCTACCGGCCCGGGGACACCGCGACGGCGCTGCCCGCGGGCATCGCGCTCGGCGCGTCGTTCAATCCCGCGCTCGCGCGCGCGGCGGGCCGGATGATCGGTCGCGAGGCGCGCAGCCGCGGCTTCAACGTGCAGCTCGCCGGCGGTGCCAACCTCGCGCGCGACCCGCGCAATGGCCGCAACTTCGAGTACCTGTCCGAGGACCCGCTGCTGACCGCCGTGCTGGCCGCCGAGTCGATCGCCGGGATCCAGGAGGAACGCGTGATCTCGACGATCAAGCACTTCTCGCTCAACTGCAACGAGACCAACCGGCACTGGCTGGACGCGATCATCGACCCGGCGGCGCACCGCGAGTCCGACCTGCTCGCGTTCGAGATCGCGATCGAGCGCTCGCTGCCCGGCTCCGTGATGACCGGCTACAACAAGGTCAACGGCGAGTACGCGGGCGGCAACCGCACGCTCCTGGAGGGGGTGCTCAAGGGCGCGTGGGGCTACCCGGGCTGGGTCATGTCCGACTGGGGCGCCACGCCGACCTGGGAGTTCGCGCTGGCCGGTCTCGACCAGGAGTCCGGCGCCCAGATCGACGTGACGATGTGGGGCGACGTGCCGTTCACGGATCAGCTCCGGGACGCGCACGCACAGGGCCGGCTGCCCAGCGAGCGCCTGTCGGACATGGTGCGGCGGATCCTCGCCGCGATGTACGCGATCGGCGTCGACGCCTGGGAGTCCGAACCCGCGGTCGACATGAAGCAGCACGCCGCGATCGCGCTCCAGACCGCGCGCGAGGGCACCGTGCTGCTCGCGAACGACGGCGTGCTCCCGCTGGCCGAAGCCACCAGCATCGCGCTGGTGGGCGGGTACGCGCAGATCGGCGTGCCGTGCGGCACCGGGTCGAGCGCGGTCACCCCACCGGGCGGTTACGCCGCCGAGGTCGCGATCGGCGGCCCCGGCTTCATGGGTGCGATGCGCAACTTCTATCTGCATCCGTCGCCGCCGCTCGCGGCGCTCGCGGAGCTGCTGCCGGGCGCGCAGATCGAGTTCGAGCCCGGGATGACACCGGCTGCGGCGGCACTGGCGGCGCGCGGCGCCGACGTCGCGATCGTGTTCGCGATCCGCGTCGAGGGCGAGGGCTTCGACAACCCCGACCTGTCGCTGCCCTGGGGCCAGGACGCGGTCATCGACGCCGTGGCGTCCGCGAACCCGAACACCGTCGTCGTGCTGGAGACCGGCAACCCGGTCGCGATGCCGTGGCGCGAGAAGGTGCGCGCGATCGTCCAGGCGTGGTACCCGGGCCAGGTGGGCGGCCAGGCGATCGCCGAGATCCTCACCGGCGCGGTCAACCCGTCCGGCCGGCTCCCGGTGACGTTCCCGGCGGACCTCGCGCAGACGCCGCGGCCCGAGCTGGCCGGCCTCGGCACGCCGTGGGGGACGGCGACCACGATCCACTACGACGAGGGCGCCGAGGTCGGCTACCGCTGGTTCGCCCAGCGCGGCCACGCGCCGCTGTACGCGTTCGGCCACGGCCTGAGCTACACGCGGTTCGAGTACGACGAGCTCGAGGTGACCGGCGGCGAGACGATCACGGCGACGTTCACGGTGACCAACGCCGGGGACCGCGACGGCGCCGACGTGCCGCAGCTCTACCTGACCGATCCGCGCATGCGCCTGCTGGGCTTCGAGCGCGTGGCGCTGGGACCCGGCGAGTCGCGCCGCGTGACGATCGTGGCGGAGCCGCGGCTCGTCGCCCGCTACGACATCGACGCCCGCGCGTGGCACATCGCGCCGGGCGCCCATCAGGTCGCGCTCGCACGGGCCGCCGACGACCTCGTGCTGCCGGCCGAGGCGGAGCTGGCCGAGCGCCGGTTCGGCAGCTGACCCGGCACGCTACGGGCTGTCGGCCGGCCGGAGCACGGCCGCTTCGAGCGGTCGACCGAGCTCGCTGAAGTTCGCAGGTGGCCGCCTAAAGGTTTCCGGGCTACCCCCCAGGGGTATGGTACGCTTCGCCATCCGATACCCCCGGCCCGTATAGATCAGGATGGCCCCATGTCGACGCTGACCGATCCGCAGATCGCCTACCTCGTCGTGGCGTCATGAGCTCCTCGGCGAAGCGGTTCCTCCGCCACTACGTCGAGATGGTCGCCGCGATGTTCCTCGGCATGGGCGTCCTCGGCACCGCCATGGCCGCGATGGGCACGAGCTGGCACGCGCTCACCGAAGACGTCCCCGCGCTGATGTTCATGGGCATGGCGACGGCGATGACGCTGCCGATGGTCGGCTGGATGCTCTACCGCGGCCACCGTTGGCGCGCCAACGCCGAGATGTCGGCGGCGATGTTCGTGCCGACGTTCGCCGTCATCGGGCTGCTGTGGACCGAGCTGCTCACCGACACGGGCGCGCTGATGGCCGTCGAGCACGTCGCGATGCTGCTGGCGATGGCGGGCGTGATGCTCCTGCGCCCGGCCGAGTACATCCACCACCACGGCAGGCCCGCGGGCGCGGAGCGGTGACGGCGTGAACCCGCTGGCCAGGCTCGCCGGGTTCGGCGTCGTGCTGGGGCTCGTCTTCGCCGGTGCCGCGTTCGCCGGCAGCCGGATCGACGTCCATCCCGGCCG
>DATDKF010000492.1:0-7096 GCA_036520135.1 Solirubrobacteraceae bacterium
GGCAAGCAGGCCGCGCTGGAGCGCCGCAACCTCGAGGCGGCGGAGCAGATCGTCGCCGCGCTCGGGACGATGAAGGGCGCCGCGATGAAGCTCGGGCAGGTGATGAGCTTCCTCGACGTCGGGCTCGTCCCGGAGGAGCACCGCGAGGACTTCCAGCGCAAGCTCGGCGCGCTGCGCGACGCCGCGCCGAAGGTCCGTTTCGCGGACATGCGCAAGGTCATGGAGTCCGAGCTCGACAGCTCGATCGAGGACGCGTTCGAGGCGTTCGAAACCGAGCCGGTGGCCGCGGCGTCGATCGGCCAGGTCTACCGCGCGCGGCTGCACGACGGCCGCGACGTGGCGGTCAAGGTCCAGTACCCGGGCGTCGCCCAGGCGGTCCGGGCCGACATGCAGAACCTCGGGATGATCCTGCGGCTGATGAAGCGGATCGCGCCGGGGCTCGACGTCAAGAGCACAGCCGAGGAGATCCGCGCGCGGATCGGTGACGAGCTCGACTACGAGCTGGAGGCCCAGAACCAGCGCACGCTCGCCCGGATCTTCCGCGGCCACCCGTTCATCATGGTCCCGGAGGTCGTTTCCTCGCTCTCGCGCGAGAAGGTGCTGGTCAGCGAGTACGTCACCGGGCTCGGGTTCGACGCGATCAAGCAGCTCGACCAGGACACGCGGAACCGCGTCGGCGAGATCGTCTTCCGCTTCTTCTTCGGCTGCATGTACCGCCACCGCCAGTTCTCCGGCGACCCGCACCCCGGCAACTTCCTGCTGCGCCCCGACGGCAGCGTCGCGTTCCTGGACTTCGGGCTGTTCAAGGTGATGCCGGCCGAGCTGATCGAGATCGAGCTCGCCTGCCAGCGCGCCGGCCACGAGGGCGACGGCGAGCGGCTGCACGAGATCTTCAGCAAGACCGGATTCCTGCGCGAGCCCGACCGCTTCCGGCCCGACAAGCTGCTCGCCCAATTCCTCGACGCGACGTGGTGGTACGTGCTCGACGAGGAGGTCCAGCTGCGGCCGGAGATCGCCACCGAGGTGATGATCGAGATGTCCGACCCGCGCTCGTCGCACTTCGGGCAAATGCGGCACGAGACGCTGCCGGCCGACCACCTGTTCGGTCGCCGCGTCGAGCTGCTGACGCTCGCGGTGCTCTCCCAGCTCGAGGCATGTGCGAACTGGCACCGCATCGCCCGCGAGTGGATGTACGGCGACGAGCCCGTGACCGAGCTCGGCCGGGCTGAGGCTGCCTTCTACGCCTCCTGAATCTGCAACAACGAGGTAGTTCCGGGCTTGCCCGAGGGGAGGCCGGCGGTCACGCCCACGCGCTCGCCCGTCTTGACCCAGCCGAGCTCGACGACGCGGGCGACGGCCGCGGCGATCAGCTCCTCGGTCACCTCGAAGCGCCGCATCGAGGCGGCCTGCACGCCCCACATCAGGCCGCAGCGGCGGACGGTCTCGCGGCCGGGGGAGAGCGCGTAGATCGGCACCGTCGGTCGGTGCGCGGAGATCAGCCGCGCCGAGCGGCCGCTGAGCGTCGGGCACACGAGCGCCGCGAGGCCGAGCTCGTGTGCGGCGCGCGTCGCGGTGTAGGCGAGCGTGTAGGCGGGATCGCGGCGATCGCGCCGCACGCGCCGCTCGTTCCACTCGCCGTAGGGCAGGGTCAGCTCGGTGCGCTCGGCGATCGAGGCCAGCATCGCGACCGACTCGACCGGGTACTGCCCGACCGCGCTCTCCTGGGAGAGCATCACCGCGTCGGTCCCGTCGAGGATCGCGTTGGCCACGTCGGTGACCTCGGCGCGGGTCGGCCGCGGCGAGCGGACCATCGAGTCGAGCATCTGAGTCGCCGTGATCGACGGGCGGGCGAGCGCGCCGGCGAGTGCGATCACCTGCTTCTGGACGATCGGGACCTCCCAGATCTGCATCTCGATCCCGAGGTCGCCGCGCGCGATCATGACGCAGTCGGCGGCGCGCACGATCTCCTCCGCCCGCTGCACGGCCTGCGGCTTCTCGATCTTGGCGATCAGCGGGAGTCGCGTGTGCTTGCGCAGGAACGTGATGTCCTCGGCGCGGCGGACGAACGACAGCGCGACGAGGTCGACGCCGATCTTCTCGCCGGTGCGCACGTGCTCGAGGTCTTCCTCGGGGACCGACGGCAGCGCCGCCGTCTCGCCGGGGATGTTCAGGCCTTGGCGCGAGGCGACCGCGCCGCCGACCTCGACCTCTGCGTCGATCTCGCCGTCGCCAGCTCGCGTCCCGGTCACCCGCAGGCGGACGGCGCCGTCGGCGAGATAGACGATCTCCCCGGCCTCGACGGTGTCCGCCAGGCCGGCCCAGGTGATCGCCATCCGCTTCGCGTCGCCCTCGAAGCCGTTGGCGCCGCACACGAACGTGAGGCTGTCGCCGGGCTTGAGCTCTGCGATGCCGTCGACGAGCGGGCCGATGCGCAGCTTCGGCCCCGGCAGGTCCTGCAGGATCGCGACCTGGCGGCCGGCGCGGCCGGCCGCCTCGCGGACGAGCCGCGCCGTCTCGGCGTGCTCGTCGGCGGTGCCGTGCGAGAAGTTCAGGCGCGCGACGTCCATGCCGGCTTCGACCATGCGGACGAGCACCTCTGGGTCGCGCGAGGCAGGGCCGATCGTGGCCACGATCTTGGTGCGACGCATCATCGGCGACGCACGGTACACACCCGCGAGCGTGGACAATACGTCCGCGATGTCGATCGAGACCGAGGACGAGCTGGACGGCCTGCGGCGCGCGGGCCACGTGGTCGCGGTCGTGCTGCGCGAGCTGCGCCGCCGCGTGCAGCCGGGGGTGACGACCCGGGCGGGCCGGAGATCCGCGAGGGCACCGACGGCTGGACCTACCGCACGGCCGACGGCGCGCTCGCCGCCCACGCCGAGCACACGATCGTCGTCACCGACGGGCGCCCGCTGATCATCACGGCTTAGCCGTGGAGCCAGGTGACGACCGCGAGCACGCGGCGGTGCGCGCTTTCGGCCGGCGGCAGCCCGAGCTTGGCGAAGATGCTCGCGACGTGCTTCTCGACGCCGCTCGGCGTGATCTGCAGCTCCTCGGCGATGCCGTGGTTGGTGCGGCCCTCGGCCATCAGCGCGAGCACCGCGCGCTCGCGCGTCGAGAGCTGCGACAGCGGGCCGCCGTCCTCGTGGCCCGCGACGAGCTGGGACACCGCCTCGGGGTCGAGCGCCATGCCGCCGCTCGCGACGCGCCGCACCGCGTCGATGAAGTCGCGCACGTCGGACACGCGGTCCTTGAGCAGGTAGCCGACGCCGCCGGTGCCGTCGGCGAGCAGCTCGGCGGCGTAGGTCTGCTCGACGTACTGGGAGAGGATCAGCACCGGGAAGCCCGGGCGGCGGCGGCGCAGCTCGAGCGCCGCGCGGACGCCCTCGTCGCGGAACGCGGGCGGTAGCCGGACGTCGACGATCGCCACGTCCGGCCGGTGCTCGGCGACCGCCTCGAGCAGCGCGTCGCCGTCGGCGACCGCGGCCACGACGTCGAAGCCGCTGTCGCGCAGCAGCCGCTCGAGGCCGTCGCGCAGCAGGGCGAGATCTTCGGCGATGACTACGCGCACGGGATGACCGCTCGCACCACCGTCGGCCCGCCGGCCGGGCTGTCGATCTCCAGGGAGCCGTCGAGCGCGGCGACGCGCTGCGCGAGGCCGTGCAGCCCGGCGCCGTTCGGGTTGGCGCCGCCGCGGCCGTCGTCGACGACCTCCACGTACAGGTCGCCGTTGCGCATCGTCAGCCAGACGGTCGCGCGGGTGGCGCCGCTGTGCTTGGCGGTGTTGGCCAGCGCCTCGGACACCACGAACCACGCCGCCGTCTCGGCGGCCGCGGGCGGCCGCCGGTCGATGTCGACGCGGGCCCGCGCGGGCACCGGGCTGCGCCCGGCGAGCGCCGCGACGGCGGGGCCGAGGCCGCGCTCGGACAGCAGGCTCGGGCGGATGCCGCGGGCGAGGTCGCGCAGCTCGGCGAGCGCCCGCCTGGCCTCCTCGCGCGCCTCGCCGACGAGCTCGCGCGCGCCGTCGGGGTCGCGGTCGAAGCGCTCCTCGGCCATGCCGAGGTCCATCGCCAGCGCGACCAGGCGCGCCTGGGCGCCGTCGTGCAGGTCGCGCTCGATCCGGCGCAGCTCGGCGGCGGCTACGTCGACCGCCCCGGCGCGCGTCTCGGTCAACCGCTCCACCCGGGCGGCGAGCGACGGGGCGAGCAGCCAGCGCGCGAGGTGGGCCTGCGAGAGCGCCAGGCCGCGCTGGACGTAGACGGAGATCGGCACGAGCGCGACGCCGATCGCCACGACCAGGACGTACTCCTGCCAGGCGTCGACCGTGATGCCCAGGTACTGCGCGTCGGCGGGCATCGCCCACCACCACGTCGGCAGGAGGATGCTGCCGAGGGCAACGCCCCACAGGCAGCCCCAGATCACGCCCCACGCGAAGCCGACGACGCTGAAGATCAGCAGGTACGCGGTGTCCTTCCAGGTCTGCGGGTCGAGCGTGGCGACGCGCAGCCGCGGGCCGATGCGGTGGCCGGCGGGCGCGGGCTTGTAGTCAGCCATCAGCGGTTCGCCGAACACGAACGCCGCGCGCTTGCGCTCGAGGTCGGCGAGCAGCCGGAACGTGGCGAACGTCAGCAGGACGATCGGGAAGCCGATGATCAGCAGGCCGAGCGTGAGTGACAGCGTGACGCCGCAGATCCAGACCGTGAACGCGACGCTCGAGAGCAGGGCGCCGGTGAGCAGGTACAGCGCGTCGCCGCCGATCTGGTGCCAGCGCAGGGCCGAACCCGGAGCAGGGGGTGTCGCTGCGGCGGTCGCGGCCATGGCGTCAGTGTGGTCCTTCGGGGCACGCACAGCCAACACGGTTGTCACCCGCGCGGCCAGTGGGGCTGACCGCACTTAAAGGGGACTGTCCCCCCTTGAGGGACAGTCCCCTTTAGCCGAGGTCGACGTAGCGCGGCAGCGTGAAGGTCGGGTACGTCTTGGCGAGCCAGTCGTAGAGCTTCACGCGCGTGCTCATCCGGTAGACGGCGGCCTCGCCGTCCTTCGGCGCGCGCAGGCGCACGCGGAAGCCGCCGTCCGGGCGCGGCTTGAAGCGCTTGACGACCTTCCAGTCGCGGCAGGTGACGCGGCGGCGCACGACGACGGTCTGGATCGGCGTCGCCAGCGGCCGCACCACGCGGCCGGCGATCGTCACCCTGCCGTGGCGGGCCACCATCTCGGTGACCAGCATCCGCCGCTGGAGCTTGAGCCGCATCGACCGCTGCTTGCCGATCGTCGCCTCGTAGCGCGCGCGGTTCGTGGGTCGCAGCCGCGCCTCGGGCAGCGGCGCGGTGGCGCGGAACGTGCCGTCGCGGCGGACCTTCGGCCGGGCGACCGTGCGGCCGGTGGCGCGGAAGCGGATCCGCACGCGGCGGCCGACGTAGCGCCGGTCGGCGGCGCCGAGCAGCTTCACGCGGCCGGCCTGCTCGTAGACGTCGATGAGCACGAGGCGGCGCAGCGTGCACTGGAGCGCGAGGTCGGCGACGCCGCCGCAGCTCACGTCGCCGACGCCGACGGTCGCCTCGCCGACGATCACGTCCGCCAGCCGCCGGCCGGCGATCGAGATCGTCGCGTGCAGCGCGCGCTGGGTCAGCTTCGTGCCGGTCTCGATCCGCTCGTTCGGCGTGACCTTCACGCGCGCGAGCGTCGCAGGGACCGTGATGGTCGGCAGCGCGTCGAGGATCGGCTGCAGCACGGCCTTGAACGCGCTCAGGTTGGTGCCGGGCGGCAGGACCTGCGTGATGTCGATGTCCGACGGGTCGATCGACTGCGAGTCGATCAGCCGCACGACCTCGGTGGTAGCGCGGTCGAGGCCGAGCTCGAGCCCGTTGACCGACGCCGACGCGACGGCCGAGCTCCCGCTGAAGCGCGGGACCCCGCTCACGCAGCGCGCCACGCCCTCGGAGTGCGCGGCCCGCACGCGCAGCAGGTCGAGCTCCGGCAGCGCGCGCGGCTGGATCAGCGCCTCGAGCGCCGGCCGCAGGTCGATCGTGCCGAAGCCGGGGACGCTGATCGCGTCGACGGCGGAGAAGTCCGGGTCCGGCAGGTCGATCGGGAGCTGCGGCAGCGAGTCGACGCGGATGTCGGCCTGTCGACGCCGCCGTCGCCGCCTGGTCCTGCAGCGGCCCGGCGATCGGGCCGGCGAGCGCCGTGTTGGCGGTGAGCGCCGACGCCTGGACAGGGATCGGCAGGACGGGTGCGAACCCGCCGCCGCCCGCGGCCTCCTTGCAGTCGCCGGCGCCGCGGTTGGCGGGCGCCGGCTCCACCGGCGCCTGGTCGAGCACCTGCGCGCGCAGCGCGCTCGCCTCGCACACCCAGCCGTTCGCGGACGCGCCCGCGGGCACCGTTGCCAGGACGGCGATCACGACGGCGAACGGCCCGAGCCACCGGGCACCGTGGCGCTGCATACGTTGGACTCCCTGCGATCGGTGGTACGTCTCCCGGCCGCGGGTTCTACTCCTGGCGCGCCGGCTATGCGCCGGTTCTCGGTGCGGCGACTCGAATCACGTGTGGCGAACGTCAACTGCCGGCTGGGTAGGGGAGCGGAGGCGCCCACGTGGGTTTCGTAGCAATCGTTCCCGGTCGCGCGATCGTTGCGACGAAACCGTCCTGTGGCGTGGGTTTCGTCGCAGTCGTGGGCTGGCCGACGATCGGTGCGACGAAACCTGCGTGGCCGAGGGTGCATTTCGTCGCACGAACGAGCCCGCCGTCGATTCGTGCGACGTTCGTCCCCTATAGGGAGCATTTCGTCGCACAAAGGAGTGGCCGGCGCATGAGTGCGACGAAACGCACCCTCAATGGCACCCGCCACTCTTACAAGCATGAAGTTCGAGCTGCTGCAGCCCCACACACCGGAGTACGAGACCGCCCGTCGACCGCAGATCACGCGCTACGCCGACGTCAAACCGACGGCCATCGCGCGCTGCCGGACGCCGACAGAGATCGCGGAGGCAATCGCGTACGCGCGTCAGGACGGGGCGCGGATCGCGATCCGCTCGGGCGGCCACTGCTTTGCCGGCCGTTCGTCGACGACCGGCGTCCTGATCGACGTCTCGCC
>DATDKF010000493.1:0-2120 GCA_036520135.1 Solirubrobacteraceae bacterium
GACCGCCGGGGCGAGCTCGAGGCGCTGCTCGCGCGCACCGTCGAGGAGGAGGGCCAGCGGGTCGTCGGCTGGCGCGACGTGCCAGTCGAGAAGGACTACGTCGGCATCACGGCCAACTACTTCGCGCCCTACATCAAGCAGCTCGTCGTGGCCGCGTCGCCGGAGCTCGCCGCCGATCAGGACGCGTTCGAGCGCAAGCTCTACGTGATCCGCCGCGTGGCCGAGAAGGCGGCCGGGCCGGACCTCGTGATCCCCAGCCTGTCGAGCCGCACGATCGTCTACAAGGGGATGCTCACGGCGCCGCAGCTGCTGGGCTACTACCCGGACCTTCAGGACCCGCGCACGAAGACGGCGCTCGCGCTGGTGCACTCGCGCTTCTCGACCAACACGTTCCCGAGCTGGGAGCTCGCGCACCCGTACCGCTACATCGCCCACAACGGCGAGATCAACACGCTGCGCGGCAACGTCAACTGGATGCGCGCGCGCGAGTCCCAGCTCGCGTCCGAGCTGTTCGGCGACGACCTCTCCAAGATCCTCCCGATCGTCCGCCCCGGCGGCTCGGACTCGGCGACGTTCGACAACGTGCTCGAGCTGCTCACGCTGGCCGGCCGGAGCCTGCCGCACGCGGTGATGATGATGATCCCGGAGGCCTACGGCGGCCGCGACGACCTGCCGGACGACCTCAAGGGCTTCTACGCGTTCCACTCGTGCCTGATGGAGCCGTGGGACGGCCCCGCCGCCGTGGCGTTCACCGACGGCCGCGCGATCGGCGCGACGCTCGACCGCAACGGCCTGCGCCCCGGCCGCTGGCTGGAGACAAAGGACGGCTGGGTCGTGCTCGGCTCGGAGACCGGCGTGATCGACGAGCCGCCCGAGAACGTCCTGCGCAAGGGCCGCCTGCAGCCGGGCAACATCTTCCTCGTCGACCTCGACCGCGGCCGCATCGTCGAGGACGGCGAGGTCAAGGCCGAGATCGCCGCACGCCGGCCCTATACCGAGTGGTTCGAGCGCGGGATCAACCACCTCGCCGACCTGCCCGACCGCGAGCCGGCGCACGGGCAGGACGAGCCGCTGCGCTCGGTGCAGATCGCGTTCGGCTACACGCAGGAGGACCTCAAGGTCCTGCTCGCGCCGACCGCCGCGCGCGCCGAGGAGCCGATCGGCTCGATGGGCAACGACCTGTCGCTGGCCGTGCTCAGCGACAACCACCCGCCGCTGTTCTCGTACTTCAAGCAGCTGTTCGCGCAGGTCACCAACCCGCCGATCGACCCGATCCGCGAGGCGATCGTCATGAGCGTGGCGACCGGCGTCGGCTCCGAGCGCAACCTGCTCGACGAGACGCCGGAGCACGCCTGGCAGCTCGCGATGGAGACGCCGATCCTGCGCAACCACGAGCTCGAGAAGCTCCGGCAGGTCGACTCGGAGGTGTTCCGCGCCCGCACGCTCGACATCACGTGGTCGGTCGCCGAGGGGCCGGAGGGGATGGAGCGCGCGCTCGACCGGCTGTGCGCCGAGGCCGACGCCGCGCTCGTCGACGGCATCAACGTCCTGATCCTGTCCGATCGCGCGGCCGGCGCCGAGCGGGCGCCGATGCCGTCGCTGATGGCCGTCGGCGGCGTGCACCACCACCTCGTGCGCGAGGGGACCCGGCTGCAGGCCGGCCTCGTCCTCGAGTCCGGCGAGCCGCGCGAGGTCCACCACTTCGCGACGCTGATCGGCTACGGCGCGAGCGCGATCAACCCCTACCTGATGTTCGAGTCGCTCGACGAGCTCGTGGCCGACGGCAAGATCCACGGCGTCGACGACGTCGAGACGGCCGAGAAGAACGTCGTCAAGGGCATCGCCAAGGGCCTGCTCAAGACGATCTCCAAGATGGGGATCTCGACGATCCAGTCCTACAACGGGGCGCAGATCTTCGAGGCGGTCGGGCTCGGCACCGAACTGGTCGAGCGCTGCTTCACCGGCACCGCGTCGCGGATCGGCGGCGTCGGGCTCGACGTGCTGGCGCGCGAAACGCTCGACAAGCACGCGCGCGCGTATCCGATCGCCCACCAGGACATCCTGCCGGTCGGCGGGATCTACGCCTGGCGCCGCGACGGCGAGCACCACATGTGGAACCC
>DATDKF010000494.1:0-20585 GCA_036520135.1 Solirubrobacteraceae bacterium
GGTCGTCGTCGAGCTCGAGGTCGACCGCGCCGCTGACCGGCGCCGGCCAGCCGCGGGCGGCGACCGCGCCCGCCGCGTCGAGGACACGCAGCATCCACGGCTCGCGCGACTCCACGCGCGTGCCCACGAACGAGGCGAGCAGCGGCGCCGGGTCCGGGTCCGGCAGCCGCAGCGAGATCGTCGGCGCCACGCGCGACCACGAGCCGAGCATCGCCAGCAGCGCGGTCGTCGCCTCCGCGGTGTGGGCGATCAGGTCCGACACCTGCAGGCGCGCGGACTCGTCGTATCCCGGATTGCGGTCCCAGCTCGCGTAGCCGGCGACCGCGCCGTCCTCGACCGCCAGGGTGAGCCCGTCGTGCCCCGCCAGGACCGCGTCGGGCGTCGTGTCGAACAGCGGGCCCGAGCGCTCCATCAGCCCGGACCCGGCTCGCGCCAGCGCCCGGTACGCCTCGAGCACCGCCGGCACGTCGTCCGCCTCGGCCGGCCGCAGGAGCACGTCGCGCGGCCGCGGCAGCTCGGCGAGCACCGCCGTCGGCACGGCGACCCGCGTCATCGCCCCGACCTCCTCGCAGCCGAACGCGCGGTACACCTCGGGCGACGTGCGGAACAGGGTCGCGATCACCGCGCCGCGCTCGCGGGCGGCGTGCAGGAGGTGGGTGAGGACGACGCGGGCGAGCCCGGTGCCGCGCAGCTCGGGCGCGACGATCACGCCCGCGATCCCGCACGCCGGCACGAGCCGACCGCCGAACCAGTGGCCCTGCGCGCGGTCGGTCGCCTTGGCGACCATCCGGCCGGCCTCGTCGAACACGGCCCAGTCGAGCCGCCCCGGCCGGTCCTCCCGCCACCAGGACGGCCGCTCGCGCTCGGCGCCGAACGCGATCCGGATCATCTCCCAGGCGGCCGGGAGATCGTCGCGGGTGAGCAGCCGGACCTCGTAGGCCATCCGCACATCCTGGCGCTTTCGTCGCCGTGGGCCCGCTTGACGGTCGCAGGGACCTTGGCTAGCCTGTTGCAAACGTTTGCAAAGACGGTGACGAGGAGCAGATGAGCAAACACGACGGCACGCGTATCGGCTGGATCGGCACCGGCCGCATGGGCGCCGCACTCGCGAAGCGCCTGCTGGAGGCCGGGCACGACGTGGCGGTCTACAACCGCACGCGGAGCAAGGCCGAGGCGCTCGGCGCGACGGTGGTCGACTCCCCTGCCGAGCTCGCCGACCGCGACATCGTGTTCACGATGGTCGCCGGGTCCGACGACTTCAAGGAGGTCGTGATCGGGCCCAACGGCGTGCTCTCGCGCGCCGACGCCGCGCCGCGCATGCTCATCGACTCGACGACGATCTCACAGGCCGCATCGGACGAGGTGCGCGCCGCCGCCGCCGAGCGCGGCACCGCGGTGCTCGCCGCCCCGGTCAGCGGCAACGCCAAGGTCGTCGCCGCCGGCCGGCTGACGATGGTCGTGTCCGGCCCCGCGAAAGCCCACGAGGAGGCGCGCGCACTGCTCGAGCTGCTCGCCGCCCGCGTCACCTACGTCGGCGAGGGCGACCGCGCGCGGCTGGTGAAGATCTGCCACAACCTGATGCTCGGCGTAGTCGCCCAGACGATGGCCGAGATCGCGGTGCTGGCCGAGAAGGGCGGCGTCTCGCGCGCCGACTTCTTCGACTTCCTCAACGACAGCGTCATGGGCTCGATGTTCACCCGCTACAAGACGCCGGCCTACGTGAACCTCGACTTCGCGCCCACCTTCACCCCCGCGCTGCTGCTCAAGGACTTCCTGCTCGGCGCCGACGCCGCGCGCGACCTCGAGGTCCCGATGCCGGTGAGCGCGGCCGCCCAGCAGACCGTGCAGGCGCTGATCGGCAACGGCTACCACGACGTCGACTTCGCCGCCCTGCTCGAGCTCGAGGCGCGCGCGTCGGGCCTCGAATTGGTGTCCGAGGACGCGCCCGTGACCGACGGGCTGCGGGACGACGAGCCGATGGCCGCGGCGCGGTGAGCGAGCTCACGACCGCGGCCGGCGCGGAGCGCGCGCAGCTCGAGCGCTACGGGCGGATGTTGCTCATCCGCCTGTTCGAGGGCGAGATCCACCGGCTGTTCCTGCGCGGCGAGGTGCACGGCACGACGCACCTGTACGCCGGCCAGGAGGCGGTGGCGGTCGGCGTCTGCGCGGCGCTGCGCGAGGGCGACTGGATCGCCGGCACCTACCGCGGCCACGGCCACGCGCTGGCGGCCGGCACCGACCCCGAGAAGCTCGTGGCCGAGATGCTCGGCCGCGCCACCGGCGTGTGCGGCGGCCGCGCCGGCTCGATGAACGTCGCCGACCTCGAGCACGGCCTGATCGGCTGCTTCGGCATCGTCGGCGCCTCGATCGGCGCCGCCACCGGCGCGGCGCTGGCGGCGCGCCGCACCGGCAACGTCGCGGTCGCGTTCTTCGGCGACGGCGCCGCCAACCAGGCCTACTTCCACGAGTGCCTGAACTTCGCGCAGGTCGCCGCCCTGCCGGTCGTCTTCGTGTGCGAGAACAACTTCTACGGCGAGTTCACGCCGATGGGCCAGGTCACCGGCGGTGCCGACATCGCCGGCCGCGCGCACGCGTACGGGGTGCCGTCCGCGCTCGTGGACGGCAACGACCTGTGGGCGGTCGCGGAGGCCGCGCAGGCGGCGGTCGAGCGCGCGCGCGGCGGTGCCGGGCCGACGCTGCTCGAGTGCCACACCTACCGCCACTACGGGCACTCGAAGTCCGATCCCGCGACGTACCGGCCGAAGGAGGAGGTCGAGCGCTGGATGGAGCGCGACCCGCTCGGCATCGCCCGCGCGCGGCTGCTCGAGCTCGGCGTGGCCGAGGACGAGATCGGCGCGACCGAGAGCGAGGTGCGCGCGACGATCGACCGCGCCGTCGAGGCCGCGCTCGCCGCGCCGTATCCCGACCCGGCGGCCGACGCGGCGACGGAGTTCGCGCGATGAGCGCGCTCGAGTTCCGCGTCGCGATCCGCGACGCGATCGCCGAGGAGATGGAGCGCGACGAGTCGGTGATCTTCATGGGCGAGGACATCGGGGTCGCGGGCGGCGTCTTCAAGGCGACGCCCGGCCTGCACGAGCGGTTCGGCTCCGAGCGCGTGCTGGACACGCCGATCTCCGAGCTCGCGCTCTCGAGCGCCGCGTTCGGCGCCGCGGTCGCCGGGCTGCGCCCGATCGTCGAGATCATGTTCGGCGACTTCATGGCGCTGCCGATGGATTCGCTGGTCAACCAGTCCGCGAAGTACTGGTACATCTCCAACGAGCAGGCGAGCGTGCCGCTCGTCGTGCGCTCGGCGGTCGGCGGCGGCGGCCGCTTCGGCGCCGTCCACTCGCAGACGCACGGCACGTGGTTCCAGGGCATCCCGGGGATCAAGATCGCGATGCCGTCGAGCTCGGCCGAGGCGAAGGGACTGCTCAAGGGCGCGGTCCGCGACCCCAACCCGGTGATCTTCCTCGAGCACAAACGGCTGTACTCGGTCAAGGACGAGGTGCCCGACGAGATCGAGCCGATCGCGCTGGGCACCGCCCGCGTCGCGCGGCCGGGCGATGACCTGACGATCGTCTCGATCGGCAAAGGCGTGCGCGACGCGCTCGCCGCCGCCGAGCACCTGGACGTCGACGCCGAGGTGATCGACCTGCGCACGCTGCGCCCGCTCGACCTGCCGACGGTGCTGGACTCGGTCGCGAAGACCAACCGCCTGCTCGCGGTCGAGGAGGGCCCGCGCACCGGCGGCTGGGCGACCGGCCTGCTCGGCGCGGTCACCGAGGCGGCGCTGCACGACCTCGACGACGCCTGGATCGTCGCCACCGACGAGACGCCGATCCCCTACTCCCCGACGCTCGAGGACGCGTTCATCCCGGACGCCGACGCGATCGTCGCGAGCGTCCGGAACCGGTAGGAGGAGGACATGGGACTGCACACGTACGGCACGATGAGCGTGGACTGGGAGGAGCGGATCCGCTTCGACCGCCTGCGCGAGGAGCGCCTGGCCCGCATCAAGGCCGAGCTCGACGCGTCCGACGTCGGAGCGCTGCTGTGCTTCGACATGACGAACATCCGCTACGTCACGGCGACGCACATCGGCACGTGGGCGCAGGACAAGCTCAACCGCTTCTGCCTGCTGCCGCGCGGCGACGACCCGATCATGTGGGACTTCGGCTCCGCCGCCCGCCACCACCAGCTCTACAACCCGTGGCTGGGCGAGGGGCGCTCGCGCGCGGGCATCTCGACGCTGCGCGGCGCGATGTCGCCGGAGTCCGGCCGCGCCGAGAACGTCGCGCGCAAGATCCGCGTCGAGCTCGCCGAGCGCGGGCTGCTCGGCGCGCCGGTCGGCGTCGACGCGATCGAGCCGGCCGTGCTGTTCGCGCTGCAGGCCGAGGGCATCGAGATCGTCGACGGCCAGCAGCTCATGCAGCGCGCGCGCGTGATCAAGACCGTCGACGAGATCCTGCTGCTCAACCAGGCGTGCGCGATGGTCGACGCCGCCTACGAGGAGCTGTACCGCACGATGCGGCCCGGCGTGCGCGAGAACGAGTGCGTCGCGCTCGTCAACCGCGCGCTCTACGAGATGGGCTCGGAGTTCGTCGAGGGCGTCAACGCGATCTCGGGCGAGCGCTGCTCGCCGCACCCGCACGTGTTCACCGACCGCGCCCTGCGCCCCGGCGACCCGGCGTACTTCGACATCCTGCACTCGTTCAACGGCTACCGCACGTGCTACTACCGCACGTTCGCGGTCGCCAGCGCCTCGCCCGCGCTCGTCGACGCCTACAAGCGCTGCCGCGACTACCTGGACGCGGCGATCGAGCGCATCCGCCCGGGCGTGACAACCGCCGAGGTTGTCGAGGTCTGGCCGGAGGCGCACGAGTTCGGCTTCCCGGACGAGGAGGCGGCGTTCGCGCTCCAGTTCGGCCACGGCGTCGGCCTCTCGATCTGGGAGAAGCCGGTGTTCAGCCGGCTCGTCTCGCTCGACCATCCCGAGGAGATCAAGCAGGGGATGGTGTTCGCGCTGGAGACGTTCTGGCCGGCGACCGACGGCTGGTCGGCGGCACGGATCGAGGAGCAGCTGGTCGTGACCGCCGACGGCTGCGAGGTGATCACCCGCTTCCCGGCCGAGGACCTGCTGATCGCCGGCAAGCCCTATTACACGGTCGGCGGAACGCTGCCGCTCGAGCGCGAGGTGACGTCGGAGCGCAACGCGAACGGCGCCGTCCCGGAGCGACTACAGCCGCGGGCATAATCCGGCCGTGGGCAAGCGCACCGCCTCGGCGACGCTGCGCGACGTCGCGCGGGTCGCCGCCGTGCACCCGGGCACGGTGTCGCGCGCGCTCAACCCCGAGACGCGGCGGCTGGTCAACGAGGAGACGGCGCTGCGGGTGCTCGAGGCGGCCGAGGCGCTCGGCTACCGGCCGAACCCGATCGCGCGCGGGCTCAGGACCAACCGCTCGTATACCGTCGGCGTGCTGGTGCCGGACCTGACCAACCCGCTGTTCCCGCCGATCGTGCGCGGGATCCAGGACCGGCTCGAGCACGCCGGCTACACGCCGCTGATCGCCAACACCGACAACGACCGCGAGCGCGAGCGCAACGACTTCGAGGCGATGCGCGCCCGCCAGGTCGACGGCGTGATCACCGCGACCGCCCGGTTTGACCACGAGATGCTCGACGAGCTGAGCGCAGCGGGCCTGCCGATCGTGCTCGTCAACCGCCGGCTCGAGGACGGCGAGCTGCCCTCCGCCACCGCCGACGACCGCGAGGGCGTCCGGCTCGCGGTCGCGCACCTGGCCGCGCTTGGGCACACGCGGATCGCGTATGCCAGCGGCCCCCAGGGGGTCTCGACGGGCCACCTGCGCTACCAGGGCTTCGTCGCCGCGATGGAGGACGCGGGCCTCGATCCCGGCCTCGTCCGCTTCGGCGACGCGTTCACCGAGCCCGAGGGCCGGCGGCTGTGCGACGAGCTGCTGGACGCCGGGCCGGGCGCGACCGCGATCGTCGCGGGCAACGACCTGATGGCGCTCGGCTGCTACGACGTGCTCGCCGAGCGCGGGATCGCCTGCCCGGCGCAGATGTCGGTCGTCGGCTTCAACGACATGCCGTTCTGCGAGCGCTTCAACCCGCCGCTGACCACGATCGGAATCCCGCAGTACGCGATCGGCGCGGCCGCCGCGGAGCTGCTGCTCGAGCGGCTCCAGGGCGCCGCCGGCCCGGCCCGCCACGTGGTGCTACCGCCGACCCTCGTGGTGCGCGGCTCGACGGCTTCCGCTTGACAATTCCGGCGCGTGCCCGATACCGTTGCACACGTTTGCTGCAAACGTTTGCAAACACCGAGGAGGAGAGGATGCGGCTTCGCAGCACGCGCTGGGCGATCATCGCGATCGCGGGCGCCCTTGCACTCACGGTCGGCGCCTGCGGCGGCGACGACGACAGCGGCGGCTCCGCGTCGTCCGGCGACAACGCCAAGCCGCTGAAGATCGGCGCGTCGCTCCCGCTCACGGGCGAGTTCTCGGAGCCCGGCAAGGCGGCCAAGCAGGGCTATGAGGTGTGGCGGGACACGATCAACGCCAAGGGCGGGCTGCTCGGCCGCAAGGTCGAGCTCGTGGTCAAGGACGACGCGTCGAACCAGAACACCGTCGTCTCCGACTACAACGCGCTGATCTCCAGCGACAAGGTCGACCTGCTGCTCGGGACCTTCTCGTCGCTGCTCAACCTGCCCGCCTCCGCGGTCGCCGAGCGCAACCGGATGGTCTACGTCGAGCCGGCCGGCGGCAACCCGGACATCTTCGACCGCGGCTTCAAGACGGTCTTCTTCGCCCAGCAGGCGACGGCCGACCACCAGGGCGACGTGTGGGCGAACTGGATCACGCAGCTGCCCGCCGACAAGCGCCCGAAGACGGCGGCCTACCCCACGCTCGACGACCCGTTCACGACGCCGACGTCGGAGGGCATCGAGGCGATCCTCAAGGGCGCCGGGATCCAGACCGTCTACCGCAAGACGTACACGGCGGACACGACGAACTTCGACGCGATCGCCAACGCGGTCAAGGCGAAGAACCCCGACCTCGTCGTCGCCGGCACGCAGTTCGAGGACGGCGTCGGCTTCCTGCGCGCGCTCGGCAAGGTCGGCTTCCAGCCCAAGTGGCTCTACCAGACCAACGCGCCGTCGTTCGGCGACCAGTACGCCGACGGCGTGGGCAAGGAGAACACCGAGGGCGTGTTCTACGCGGTCAGTCACAGCCAGGAGGCCAAGACCCCGGGCAACCCGGAGTTCGTGGCCGCCTACCAGAAGAAGTTCGGCGGCGAGTCCGTGCCCGAGGACGCGGCCGACGCGTACGCCGCGGCCCAGGTCCTGCAGGCCGCCGTCGAGGCCAACAAGACCGTCGAGCGCGCCGACCAGCTCAAGCTCGCCGACTGGATCCGCTCGAACTCGGTCGACACGATCCTCGGCACGCTGAGCTGGAACGAGAACGGCAGCCCGAAGGGCGAGTTCCTCGTCGGCCAGTGGCAGAGCGGCAAGCCGGAGATCGTGCTGCCCGAGGACGTGGCCACCACCGACACGATCATCGAGGGGTACAAACCCGGGTCGTGACGCAGTTCGCGCAGACCCTCATCCTCGGGGTCCTGATCGGAGGCGTGTACGCGCTGCTCGCCTCCGGTCTGACCCTGATCTTCGGCGTCATGCGGGTGATCAACATCGCCCACGGGTCGTTCCTGATCCTCGCCGCGTTCGCGACCTACTCGATCTGGAAGGCCACCGGGCTGGACCCGCTGGTGGCGATCGTGTTCACGACGCCGATGCTGTTCGTCTTCGGCTGGGTGCTGTACCTGGCGGCGGTGCGACGGATCCGCGGCGCACACATGTCCGCTTCGGTGCTGCTGACGTTCGCGATCGCCCTCGTCGTCGAGGGGCTGATGGGGATCATCTGGGGCAACACGTCGCACTCGGTGCGGCCGGACTACTTCAACGAGTCCTACTCGGTCGGTGACCTGTTCCTGCCGAAGGCGCAGGTCTACGGCTTCCTCGTGGCGGGCGCGGTGCTCGCGGCGCTGTACGTGATCCTCAACCGCACGTGGCTGGGGCGGGCGATCCGCGCCAGTGCGGTCAACCCGCAGGGCGCGGCGCTCGTCGGCGTCAACGTGAGCGGCGTCGCCGCGCTCGCGTTCGGCGTCGGCGTGGCGGCGGCCGGCGCCGGCGGCTCGATCGTCAGCGTGCTCTACCCCTTCCTGCCCGGCTCGCACTACCAGTGGATCGCGCGGCTGCTGAGCATCGTCGTGCTCGGCGGGCTCGGGAGCCTGCCGGGAGCGGCGCTCGGCGCGCTGATCCTCGGCGTCGCCGAGGCCGCGACCGTCACCTACATCTCGCCGTCGTGGGCGACGGCCGTGCCATACGTGGTGATCTTCGTCGTGCTGCTCGTACGGCCGCAGGGGCTGCTCGGCGCGCGCCTGCGCGAGGACGTGGCGCCGGCGTGAGGGAGCGGCTGACACCGTCGCGGGCGGTCGTGGCGGTGGCCGCGGTCGCGTTGCTGCTGTACCCGGTCGTCTCGGACAATCTCTACTACCAGAACATGATCATCCTGTCCCTGGTCTTCGCGATCGGGGCGGTGGGGCTGAACGTGATCTCCGGCTACGGCGGCTACGTGTCGCTCGGCCAGGGCGCGTTCCTGGCGCTGGGGGCGTACACGCTGGCGATCCTCTCCACGCGCGTGGAGAACGTGTCGGTGTGGATCTGGGTGCCGGTGGCGGGCGTGGTCGCCGGGCTGTTCGCGGCGCTGCTCGGGGTCGTCGCGCTGCGCACGCGCGGCCCGTCGTTCGTGATCCTCACGATCGCGTTCCTGTTCCTGCTGCAGATCGTGGCGATCAACTGGTCGGCGCTCACGGGCGGCACCGCGGGCATCACGCTGCCGCTGCCGGCCTGGAGCATCGACATCCAGAACTGGCCGTTCTACTACTCGCTCGCCGGCCTGCTCGCGCTGTCGCTGCTGATGAGCCGGCGGATCCGGCGCACGAAGTTCGGCATGGGCCTCGTGGCGATGCGCGAGGACGAGGACAAGGCGGCGACCGTCGGCGTGGCCACGCCGGTCTACAAGCTGCTCGGCTTCGTGGCAAGCGCAGTGTTCGTCGGCATGGCAGGCGCGATCTACGGCTACTACCTGGCGTTCGTCGACCCGACCGGGATGTTCAGCATCCTGCTCAGCGTCCAGATCCTGCTGTCGATGCTGCTCGGCGGCCGCGGGACGCTGCTCGGGCCGGTGCTCGGCGCGTTCCTGATCGAGCCGCTGAACGAGTGGACGAACAACAACCTCGGCGGCGGCAACGCGCGGCTGCTCGTGTTCGGCGGGCTGATGGCCCTGGTCGTCGTGTTCCTGCCGCGCGGGATCATCCCGACGCTGCACGACCTGATCGAGGCGCGGCGGCGGCGCGGCAAGGCAGGCCTCGTCGGCGCCCGGCTCGAGCTGCGCGAGCGCCCGGCGCCGCCCGCCGCGCCGGCGCCGAGCGGCCGCGCGCTGCTCGAGGTCAAGGACCTGGCGAAGCGCTTCGGCGGCCTGCGCGCGGTCGACGGCGCGTCGTTCGCCGTGCCCGACGGGTCGATCACCGCGCTGATCGGCCCGAACGGTTCGGGCAAGACGACGGTGTTCAACCTGGTCGGCGGCACGATGCCGGCGAGCGGCGGCGAGGTCTGGTTCGACGGCGAGCGGATCGACGGCCTGCGGCCGTGGCGGCGCGCGTACGCCGGGCTCGGCCGGACGTTCCAGATCACGCGCCTGTTCCGCGAGATGACCGTGCTCGAGAACGTGGTCGCGCCGCTGCGCCGCTTCTCATGGCACCAGCTCAACGCCGACGGCGTGAGCGGCGCCGAGGCCGAGCGCGCCGAGGAGCTGCTCGACTTCGTCGGCATGCGGCGGTTCACGGGCCAGCGCGCGGCCGCGCTCTCCTTCGGGCAGCAGAAGCTCGTCGAGCTGGCGCAGGTGCTGATGCTCGACCCGAAGCTGATCCTGCTCGACGAGCCGGCCGGCGGCATCAACCCGACGCTGATCGAGCGGATGGGCGAGATGATCCGCGAGCTCAACGCGAACGGGAAGACGTTCCTGATCGTCGAGCACAACATGCCGTTCGTGCTCGGGCTGTGCGACCCGGTGCTCGTGCTCGCGCGCGGGAAGACGATCGCTTCCGGCCGGCCACAGGAGATCCAGCGCGACCCGAAGGTGCTCGACGCCTACCTCGGCGACGACTTCACGACCGACGAGCCACTGCCGGCGGGAGTCCCATGATCCTGCGGCTCGAGAAGGTGATCGCGGGCTACGGCGGCGGCGACGTGCTGCAGGGCGTCGACATCGAGGTCGCCGAGGGCGCGATCGCCTGCATCGTCGGGCCCAACGGCGCCGGCAAGTCGACCGTGCTCAAGACCGTCAGCGGCCTGCTGCGCCCGCGCGCGGGCCAGGTCGTGCTCGACGGCGACGCGCTACACCGGCTGAACCCCGCGCAGATCCTCGCCGCCGGCGTCTCGCAGGTCCCGCAGTCCGACGCGCTGTTCCCGAACATCACCGTCCGCGAGAACGTGCTGATGGGCGCCTACATCATCCGCCGCGACCGGGCGCTCGTGAAGCGCCGCTACGCGGAGGCCGAGGCGCTCTTCCCGGTCGTCGCCGAACGGGCGAACGAGAAGGCGGGCAACCTCTCCGGCGGCCAGCGGCGGATGGTCGAGTTCGCGCGCTCGCTGATGCTCGACCCGAAGCTCGTGCTGCTCGACGAGCCGTCGCTCGGGCTGGACCCGAAGGCGCTCAAGCTGGTCGGCGAGAGCGTTGCCCGGATGGTCGCGGCGGGCAAGACGATCCTGCTGGTCGAGCAGAACGTGCGCTTCGGCCTGCGGCTCGCGACGCACGGGATCGTGATGGAGAGCGGGCGCGTGATGCTGGAGGGCCGGGCGCGCGACGTGCTCGCGAACCCCGAGATGTCCGACCTGTACTTCGGCGGCTCGGTCAAGACCGCGGCGTGAGCGGCGTCGTCGACGCGCACGTCCACGTGATCCCGCCCGGCGTGGACGCGCCGCCGGTCCCGCCGTCCGTGGTCGGCGAGATCGCCGACGTCGACCGCATCCTCGAGCAGACCGGCGCCGATGCCGTGATCCTCTCCCCCTGGGTCGCGCTGCTGGACCGCGACGTCAGCGAGGCGATGGCAGGGCTCGTGTCGGACCGCGTCGCCGCGCTCGGCGCCGCGACGACGGCGGACGGGCTGCGCGCCGCGATGAGCCTCGGCCTGTCCGGCGTCGAGATCACCGCGCAGGCGCCCCTCGGCGCCGATCGCTTCGAGCCGTTCTGGGCGGCGGCCGAGGAGACCGGCGCGCTCGTGTTCGTGCACCCGAGCACGCGCGGGTTCACCGGGCCCGACGAGTACCACCTGTGGAACACCGTCGGCAACCCGCTGGAGACGACGGTCGCGGCCGCGCACCTGGTGATGGCCGGCGTGCTCGAGCGCCACCCGGACCTGCGCGTCCTGCTCGCGCACGGCGGCGGGGCGCTGCCGTGGCTGCGCGGCCGGCTGCGCCACGCGCACGAGCACCTGGCGGCCGCCGGGACGCGGCTGCGCGAGCCGGTCGAGGCGTCGCTGCGGCGGCTGCACTACGACACGATCACCCACGACCCGGGCCTGCTGCGCGCGCTGGCCGAGTTCGCGGGCGCCGAGCGCCTGGTGCTCGGCTCCGACCATCCCTTCGACATGGCCGATCCCGATCCGGTGGCGACGGCGACCGCCGCGGGCCTCGATCCGGCCGTGCTCGGCGCCAACGCGGAGCGGCTGCTGCGATGACCAGCGCCGAGATCGTCGTCGCCGGGGCGGGCCACAACAGCCTGATCACAGCCGCCTACCTCGCCGTCGCCGGCTACGAGGTCCTGGTGCTCGACGCGCGCCACATCCCTGGCGGCGGCGCCGCGTCGGAGGAGCTCCTCGGCCCCGGCTACACGATCGACTCGTGCTCGACCGGGCACACGCTGATCCAGACCAACCCGCTGCTGCTGGAGGACGAGCTCGGCCTGCGCGGGCGCTACGGGCTCGAGTACCTGCACCCGGACCCGTTCGCCCACGTGACGTTCCCCGACGGCCGGCACCTGACCGCGTGGCTGGACCGCGAGCGCACGATCGAGGAGTTCGCCCGCTACTCGCGCCGCGACGCCGAGGCGTACCGCCGGCTGCTCGACGAGTACGACGAGGTCAAGCACGTGTTCGCCGCCGGCCAGTTCACGCCGGTCGGCTTCGGCCCCTCGGTCGAGCAGATGCTCAGCGAGCACCCGCGCGGCAACGTCTGGCTGCGGCGGCGCGCGATGAGCGCGTTCGACGTCATCAGGCACGAGTTCGAGGACGCGCACACGCAGGCGTTCCTGCTCTGGCAGGCCTACCAGACGCTCGTCCCGGTCGACTCCGACGGCTCGGGCCAGCTCGCCTACTCGCTCGTCTTCGGCCGCCAGCGGCGGTCGTGGACGATCCCGCACGGCGGGTCGGGCGCGTTGACCGACGCGCTCGTCGCCTGCATCGCCGACCACGGCGGCAGCGTGATCTGCGGCCGGCGGGTGACGCGGCTGCTGCTCGAAGGCGGGCGTTGCACCGGCGTCGAGGCCGACGACGGCGAGCGCTACACGGCGTCGACCGCCGTCGTCTCCACGATCCACGTCAAGCATCTGCTGGAGATGGCGCCGGACGACGCGTGGGACGAGGGCTTCCGCTACGGCGTCGACACGTTCGACGTCGGCGTGTCGGCGATGGCGGTCTACATGGCCACGACCGCGCCGCCGGTGTTCGAGACCCCCGACGGGCCGCGCAGCGCGGTGTCGGCCGGCCTCGCGGGCTTCCCCCGCGACGTGCTCGAGTACGGCCGCGCGCTGCGCGACGGCCGCTACGTCGAGGACCCGGCATGGCTGCTCGTCGCGTGCCCCACGCTCGTCGACCCCAGCCGCGCGCCCGCCGGCCGGCACACGGTCAAGTTCCTCTCGGCGCAGTCGTACGGGTTCCCCGAGCGCCGCGCCGAACAGGCCGACCGCCAGCTCGAGCGCGTGCGGCGGGTCGCGCCCGGCTTCGGCCCCGAGGTGATCCGCGCGCGGCTGGTCAAGTTCCCCGAGGACATCGAGGCCGCCAACGAGCACATGATCCGTGGCACGTTCCACGGCGGCAACCGCACATACCCGCAGAGCGCCGCGCTGCGGCCGGCGCCCGGCTGGGCGTCGCACCGGATGCCGATCCCCGGCCTCTACCAGACGGGCGGCACCACGCATCCCGGCGGCTCGATCACCGGCGCGCCGGGGCGCAACGCGGCGATCGTGCTGCTGCACGACCTCGGGCTCGATCTCGAGGAGGTGGTGCGCGGTGCCGGACGCGCGCGTGCAGTCGGCGATTGACTACTGGGCGCCGCGGTTCGTGCAGGGCGGCGTCGACTTCAACGACTTCCGGCGCACGACTGCAGGGATCGAGCGCTGGGAGGACTGGCTCGACGGCTGGCGCGCGCTCGGCGACGCGCACGGCGCACTGGCGCGCGCGGCCGAGGCGTCGGCACGGCGCGTGACCGCCGGCGACGCCTGGCTGCGCGCCGCGGTCGCCTACCACTTCGCCAAGTTCGTCTGGGTGCTCGACGCCGGGCGCGCGCGGGCGGTGGCCGACCTCGCGGTCGAGGCGCTGTACGCCGCGCACCGGCACCTCGACCCGACGGCCGAGCGGATCGAGGCGCCGCTCGACGACGGCGCCGTCGTCGGCAACCTGCGCCGCCCCGCGCTCGTCGACCGCCCGCCGCTCGTGCTGCTCATCCCCGGCCTGGACTCCACCAAGGAGGAGTTCTTCACGCTCGAGGAGGTCTTTTTGCGCCGCGGCATGGCGACGCTGTCGATCGACGGTCCCGGCCAGGGCGAGTGCGGGTACGTGCTGCCGATCCGGCCCGACTACGAGGTCGCGGTGGCGGCGGCGCTCGACGTCCTCGACGGCCGCGAGGACCTCGACCTCGAGCGCGTCGGCGCGCTCGGCGTCAGCCTCGGCGGCTACTACGCGCCGCGCGCGGCCGCGTTCGAGCCGCGCATCCGCGCGGTCGCCGGCATCAGCGGCGCGTTCAACTTCGGCGCGCTCTGGGACCGGCTCCCCGAGCTCACGCGCGAGACGTTCGCCCACAAGTCCGGCGCCGGCGATCCCCGCGCGCGGGCGCTGGAGTTGGACCTCGACGGCCTGCTCGAGCGGCTCGAGCAGCCGGCGCTGTTCGTCACCGGGCGCCACGACCGGCTGATCCCGTGGGAGTCGACCGAGCGCCAGGCGAAGGCCGCGCCGAACGGCGAGCTTGTCGTGCTCGAGGACGGCAACCACGTCTGCGCGAACGTGCCGTACCTGTCGCGCCCGCTGGTCGCCGACTGGCTGCGGGAGCGGCTGTGAGCTGGATCGGCCAGCCGCTGCCGCGGCGCGAGGACGAGCGGATCCTGCGCGGCGCGGGGATCTACCTCGACGACATCGAGCCGCCCGGCGTCCTGCACGCGGCGTTCGTGCGCAGCCCGTTCGCGCGGGCGCGGATCGGCGGCGTGCGCGTGCCCGCCGGCGTGACCGCGCTCACCGCCGCCGACCTCGCCGGCACCCGCCCGCTGCCGGTGCACGCGCCGCCGGGGATGACGCACGCCGACGCGCCGCACCCGCTGCTGGCGGGCGACGAGGTGCGCTACGCCGGGCAGCCCGTCGCGCTCGTGCTCGCGCCGTCGCGCGCGCTCGCCGAGGACGCCGCCGAGCTGGTCGAGGTCGACTACGAGCCGGGCGAGCCGGTGGTCGACCCGGCGAGCGCCAGCGAGGAGCTGCTGCGCTTCGAGCGTACGTCCGGCGACGTCGGCGGCGCGTTCGCGGCCGCCGCGCACGTCGTGCGGGCTCGCCACGCGATCCCGCGCATGGTCGCGGCGCCGATCGAGCCGCGCGGGATCGTCGCCGAGCCCGGCGGCGACGGCCTCGCGGTCTGGATGTCGGCCCAGGACACGCACCGGATGCGCGCCGGGCTCGAGCACGCGCTCGGCGTCCCGGTCCGCGTCCGGCTGCCCGCCGTCGGCGGCGCGTTCGGGTCCAAGGGCACGCCGAGCCCGGAGGCCGCGGCCGCCGCGCTCGCCGCGCTGCGGCTCGGCCGCGCGGTCAAGTGGGCCGAGGACCGCTTCGAGAACTTCCTCGCCGCCTATCAGGGGCGCGGCATGCAGGCCGACGTCGAGCTGGCGCTCGACGGCGACGGCCGCATGCTCGCGGTGCGGGCGCGCATCCTCGCCGACGTCGGCGCCTACCTGTTCGCCAACACCTGCGCGCCGCCGCACACGGCCGCGATGCTGATGTGCGGCTGCTACGCGATCCCCGCCGCGAGCGTGACCGTCGTCGGCGCCCGCACCGACAAGGTGCCGACCGGCCCGTGCCGCGGCGCCGGCCGCCCGGAGGCGGCGGCGTTCCTCGAGCTGACCGTCGATGAGGCGGCGCGCGAGCTGGGGATCGACCCGCTGGAGCTGCGGCGGCGCAACCTCGTGCGCTCGTTCCCGCACGCGACGCCGCTCGGCTGGAGCTACGACTCGGGCGACTACGAGCGCTGCCTGGAGCTCGCGGTCGAGCTCGTCGAGCCCGACTGCGAGGGCGACGCCGAGCGGGTCGTCGGCACCGGCGTGGCGCTGTACGTCGAGCGCGCGGGCGGCCAGTTCGAGGAGGCGCGCGTCGCGGTCGAGGCCGGCGGCCGCGTGATCGCGAGCACCGGCGCGGGCCCGCACGGCCAGGGCCACGAGACGACGCTCGCGCAGATCGTCGCCGGCGCGCTGTGCGTGCCGCCGGACACGGTGACCGTGCGGTTCGGCGACTCGGCCGACGTGCCGGACGGCATCGGCACGTTCGCCAGCCGCACGACCGTGATGGCCGGCTCGGCGCTGCTGCTCGCCGCGCAGGAGGTCCGGTCGCGGCTGGCGGCGGGCGAGACCGCGCCGCTCGAGGCGCGCTGCCGCTTCGCCTCCGACCTCGTGTTCGGGTCGGGCGCGTACGCCGCGGTCGTGGAGATCGAGCGCGCGACCGGGGAGCTGATCGTCAAGCGGCTCGCGGCGGTCGACGACGCGGGCGTGATCGTCAACCCGCTGCTCGCCGAGGGCCAGGTCACCGGCGGCACGGTCCACGGCCTCGGCGCGAGCCTGACTGAGGAGGTGGTCCACGACGAGGGGGGCCAGCCGACGACCGCGAGCCTGCTCGACTACTCGCTGCTCACCGCCGCCGAGGTGCCGGACCTACGGACCGCGTTCGTGCAGTCGCCGTCGCCGCGCAACCCGCTCGGCGCCAAGGGGATCGGCGAGGGCGGTGCGATCGGCACGCCGGCGGCGATCGGCAACGCGATCGCCGACGCGCTCGGCGGCCTGAAGGTCGACCCGCCGTACACCGCCGACAAGCTGTGGAGGGCGCTGCGGTGAAGCCGGCGCCGTTCGAGTACGCCGCGCCCGCGAGCCTCGACGAGGCGCTGGCGCTGATCGGCGACGAGGCGCGGCCGCTGGCCGGCGGGCAGAGCCTCGTGCCGATGCTCAACTTCCGGCTCGCGCGGCCGGCGCGGCTGGTCGACCTCGAGCGGGTCGGGCTCGACCACGTGCGCGTCGACGGCGCGCTGCGGCTCGGCGCGATGACGCGCCAGGCGACGATCGAGCGCTCGCGGGAGATCGCCGCCGGCTGGCCGCTGCTGCGCCAGGCCGTCCGCCACGTCGGCCACCCGCAGATCCGTGCGCGCGGCACGATCGGCGGCTCGGTCGCGCACGCCGACCCGAAGGCCGAGCTGCCGGTCGCGCTCGCCGCGCTCGGCGCGCGCTTCCACGTGCGCTCGGCCGCCGGCGCGCGCACGCTGACCGCCGGCGAGCTGTTCCGCGGGCCGCTGATGACCGCGCTCGCGCCCGACGAGCTGCTCGTGGAGATCGAGGTCCCGCCGCTGCCGGCCGGCGCGCGCACCGCGTTCGCCGAGCACGCCCGCACGCACGGGGACTTCGCGATCGCGGGCGTCGCCGCGGTCGTGACCGGCGACCGCGTCACGCTCGGGCTGCTCGGCGCCGCTTACACGCCGGTCGTCGTCGATTCCGAGGCGGCGATCGCCGACGTCGCCGACCCCCATCGCCGCGCGCTGCTCGCCGCGCTCGCGCGGCGGGCGATCGCGGCGGCGGCATGAGGATCTCGCTGACGGTCAACGGCGAGCCGCGGGAGGCCGACGTCGAGCCGCGCACGCTGCTGTCCGACCTCCTGCGCCACGGGCTCGGCCTCACCGGAACCAAGGTCGGCTGCGAGCACGGCGTCTGCGGCGCCTGCACGGTGCAGGTCGACGGCGACCCGGTGCGCTCGTGCCTGATGCTCGCCGTACAGGCGCGCGGGCGGTCGGTGCGTACGATCGAGGCGCTCGAGCACCCGCTGCAGGAGGCCTTCCACGAGGCGCACGCGCTGCAGTGCGGGTTCTGCACGGCCGGCATCCTGATGTCGCTCGAGCCGTTCCTGCGCGAGAACGACGAGCCGAGCGAGCGGGAGATCCGCGAGGCGCTCGCCGGCAATCTGTGCCGGTGCACGGGGTACGTCGCTATGGTCGAGGCGGTATGGCAAGCCTCCCGGAAACGACCACGCTCCCCGACACGCTCCGGCTCGGCGCCGTCGACCTGACCGTCCGCGACATCGACCGCGCGGTCGACTGGTACCAGCGGTCGCTCGGCCTGCGCGTCCACCGCCAGGACACCGGGGTCGCCGAGCTCGGCGACGGGATCGAGACGACCGTGATCCTGCACGAGGATCCGCAGGCGCTGCCCGCCGGCCGCCACGCCGGCCTCTATCACTATGCGCTGCTGTACCCGAGCCGCGAGGAGCTGGCCCGCGCGCTCGTGCGGATCGCGGGGACGCGCACGCCGATCCAGGGCGCGTCCGACCACGAGACCCACGAGGCGATCTACCTGCCCGACGCCGACGGCAACGGCATCGAGCTCGCCGCCGACCGGCCGCGCGAGGAGTGGCCGGAGCATCTCGGCTACGCACACGGCCCGCAGCCGCTGGACCTCGACGACCTGCTCGCGACGGTGGCGGGCGAGGACTACCCGGAGCACGTCGGGGCCGGCCTGCGGATGGGCCACCTGCACCTGCACGTCGGCGACATCGAGCAGGGCCTGGCCTTCTACCGCGACCGGTTCGGCTTCGAGCAGCAGGCGCTGATCATGGGGTCGGCCGCGTTCGTGTCGGCCGGCGGCTACCACCATCACCTCGGCTTCAACACCTGGCGCGGCGAGGGCGTGCCCCCCGCGCCCGAGCACCGCGTCGGCCTGCGCCATTGGACCGTCCAGCTGCCGACCGACGACGACGTCGCGGCCGTGCGCGAGCGCCTCGCCGACACCGAGCCGATCGACGGCGGCTTCGCCGTGCGCGACCCGTGGAACATTGCGTTGCACGTCGTCAAGACCGAGATGCCGTCGCCCTGATCACGTCCGGCCGCCGCGCGACGTTACACGGGCATGTTCACGACACTGCACCCCAGCCCGGTCGGCGACATCCTCCTGCGCGCCGATGACGAGGGCCGGCTGACCGAGCTGTACCTGCGCCACGGCGGCGCCGTCGACACCGGCGGGCCGTTCGACGCGGCGCGCGAGCAGCTCGACGCCTACTTCGCCGGCGAGCTCGAGGCGTTCGACCTACCGCTCGCCGCGCACGGCACGGACTTCCAGAAGCGCGTGTGGGACCAGCTGACGCGGATCCCCTTCGGCGAGACGATCAGCTACTCCGAGCTGGCGCGGCGACTGGACGATCCCAAGCTCGTACGGGCGGTCGGGCTGGCGAACGGGCGCAACCCGATCTCGATCATCATCCCCTGCCACCGGGTCATCGGGGCGGACGGTTCGCTCGTCGGCTACGGCGGGGGGCTCGAGCGGAAGAAGTGGCTGCTCGAGCACGAGGCCGTGGCCTCGGGCCGGCGGCTCCCTGTCGGGTGAGCCGCCGGCTACCAGGTGGCGTCGAACATGCCGGGCCGCTGCACCGGCGGGAGCTCGCGGACGACCGGAGTCGAGAAGGCGTGCGCGGCGGCGGCGATCGGCGGGCGGGGGACCACGACGGTCATGGTCTTAGCTGCGGCGCCCGCGGCGGTTGACGCGGCCGTGCTGGACGGCATTCGCGTGGACGATGGAGATCACGGTGGGGCTCATGGGAGGAATACTCCCTCCATGTGACATCCGGCTCTATCGGGGTGGCTTGCGTATCCGTGTTCGACTTTCCGCCCCCGTGAGTACGGCCATCCCTACCCCGTGTTACGGAGGCCCGCGGCAATCCCGGTGATCGTGGCCATCAGGGCGTCCGCGACCGACGTATCGCCGGCCCGCGCGCGGGCCAGCAGCGCCACCTGCAGGTGCGACAGCGGGTCGACCCAGCGGTTGCGGTGCGAGAGCCGGTCGCGCAGCGCGGGCGTGCCGTCGAGCAGCGCCTGGCCGTCGCGGATCGCCAGCAGGCGCTCAACGACGCGGGCGTGCTCGGCCTCGATCGCCGGCCAGAACCGGTCGGCCAGCGCCGGCTCGACCAGCTCGAGATAGCGGCGGCCGACCGACAGGTCGACCTTGAACAGCGCCATCTCGAGCGTCGAGCAGGCCATCCGGAAGAACGGCCAGGCCCGCGACATCTCGCGCTGGAGCTCGAGCTCGCCCTCCGCGAGGGCGGCGCCGGCGCCGAACCACGACGGCAGCAGGATCCGGTTCTGCGTCCACGCAAACACCCACGGGATCGCCCGCAGGTCCTCGAGCCGGCCGCCGGTGCGGCGCGAGGCCGGGCGCGAGCCGATCGTCAGCTCCGACAGCTCGTCGATCGGCGAGACCTGGCGGAAGAAGCGCACGAAGTCCTCCTCGCCGACCATTTCGCGGTACAGCGAGCACGACCGCTCGGAAGCGCGCTCGATCTCGGCGCGGAACGCCTCCGGCACCGCGACCACCGGCGTGGCGCGGCCGACCAGCAGCGCCGACAGCTGCTGCTCGAGCGAGCGCCCGGCGAGCCCGCGGTCGGCGTACTTGGCCGAGATCACCTCGCCCTGCTCGGTGATCCGGACGCCGCCGCCGAGCGTGCCGGGCGGCTGCGCGAGGATCGCCTGGTGGGCGGGCGCGCCGCCGCGGCTCGGCGACCCGCCGCGGCCGTGGAAGAACGAGACCTCAACGCCGTGCTCCGGCCCCTGGGCGACGAGCTGCTCCTGGGCGCGGTAGATCGCCCACTGGCTGGTGAGGAAGCCGGCGTCCTTCGCCGAGTCCGAGTAGCCGAGCATGATCTCCTGGCGATCGCCGTGGCGCGCCAGGTGCTCGCGATAGGCCGGGTCGGCGTACAGCGCGGCCATCGTCTCCGGCGCCTGCTCGAGGGCGGCGAGCGTCTCGAACAGCGGCGTGATGTGCAGCGGCGGCTCGTCCGGCCCGCCCACGCCGGCGCGGCGGGCGAGCCACAGCGCGCCGAGCACGTCGGTCACGTCGTGGACCATCGAGATCACGAGCGTGTCGGCGCCGCCGCGGAACCGGCGGGCCGCCGCGGACAGCGCGTGCAGCGCCTCGGTCGGCACGCAGATCGGGCCGAACTGGTCGGGGTGCGCGGCGTCG
>DATDKF010000495.1:0-9280 GCA_036520135.1 Solirubrobacteraceae bacterium
AGCGCGTCGTCGGTGAAGACGAGGTCGATGTGGTCGTAGGCGAAGAAGCGCTGGTACTGCTTGACGAGCGCGTTCTTCGGCTCCATCAGGATCTGCACGAGGTCCTCGCGGCGCAGCTGGTGCACGGCCGAGAGGACGGGCAGGCGGCCGATGAACTCGGGGATCAGCCCGAAGTTGAGGAGGTCCTCCGGCATGACCTCGCCGAGCAGCTCGGAGTCGTCGCCGTGCTTGGAGCGGATGTGCGCGCCGAAGCCGACGGAGTTCTTGCCGATGCGCTTGCCGATGATCTTCTCCACGCCGGCGAAGGCGCCGCCGCAGATGAACAGGATGTTCGTCGTGTCGATCGACAGGAACTCCTGGTGCGGATGCTTGCGCCCGCCCTGCGGCGGCACCGAGGCCACCGTCCCCTCGAGGATCTTGAGCAGCGCCTGCTGGACGCCCTCGCCCGAGACGTCGCGCGTGATCGACGGGTTGTCCGCCTTCCGCGCGATCTTGTCGACCTCGTCGATGTAGATGATCCCGGTCTCGGCCTTCTTGATGTCGAAATCCGCGGCCTGGATCAGCTTGAGGAGGATGTTCTCGACGTCCTCGCCGACGTAGCCCGCCTCGGTGAGCGCCGTGGCGTCGGCGATCGCGAACGGCACGTTGAGGATCCGCGCGAGCGTCTGCGCGAGCAGCGTCTTGCCGCAGCCGGTCGGCCCGAGCAGCAGGATGTTCGACTTCTGCAGCTCGATGTCCGCGTCGTCGGCCTGCATCATCTGCACGCGCTTGTAGTGGTTGTAGACGGCCACCGAGAGCGTGCGCTTGGCCTGCTCCTGCCCGACGACGTACTCGTTGAGCACGCCGTAGATCTCCCTCGGCTTGGGCAGGTTGTCGATGTCGAACGACGGCGGAGCGGTCAGCTCCTCGTCGATGATCTCGTTACAGAGATCGATGCACTCGTCGCAGATGTAGACGCCGGGCCCAGCGATCAGCTTCTTGACTTGTCGCTGCGACTTGCCGCAGAAGGAGCAGAGAAGCTGCTCGTTGGAGTCGGTCGGCCGGGCCATCTTCCGTCCCCTAGTGCTCTGAGATCACCCTGTCGATGATGCCGTAATTCGTCGCCTCATCCGAGCTCATGAAGTAATCGCGCTCGGTGTCCTGCTTGACCTTGTCGATCGACTGGCCGGAATGGTCGGCGATGATCTCATCCAACCGGCGGCGCAGGTCGATGACCTCGCGCGCGTGGATCTCGATGTCCGTCGCCTGCCCCTGGAAGCCCGAGGAGACCTGGTGGATCAGGATCTTCGCGTTCGGCAGCGCCATCCGCTTGCCCTTCGCCCCGCCCGCCAGCAGCAGCGCGCCCATCGACATCGCGATGCCGACGCAGATCGTCTGCACGTCGGGCTTGATGAACTGCATCGTGTCGTAGATCGCGAGGCCCGCGTACACCGAACCGCCCGGTGAGTTGATGTAGAGCGAGATGTCCTTGTCGGGATCCTCGGCCTCCAGATGCAGCAGCTGGGCGACGATCAGGTTGGCGATCTGGTCGTCGATCGGCGTGCCGAGGAAGACGATCCGCTCGTTCAGCAGGCGGCTGTAGATGTCGAACGCCCGCTCCCCACGGGAGGTCTGTTCGACGACCATCGGTACGAGTGGGCTCACGGTCCTCGCTTCGTTTCGCTTCGGGCGCTCGAGTCCTGCTCAGGTGCTCAGCTTCTCGTGGGGCTGGGAGCCCGGCGACAGCCTAGCAATCGCTTGAAGCCATCTTTACCGGCCGTGTGGCTAGGTACTCGGGGTCCAGAGCTGGCCCGTCGAACCGCTCTTGGCGCCTTCGGAGTCTCCGGGCGTCCAGAGCTTGTCGCGCGCTTGCGCCTGCTCGATCGAGATCGGCTTGGCGGACTCCGCGATGAGGTCGAGCGCCTTGCGCTGGGCGAGGTCCTCCTTGAGCGTCTCGAGCCGGCCGGAGGACTTCAGGCGCTCGAGCAGCTTCTTCGGTGACGTGCGGCCCGGCCCGCTCCCGGCCGCCTGCTCGACGGCGTCGAGCACCTCCTCCTCGGTGGGCTCGATGCCCTCGGCCTCGATCACCGCCGCCAGCACTGCCTCACGCCGCAGCGCCTGCTCGGCGTCGGGCCTGCTCTGCTCGACGATCTCGTCCTCCTCGCGCCCGGCGATCTGCAGGTACGTCTCGCGGGAGATGCCCTGGTGCGAGAGCGAGTGCAGCATCTGCTCCCACAGCTCGTGCGCGCGGGCGTCGACGAGCGCTTCGGGGATGTCGAGCTTCGCGTGCTTGACCGCCGAGTCGAGCGCCGCCTCGCGGAACTCCGCGTCGATCTGCGCGGTCTCGGCCTCGGCGAGGCGCGCGCGGATGTCCTCGCGCAGCTCGTCGAGCGTGTCGAACCCGGCCTCGGCAGCGAGGTCGTCGTCGAGCTCGGGGAGCTCCTTGGCCTTGACCTCCTTGACCGAGACGGCGAACTGCGCCTCGCGGCCGGCCAGCTCGCTCGCGCCGTAGTCGTCGGGGAAGGAGACGGTGACCGTACGCTCGTCGCCGGTCGCCGCGCCGGTGAGCTGCTCCTCGAAGCCGGGGACGAGCCGGCCCGAGCCGAGCTCGACCATCTGGTCGCGCCCCTCGCCGCCGGCAAACGGCTCGCCGTCGAGCGTGCCGACGTAATCCATGACCACGAAGTCGCCGTCGGCGGCCGGGCGGTCGACGGTGTCGAGGCGGGCCGAGCGCTCGCGCAGGCGGTCGAGCTCGGCGGCGATCGCCTCGTCGCCGACGTCGGGCTCGCGCTTGCCGACCTCGACGCCCTTGTAGTCGCCGAGCTCGGCCTTCGGGCGGACGCCGATCTCGATCGAGAACTTCAGCGGCTCGCCGTGCTGCGGCAGGTCGCCGAGGTCGAGCTGCGGCTCGCCGACCGGCGCGATCCGCGCGGCGTCGATCGCCGCGGTGTACCAGCTGCCGATCGAGTCGCGGACCGCCTCGTCGAGCACGGCGTCGCGGCCCATGCGCTGGACGATCACCGGCGCGGGCGCCTTGCCGGCCCGGAAGCCGGGCACGCGCACGCCGCGGCCGAGACGGCGGGCGGCCTGCTGGATGCGGCGCTCGACCTCCTCGGCGGGGACTTCCGCCTGTACGCGCACGCGCGACTCGGGAAGCTCGGTGACGGTGGTGACGACGTCGGTGGCCATAGGTCGGCGCACCACGATACAAAGCGCGTGATGCGGACACGCCTCGCCGCCTGGCTCTACACCGGCCCGCTCGGTCATCTCGCCGCGGGACTCGCCGACTGGGTCGAGCTGCTCGCCCGGCAGGCGCTCAGGCGTTCTGATTGATCCTGATTGTCACCTCGCAGACACCGGGGCTTCCGCGGCGCCGGGCGCTGCCGATCACTCGGCGGACCCTCCTGGGGCGGTCGAGCAGATGAGCGACCGGATCGCCGAGATCGCCGAGATCGCCGCGGCCGCGCAGCAGATCTCCGGCGAGACGCAGGAGATGGAGACCAGCATCGGCGAGGTCGCCGCCGTCGCCGAGCAGTCGTCGGCCTCGGCCGAGCAGGTGTCGGCCTCGACGCAGCAGACCAGCGCGTCGACGCAGGAGATCGCCGCGTCCGCCCAGGAACTCGCGCGCACCGCCGACCAGCTCCAGGCGCTCGTCGGGCGCTTCCGCGTCACGGCCTAGCCTCGGCACGAACCCGCCGGCGTCCATCCGGGCGCCGGTGGGTACTCGGGTCCGTATGACGCTGGACGAGCTGCTGCGAGCCGGTCGCGAGCACGGCTGCGTCGACGAGTCGCAGCTGAGCGAGACCGTCGAGGACCTCGAGCTCGACGACGAGGAGATCGACGCCCTGCGCGCCCGCCTGCATGACGAGGGCATCGAGGTCCGCGACGACTGCGGCGCCGCGGCGCCGCCGACGGCGGTGACGAACGCCGACCTCGCCGTCTACACGACCGACGCCTTGCAGCTGTTCCTCAACGAGGCCGGCCGCTACCCGCTGCTCACGCCCGCCGAGGAGATCGAGCTGGCCAAGCGGGTCGAGCGTGGCGACCTCGAGGCCAAGGACCGGATGGTCAACTCGAACCTGCGGCTCGTGGTCTCGATCGCCCGCAAGTACCACAACGTCGGCGAGCTCTCCCTGCTGGACCTGATCCAGGAGGGCATGCTCGGGCTGATCCGCGCCGTCGAGAAGTTCGACTGGCGCAAGGGCTTCCGCTTCTCGACCTACGCGACGCTGTGGATCCGCCAGGCGATCGGGCGCGCGCTCGACGAGCGCGGGCGCACGATCCGCGTGCCGATCACGGTCGCCCAGCGCGAGCGCCGGATCGGCGCCGCCGAGCGCGATCTCGCGACGCGGCTCGGGCGCGCGCCGACGCTCGAGGAGGTCGCCGCCGCGGCCGAGCTCGAGCCCGAGCAGGTCAAGGAGCTGCGCGAGATCGCTCGCACGGTCACGAGCCTCGAGAAGCCGGTCGGCGACGACAACGCGGCCGAGCTCGGCGACCTGCTCCCCGGCGGCGGTCCGTCGCCCGAGGAGGAGGTCGAGGTCACGCTGCGCGAGGACGCCGTGCGGGCCGTGGTCCACGAGCTGCCCGAGCCCGAGCGCGAGGTCATCCAGCTCCGCTTCGGGCTCGACGGCGACCGCGACCCGGTGTCGATCCGCGAGGCGGCGCGCCGGCTGGACATCCGCCCGGGCGAGGTGCAGCGGCTCGAGCGGCGGGCGCTCGAGGAGCTGGCGCTGCGACGCGAGGTGGCCGCGTTCCGCGACGCGGCGTGACCGCGGGCGTTCAGGCGGGGGCGCCGTCGGCCGCCAGGGCGGCGGCGCGCGTGCCGAACAGTCGGAAGCGCTGCGTGAGGTTGGTCATCTCGAACAGCCGCCGCACCGGGCCGTCGGGCACCACCACCGCGAGGAGCGTGCCACTCTCGTCGAACTGCGCGGCGGCCTTGAGGATCGTGCCGAGCGCGGTGGAGTCGATGAAGCTGACCTCGCTGAGGTCGAGCACGATCCGCCCGCCGGGGCTCGTCGCCGCCATCGCGAGCACGGTCGACAGGCGGGGCGTGGCCGCGATGTCGAGCTCGCCGGAGGCCACGACGAGATGGCCGCGGTCGATGGGGTCGTGATCGATCTGGTAGTCCATGGGCGGCCCGTCCCTACCCTAACCGACCCCGGACTATGCGCGAGCGGCTGCGCGCCCGCGCAGGCGGTCGGGCGTGTCGTCGTCGAAGCCCGCGAAGAACCCGCCCACTACGTCCTCCAGGTGGTCCATGCCATCGGCGCAGAACAGGATCGGCTGGTAGTGCGTGATGTCGTACTCCAGAGTTCCCATCTCGAGCAGGTCGAGCGGGCGCAGGTCGGCCCCACGGAACTCCTCGATCTCGCCGTAGGACGACAGGATCCCGGCGCCGTAGGCGCGCACCTCGCCCTCCTCGCGCATGACGCCGAACTCGATCGTGAACCAGAAGACGTCCGCGAGAAACTGCAGCGCCTCGTCGGTCTCGACGCGCTGGGCGGCGAGGCCGGCCTCGCGCTTGATCGCGGCAAAGCGCGGGCTGGCGAGCAGGTTGCCGTGGCCGATGACCTCGTGGATGAGGTCGGGCTCCGGCGTGTACAGCGGCATCGCGCCGTGGCGGATGTACTGGGTCGAGTGGAAGATGCGGTCGCCGAGCGCGCCGAGGAACTCACGCAGCGGGACGAGGCCGGCGGCCGCGTGGTAGCTCCAGCCGGTGAGCGGCTGCAGGCCGGCCGTCACCTCGTCGAGCTGCGGGATGCGGTCGGTGGGCAGCGCCAGCGCAGCGGCCGCCTCGCGGAAGTCGCGGCAGGCGTACTTGGCGTGCTTGGGCGCCAGCTCGCGCGAGACGATCCGCCAGACCTCGTGCTCGGCCTCGGTGTACTCGATCCGCGGCAGCGGCTCCCCGGGTGTCCAGGCGACGGCCTGGGCGGCGATGTGGTTGCGCCGCTCGCGATAGGCGGGGTCGCACGCGCCCGGATGATCCTTCGCCAGCTGGACGGTGACCGACCCGTCGTCGTTCTCGGTGACCGGCGAGTACAGCTGCGCTTCCTCGAACATGTGCGCGTTGTATCGAGCCGGCAACGCGCGCGCAATCAAGACGGCATAGAGTGGGCCTCACGTGCAAAGACCAGTGCGTCTGGACGACGTGGATCGCAAGATCCTTGATCACCTCGAGCGCGACGGGCGGGCGACGCTGGCGGACGTGGGCGCCGCCGTCGGGCTCTCGTCCTCCGCCGTCAAGCGGCGCGTGGACCGGCTGCACGAGACCGGCGTGATCGTCGGATACACGGCGGTCGTCGACCCTTCCGCGGTCGGCGACCGGCTCGAGGCGTTCGTCGAGCTCTACTGCGCCGACAGCGTCGCGCCGGGCGACCTGCTGTCGTCGGTCTCCGGGCTCGACGCCGTCGTCGCGGCCCACACCGTCGCCGGCGACGCGGACGCCGTCGTGCGCGTGCGCGTCGAGGGCATCGAGGAGCTCGAGCGCACCATCGAGCAGCTGCGGCGCGATCCGAAGGTCATGCGCACCCGCACGATGGTCGCGCTGTCGACGCTCGTTGAGCGTCCTTGAGCGATCTGCCGCTTGTGTAACGACCGTCCGGGCGGCCGGGTAATTCTTCCCGCATGGCCGATGAGCTGCGCGCGCTCACCCGACTGACGTTCGACGAGCTCGGTCTGGCGACGAGCGGCATCGGGCAAGTCCACCGGGCGATCGCGGACCGCGCGTTCGGTGCCGTCGGGTCGGGCGCGCCGCGGGCGCTCCACGACGCGATCTCCGGCGGCGTCTACGCCGGGCTGCGCGGCGCCTCCGTGCTCGCCGGGCACGCCGCGAGCGCCGCGGTCGCCGGGCGCGGGCCGACGCTGTCGGTCACGCCGCGCGGCGCGGCCGTGCTGGCGGTGCTGAACGGGCTGCGCGGCGACACGCTCGAGCGCGAGGGCAGCGACCTCGCGGAGCCGATGCGCATCCGCGTCGACGGTCGTCCGGTCGCGCCGGCCGACTTCCCGCGCGCCGGCCCGCGGATCGTCGTGTTCGTGCACGGGCTGTTCGAGACCGAGCACGCGTGGGGGCTCGGCGGCGGCGAGACGTACGGCGCGCGGCTGGCGCGCGACCTCGGTGCCACGCCCGTGTACGTCCGCTACAACAGCGGCCGCCACATCTCCGAGAACGGGCGATCGCTGGCGGAGCTGATGGACGAGCTGGTCCGCGACTGGCCCGTGGAGGTCGAGCGGATCGCGCTGGTCGGGCACTCGATGGGCGGGCTGGTGGCGCGCAGCGCGTGCTGCGCGGGCGGCGACTGGACGTCGCTGGTGCGGCACACGGTCTCGCTCGGGACGCCGCACACGGGCGCGCCACTGGAGTCCGCCGTGCGCTACGCGGCGGCGGCGCTCGGAATGGTCGGCGAGACGCGGCCGCTCGCCGGGTTCCTGCGCCGGCGCAGCGCCGGGATCCGCGACATGCGCTCGGGCTCGCTGGTGGACGAGGACTGGCGCGACCGCGATCCCGACGCGCTGCGTGCCGCGGCCTGCAACGAGGTGCCGCTGCTCGAGGGCGCCGCCCACCACTTCGTCGCCGCGACCGTGACCGCGAACCCCGGGCATCCCGTCGCCCGGCTGATCGGCGACTGGCTGGTGCTGCAGCCAAGCGCGTCGGGGCGCAGCCGGACGCGGATGATCGGGTTCCGCGACGAGGACGGCGCGCACGTCGGCGGCACGCACCACCTCGCGCTGCTCAACCACCCGGCGGTGTACGAGCGCCTGCGCGAGTGGCTCGCGCGAGCGCCTCGGTCCGACTAGCGAGCCACGGGACCGCCTGCTCGTGCTCGGGCTTCATCAGCACGCTGCGCAGAATCCGGGCCGAGGGCGCGTCCTGCCGGAGATCCGGGTGGAGCGCGGCGAGGTCGCGCGCGTCGCGCTGGAGCGTGCTGAGGAAGACCGGGTCGTCGGGGTCGTCCATCCCGGCGTGCAGCATCGCGGCGGCCTGGGCGTCGACCTCGCCGAGACTCGGCGCGTTCGGCAGGTACGTGACGATGTCGAGCTCGGGCTCGAGGTGCAGGCGCAGCTCGGCGGAGGCCGAGAGGCGGTCGGCGAACGCGATCGCTGCGTTGCGCGCCGCGGTGACGACCGGCTTGAGCGGGACCGCCTTGAGCGTCATCCACAGCGCGGCGGCGGCCGCGCCGGCGCGCGAGCACTCGAGGCTGATCTCGCCGAGGTGCAGGCTGTCGGAGGTGAAGTACGTGTACGGCGAGTCGTGCGCGTACAGGCGGCCGACGCCGGGATCGGCGAACAGGACCGCCCCGCAGCCGTACGGTTGTAGGCCATGCTTGTGCGGGTCGATGACGATCGAGTCCGCCTCGCCGATGTGACGGAGCGCGGCGGGCGGGTCGTCGAGCAGCGTGAAGAAGCCGCCGTACGCGGCGTCGACGTGGATGCGGACGCCGTGGCGCTCCCGCAGGCCGGCCGCCGCCTCGATCGGGTCGACGGCGCCGAGCCCGGTCGTGCCGCCGGTGAGCACGACGGTGCCGATCTCTCCTGTGGCACAGATTCGGTCGAGCGCGTCGAGGTCGATGTGCCCGCGCGGGGTGGCGGGAACCTGGTGGGCGGGCATGCGAAGGACCTGGCACATGCGCGCGTGCGTGTAGTGGGCGTTCGCCCCGTACGCGACGCCCTTGCCCGGATGCAGCTCCCTCGCCACCCACAGCGCCTCGAGGTTCGCGATCGTCCCGCTCGCGGTGAGGTGCCCGAGGCTGGGCTCGCGCAGCCCGAGCATCGCCGCCAGCTCCACCACCGCCTCCTTCTCCATCTCGCTCGTCACCGGGCCGCCGTCGAGCGCGTGGTTGTTCGGGTTCACGAGCATCGCGGCGACGTAGGCCGCGGCCGCCGCCGCGTGCGGAGGCTTGAGCATCTGGCCGGCGTAGCGGGGGTGGAAGAACGGGAAGTTGCCGCCCATCCGGCGCTCGAACTCGTCCCACGCGGCGGCCCAGCGCTCGGGGTCGACGGGCGGAGTCGCCGGCCGCTCGCCCCAGCGCGCCTCCCACGCCTCGACGAGGTCGAGCGCCGCCTCGATGCCGGACCTGATCACCCGCGGCATGATGGCGGGCGCCGCCCCGCGGCGCGCGCCGACGCGGCGCCCCCGGCTCGTCGGCCCACGGCGATCGCGGCGCGCGCCCGCGCGATCATCGCGGCTCGTCGCCCCCCGGCACTCTCCGTGACGATCGCGGCAGTCGTCGTGCTCGTCGCCGCCGGCTGCGGCCCGGCCGGCGCGCCGCGCGAGCGCGCCGGCATTGCGCGCGATCGTGCCGCA
>DATDKF010000496.1:0-11938 GCA_036520135.1 Solirubrobacteraceae bacterium
CGGCGCAGACTGCGGCGACCGCGACGCCGACACTGAGCGATCTCATCGGACGACCGTACGGTCACGCCAGCGTCCGCGAAATCACGGAAACCCTCAATCTATTGGCGCTCCCGGCTAGACCGGCGCCCCCGGACGCGCCTCGGCGGCCGCCACGGGCTCCGCGACCGCCTGCCCCGTGCCGCGGCCCATCGCCGACGGCCACCAGCTCTTGTCGCCGACCACGGTGATGATCGCCGGCACGAGCATCGACCGCACGACGAACGTGTCCACGAGCACGCCGAAGGCGACGACCGTGCCGAGCTCGACGAGCACCGTGATCGGGAGCATCGCCAGGACCGAGAAGGTGGCGGCGAGGATGATGCCCGCGCTGGTGATGACCGGACCGGTCGCCACCAGCGCCCGCAGCGCGCCGCGTCTCGTCCCGATCCGCCGCGCCTCCTCGCGGACGCGGTCCATGAGGAAGATGTTGTAGTCCACCCCCAGGGCCACCAGGAAGATGAAGGCGAAGATCGGGAAGCTCGGATCGAAGCCCGACTCGTCGAGCACCTGCGTGAAGAAGACGAGCGAGACGCCGAGGATCCCGAAGAACGACAGGATCACCGAGCCGATCAGGTACAGCGGCGCCACGATCGCCCGCAGCAGCGCGATCAGCGTCAGCAGGATCACGATCAGCACCAGCGGCACGACGAGGTCGAGGTCGTGCTGGGCGCCATTGCGGTAGTCGCGCTGGATCGCCGACACGCCGCCCACGTACGACTTGAGCTCCGGGCCCAAGCCCGCGAGCGCGTCGCGCATCTCCTGCGTGCGGTCGAGCGCCGGGTTGCCGTACGGATCGTCCGGGAATGCGACCTGGAAGACGACGGCCTTGCCGTCCTCCGACTGGCCGCTCGGCTGCGTGATCGTGCCGATGTCCGGCACCTTCTTCAGCGCGTCCTGGGCGGCGGTGACGTCGGCGTCGGTGATCGGCCCGTCCTGGCGGTCGACGATCACGTTCGCCGGGCCGAGCGCGCCCTCGGGGAACGCCGCCTTCAGCGTGTCGTAGCCGTCGGTGCCTTCGGTGGAGTCGCGGAACGCGCCAAGGACGGTCGCCTCGCTGCTGTACTGCGTGACGCCGAGCGCGCCGACGAGGAACACCGCGACGATCGCGCCGATCGTGAACCACGGGCGGCGCGTGACGCGCCGGCCGAGCCGGGCCCAGCGCGTGTCGCCGTCCTCGAGCGCCTCGTGTGGGACGTTCGTCGGGTCGTAGACGGCGCGCTTGCTCGGCCAGAACCCGCGGCGGCCGACGATCGCGAGGATCGCCGGGAGCAGCGTCAGCGACGCCACCATCACGATGAGGATGCCGATGGCGTTGACCGGGCCGACGGTCCGCGTCGAGGCGAGCTCGGCGACGATCAGCACAAGCATCGCGAGCGTCACCGTGCCCGCGCTCGCGATGATCGCCGGCGCCACGCGCGGCACCGCGGTGCGGATCGCGTCGTGTTTGTCCTCGTGCGAGTGGAGCTCCTCCACGTATCTCGCCACCAACAGCAGGCAGTAGTCCGTGCCCGCGCCGAACATCAGCACGAGTAGCAGCGACGTCGAGATGCTCGTCACCTGCAAGCCGGCGTCGGCGAAGATCTTGATCACACCGCTGGCGATCGAGTACGCGATGACGACGGTGATCAGCGGGATCAGCGCCAGCACCGGCGAGCGGTAGATCAGCAGCAGCAGCCCGAGCACGAACAGGCCGGTGACGAGCAGCAGCGCAACGTCCGCCGACTCGAACGCGTGCCGCAGGTCGGTCTCCAGCGCCGCAGGGCCGGTGACCTCGGCGGTGAGCCCGGAGCCGCCGTTGGCGATGTCGCGGACGTTGTCGGTGACGTCGTTGATCGCCTGCTGCGTCTTGGCGTTGATCGGGATGACCGTGAAGGCCGTGGCCCCGTCCTGCGAGACGAGGCCCTCGGGCGCGCCCGAGCTGAACGGCACGACCGGGGGCAGCACGCCGTCGACCTGGCCGATCTTCTCCGCCTCAGCCGCGATCGTCTGCTGGTCGGCGTCGGTGAGGCCGCCGGCGCGGTGGTAGACGGCGACCGACGACGTCGTCTGGCCGCCCGGGAAGCGATCCTCGATGACCTTGTCGGCGACGATCGCCGCGGAGTCGTCGGGCAGGAAGCTCGCGATCCGGTCCTCGGTGACGTCGGTGAGCTTGCCCGGCAGCTGGCTGAGCACGAGCAGCAGCAGCCAGAACCCGAGGACATACCACTTCGTCCGCCGCCCACCCGCCCACTTGGCGATCGTCCGCAACATCAGCCTGTCTCCTCTACGCGCTTGCGCAGCGCCTCGTTGAAGGCGTCGTAACCCCGGTACAGCTGCGCCTCGAGATTCGTGGCAAACATCACCGGGGTCAACCAGCCGGTGCACTCCTCCGACATGACGAAACGAACGCCCTCGTCACGGGGCTCGATCTGGAAGGCGCGGTCGACATCGAACACGCCCGGCCGGCCAAGGGTGGCCAACCAGCGCAGCTCGCGGCCCGGCTCGACGACGGTCACCCGGGGGCGGAACGTCATCTTGAGCCCGTGGTCGAGCCGCAAGCGGATCTTGAGCTGCTCGCCGGGCTCCAGCCGCCCCGACGCCTCCCGCACGAACGGGTTCCAGCTCGGGAACGAGGCGAAGTCGGTCATCTCCGCCCACACGCGCTCGGCGGGGGCGTTGATGACGGTCTCGGTCTTGATCAGGCGGCTGCCCACTGGTCGGCGGCCTGCGCCGCCTCCGGCGCGGAGTGACGGCGGATGAAGTCCAGCATCGCGGGGAAGCAGTCACGTGCCACGTCCTTGCCCATGAACACGTCCTGGTGCCCGTAGCCGGGGTAGATCTTCAGCTCGTGCTGGTCGCAGCCGAGCGCCCGCAGGCGCTCGTAGCAGACGATGTTCGAATCGGTGAAGACGTTGTTGTCCGCGCCGGTCGTGAGCAGCACCGGCGTCTCGATCTCGCGCGCGTACGCGAAGTAGTCATCCGGCAGCGCCGCGTGCTCGGGCTTGCCCATCTCGTACTTCACCGGCCGGCTGCCGGCCCGCAGCATCTTGTAGACGTGCCGGTAGTAGTTCATCGAGGTGGCGCCATAGAGGTCGCCCCCGCGCCGGTGCGTCACGTCCGCCAGGTTGTCGTGCCCGTAGAGCGCCGGCCAGCCGGTGCCCCACATCAGGCTCAGCATGTGGCAGGCGGGGACGTCGCACTCGCGGTGGAAGAACGACACGCCCTTGGAGAACAGCTTGCCGCGCGTGAGCGTCGGGTCGTCGGCCCAGCGCGGGTTGAGGTTCGGGAACCCGAGGACGTGCTCGACCATGCCCGGGGCGAGCTTGAGCTTCATGCGCGACCAGCGCGGCACGCGCGGGGTGAGCCCGACGCTGTTGGCGACCACGCTCGAGATGCCGTCGATCGCCTTGCCGAACAGGCTCATCATCACCGAGACCGAGCCGAGGCAGTGGGCGATTATGTGCAGCCGCCGCTCGGGGCCGACGTGCCGGCGGATGACGTCGATCGCCGGCGGATAGTCGTACAGCGCGATGTCGTCGAACGTGTACCGGTGCGGGAACAGGTTGTACGAGTGCCGGTTGGACATCCGCATGTCCAGGCACCACACGTCCGTGTAGCCGTTGTCCAGCAGGTAGCTGACGAGGTTGTAGTGCTCGGGCATGATGAACATGTCCGTCGACGTCGTCAGGCCGTGGACGATCATCACCGAGTCGCGCGCCTGGTCGCCCGGGTCGCGGTTGAAGCGCAGCATGCTCAGCCCGAGCCCGTCCTCGGTCGAGAACGAGTGGGTCGTGACCTCCGCGTCGGTCACGCCCTCGAGCGTGTGGAGCGGGATCTCGCGCTTCACGACTTGGTCTCCACCGGCTTCTGCGCCTCGGCCGGCAGGGTCCCTGCGCCGTTGCCGGCGGCCCGCCGGCGCTCGGCGTGGCGGGCGTTCGGATCGACCTTCGTGCGCTTCTCCGGATCCTTGGTGGTCCGGGTGTGCATGTACTTGTAGGCGTTGTTCTCGATGACGATGTCGTCGAACTTCTCGACGATCTCGTCGAGCAGCTCCGGGGTCATCCGGTCGGGGTGCACGCCCGTGTAGAACATGAGCTCGCAGAAGCGGTCGTAGCCGTCGCGGGCCAGGTAGTCGGAGCGGATGCTCTTGACGTAGACCGACAGGAACGTGAAGCAGCCGTGCTCCTCGCGGTAGCCGTCGAGCAGGCCCCAGCAGCTGCGGAAGAGCTGCTCGTAGCGGTCGAGCGGCCCGAGCACGATCAGCATCCGCGTCGGGTCGCCGACCGTCGAGTCGAGCACCTTGTCGGTGAAGAACTCGATGTTCTTGATCGACGCGTACTTCGGGCTGAGCATCACGCCGCCCATGCCGACGTACTTGAGCGCCATGTCGAGCTTGTCCGGCAGGTTGCCGGCCACGCGGCCGATGCCGTGGAGCACGCCGTACGAGCCCGCGTTGCGGGCCTTGTGAACGGCGGCCTGCGTCGTCTCCCGGTACTCGGAGAACTGCCCGAGGCCGAGGTGCTTGCCGCCGCCCAGCTTGAAGTCGACCCACACGCCGCGCTCCATCATCACGTCGCCGGGCTCCTCGATGATCGGCTTCGTCCCGGCGATGAAGTCGTCCATCGAGCGGTAGTGCGTCTGGTGGTTCTCCCAGATGGTCCGGTACTTGTCGATCCGGATCAGCCGCAGCGTCACCTCGGTGATCACGCCGTGGCGGCCGAGGCCGGCGAGCAGGCTATAGAAGTCCTCCGCGTTCTCGGTCGGGCTGCAGCGCTTGATCTCGCCGTCCCAGTTGACGAACTGCAGCGCCAGCACGTTGTCGATGAACATGCCGAAGCGGTGCGAGGCGGGGCTGATGCCGCCGACCGAGGTGAAGCCGCCGACCGTGATGTCGCGGTGGTCACCGATCACCGGCAGGCCGAGGCCGAGCGGCGCGAGGTGGTCGTCGATCAGCGCGCTGATCGCCCCGCCCTGCACCGTGGCGGCAAGGTTGTCCTCGTCGACGTCGATGATCTGGTCCATGCCCTGCATGAGCAGGACGGCGCCGCGGTCGGCGAGCACGAGGTCGTTGCTCGAGTGGCCCTTGCTGCGGACCTTGAGCTCCTGGCCGAGCTGCTTGCACTCGCGGACGGCGTCGGCCACGTCCTCCGGGCTCCGCGGCATGTAGACCTTGAACGGGAACTTCGGCGGGATCTTCGGGTTGCCGATCCGCTCCCAGTCGTAGCCGAGGCTGTCGAGGCTGTCGTGCGAGAACGTCTCGTGGCTCTCGATCTTGCCGCGCCACGACTTCGACGCGACCTTGATCTTGCGCTTGTCGGGCATCAGACGGCAACTCCCTCGGAATGGGCGACGGCGGCCGGGGTCTCGGGGGGCACCTGCTCCACCACGAGGCCGGAGAAGGGCGGGAACACGGCGAGCGACAGCGCGTAGCCGAGCCCGCCCGACGTGACGAGCACGCCGACCCACAGCGTCGCGTGCCAGCCGAGTCCGCCCTCGAAGAGCGCGACGCACAGGAAGAACAGCCCCCACAGCACGATCGGCAGGGCCGCCGCGAGCGCCCGGATGCGGCCGACCTTCGTCGGCCCGACGGGGTCGAAGCGGGCGAACAGCAGGTCACCCACGACGCCGGCGAGGATCAGGGCCGGGGCCAGCTTCCACTCCTCGTACTTGCTCAGCAGCGGCCACAGCAGCGCCGGCCACGTGAACATGACCGTCAGCGCCCCGAACGGCAGCCGCCAGCGGCGGCGCATCACCAGCACCGCGCCGATCAGCACTGTGGTGAACAGCAGGATCCCGCCGACCGTGTGGTGGGTGCTGTAGAAGTAGTACGGGAACGCGTTGTCGCCGTAATGCGTCAGTGCGCTGGCGAGCCCCTCGGCGTGGTGCGCCTTGGAGCCGGGCGCGAACGCGTCGTTGAAGCGCGCGATGTCGTTCTGGAAGTCGCTCGTCGTCGAGACGCCGGCGTAGAACGGCACGAGCTGGTGGGTCACGAACAGCATCACCGCCGTCACGGAGCTCACGGCGAACACGGTCGGCAGGTACTCGCGCAGCGAGACCGTGATGCTCTGGCGCTGCCAGGCCGCGGCAGCGGGGACCGCCGCCAGCAGCGCGCCGGCGACGAACAGGCCCTGATGGGGCGGGCTGTACGCGGAGTCGATCTGGTTCTCGAAGCCGTACGCGCTGTGCCAGATGAAGTCGGCAGGCCCGGCGATCGCCGCCAGCGGCAGCGCGATGACGGCCAGGCCGTAGCCGCGCGGCACGGCCGACCAGTCCAGCTCGTCGAGGCCCTTCTGGTAGCGCAGCAGGACGACCGCGATCCACACGCCGGTTGCCGTCAGGCCGCTGTACATGAGGATATGGGCGGCCGACCAGAAGCTGTCGATGCCGGTGAGGTTGTTGTGGCGCCATCCGTCCATGAACAGTGCGAACAGCGTGAAGCCGGCGAGCGCGATCATCACGCCGTCCTCGGCCACGGTGCTATGTGGCCGCGGGCGCCCGCTCACCTTCAGCGTGGGCAGCCAGCTCACCGGTGTCCACGTCTTGCCAGCAGCAGTGCCTGTATCGAGCGCCTGGCCCACAGCCGTCGTCCTCTCCTCTGAGTACGTCCCGCCATGCCCGGGACGCTCCGGCGCCCGGGCGCGGTCATCGGGCGCAACCGTAAACCGGCTGTACATCGCGACGCAAGAGCGCGAGCCTGGCCGGAGGGCGAGTCTGGACGACAGTTGGAGAGGTCACGATTCGCCGCTCACGGTCGCCGGGGCCGGCGGCGCCTCCGCGTCGCCGGCCGCCGGCGCCTCCTCGGCCAGTGACCACAGCTTGATCTTGGCCTTGCGGCCGCGGACCTCGAACTCGCCGACCTCGACGAGGTCGGTGGCCGGCGTCCGCAAAGCCTCCCGCGTGGAGTCGGCCATGTAGAGCTGGTGCGGCGTGCCCTTGGTCATGCCTTCGAGCCGCGCGGCCGTGTTCGTCGTGTCGCCGAGCGCCGTGTACTCCAGCCGCCGCTCGGAGCCGACGTTGCCCGACATCACCGGGCCGGTATTGAGGCCGATGCCCATCTTGAAACCGTCGTGGAGCTGCTGCTGGCGCAGCCAGCCGTTGAACCCCTGCAGCTGCGTGAGCATGTCGCGCGCCGCGGCCAGCGCCCGGTCGGCGTGGTCATCCTGCTGCAGCGGCGCGCCGAACACGGCCATGATGCCATCGCCCATGTAGGCGACGAGCGTTCCGCCGTGGTCGAGGATCGCCTCGCTCATCGCGGTCAGGTAACGGTTGAGCGCGTCGATGACCTGCTCCGGCTGCAGCGTCTCAGCGAACGACGTGAAGCCGCGCAGGTCGCTGAACATGACCGTCGCCTCGCCGCGCACGCCGCCGAGCCGAACGCCCTCGGCGTCCTGCAGCACCTGGTCGACGACCGACTCCGGCACGAAGCGAGCGAACGCGTCGCGCGTGTTCGCTCGCTCGAACGCGACCGTGACGCCGTGGATCGCGGCGGTCGCCAGCAGCGCCGTGACCCCGGCCACGAGCGCGTAGACCACGCCGATGATCACGTCGTTCTCGAAGGCGACCTGGGCGCCGACGAGCAGCGCGAGGATCGCCACGATCCCGATCGGCACCGCGTAGAGCATCCGCAGTCGGATCGCCGCGAACGGCGCCGCGACGGCGAGGAGCACCACGAGCAGCACATTCACCCAGCCGGCCCCGCTGTCGAGCGGGAAGAAGCCGTCGATCGCGGTGAGGATCGCGTTCGCGTGCACCTCGGGTCCGGGCATCGCCTGCTGCCCGGTCGTCGACGTCTCGCGGATGTCCTGCAGCGCCGACGCGGTGCCGCCGACGACCACGACCTTGCCCTTGACGTCCGACGGCTTGAAGTCGCCCCGCTCGACGTCGACGAAACTCAGATACGGGATCGTCCCCGGTGGCCCGGCGAAGTCGATCCACGCGCTGTTGCCGGGCGGCGCGTCGATGTCGTGCCCGAGCTTGACCTGCGCGGCGGCGACGGGGAACGAGTCGAGGCCCTGCTCGGCGTCGAGCATGTGGCGGGTGACGCCGTCGGGGTCCTTCTCGAAGTTGGAGTACGCGGGGATCGCGCGGCTGAACTTCAGCCCGTCGCCGCCGCCGAAGATCTCGGTCTTGCCGCCGGGATCGACGGCGGTGGCGGCGAGCACCACGCGCGGCGACGCCGAGCGGACCGCCTCGATGAGCCGGTTGTCGTCCTCGGTGAAGCGGCTCGGCTGCGTGAACTGGACGTCCATCGCGATCACGGCGGCGCCGGCCTCGTCGAGCCGCCGGATGAGCCGGCCGTAGTGCCAGCGCCGGAACGGCCACGTGTAGCCGCGCGCGTTGATCGTGGGGTCGTCGATGCCGACGACGACGATGTCGTCCGGCGTCGGCTTGGCGCCGCGGACGTCGAACCGCATGTCGACGCTGTTGAGGTCGAGCCGGCGCAGCGCGTCCACGGCCATCAGCCCGAGGCCGCCGAGCGCGCAGAACATCGCCGCGCCGAGCAGCAGCACCGTGCGCAGGCGCCGCGTCCGCCGGTTGCCGACGGCCGGGCTCAGGCTGTCGAGCACGCGGTTGACCGCCGGGTGGCCGACCGGGGCGGAGATCAGCAGCGTCGCGACGACGCCCGTCGCCATCGCGACCAGCGGCGGCATGACCGTGACGACGTCGCCGCCGTTGAACGCAAGCTGAGCGCCGACGAGGAAGAGCGCGGTCGCGAGGAGCGCCGCGCCGAGCGCGACCAGCGTGTGGAAGCGGAGCGCCACGAGCGGCGTCACCGCGGCGAGCGCGACGACGAGCAGGACGTCGATCCAGCCGGGCACGTCGCGCAGCGGGAAGCCGTCGAGCGCCGTGGCGATCCAGTTCGCCTCCACCTCCGGCCCGGACATCCGCGGGTCGACTGCGGTGCGGTGCAGGTCCTTCAGCGACGGTGCGATGCCGCCGACGACCACAACCTTGCCCTTCACGGCGGCCGGCTCGAAGTTCCCGCGCTCGACGTCGCCGAAGCTCAGCTGCGGGAACGGGCCCGAGAAGTCGATGTAGGTGCTCTCGCGCGCGGGCTGGGCGACCCCGTGCCCGAGCTTGAGCCGCGCGGCGGCGAGCGCGAAGCTCTCAAGCCCGTTCTCGCGTGCTTGCGGGATGCGGCGCAGCACGCCGTCGGGGTCGTTGTCGAAGCCGGTGAACGCGGGCGTGGCCTTGCTGAACTTCAGCCCTTGGCCGCCGCCGAAGATCTGCGTCTTGGCCCCCGGCTCGACGGCGGTGGTGGCGAGGACGACGTGCGGCGCCCCGGCGCGCACGGCCGTGATGAGGTCGTTGTCGGCGCTGGCGAAGCGGCTCGGCTGGGTGAACTGGACGTCGTAGGCGATCACCGCGGCGCCGGCATTGGTGAGCTGGCGGATCACGCGCGCGTGGCGGTGGCGGTTGAACGGATACGTGACGTTCGGGTCCTCGCCCAGCGTGCGGTCGTCGATCCCGACGATGACCACGTCGTCGCGCGCCGCCGGCGTGCCGCGCAGGTCGTAGCGGTCGTCGAGCGTGCCGTGCTCGGGCCCGCGCAGCGCGTCGGTGGCGAGCACCACCAGGCCCACGGCCGCCGCGAAGACCGCCGCCGCGATCAGGGCGAGCGCGCGGGCGCGCGGTTTCATGCGTTCCCGACGAGGAGTGCCACGAGGAACAGCGACAAGACGTGGAAGGACTGGTCGACCGACGCCGCGAGCCCGAGGTCGAACCCCTCGGCCCGCTTGACGTTGGTCAGGTACGCGCGCACGAAGCGCCCGTCGTCGAGCACCAGGTGCGGTATGAAGATCAGGACGGCGGAGAGCAGGGCCCAGCCGGCGTCGAGCTGGTCGGCGATCCAGATCAGGGCGGGCACGAACGCCAGCGTGTACGTGGTCACGTGGCTCACCAGCGCGCGGAACGCGACGCGGTCGCCGCTCAGCCCGCCGCGCTTGTGACGCGCCTGCCAGTCGGTCTGGAACAGGTAGTCACCGACCATATGAGCCACCAGGAACGCCGTGAAGACGGAGACCCAGCTCACCGGTCAGCGCTTCGCGAAGTACTGATGGCCGGCCGTGACCCGGATCGTCTTGCGCCGCTTGAAGTCACGCACGCTCACGACGCCGCGCTTGACCTTGGTCAGGGTGCCGTTGCAGCGGTCCTCGACGAGCCACTTCGTACCGACCACCGTCGCCGCGCTGTGCTTGCCCTTGGTCCGGAACCGGCCCTTGCCGTCACCCCACAGGCGGCGCTTCTTCTTCTTGGCGGCGGCCGCGCTCGCCTTGCCGCCCCCGCCGCAGCTCAGCTTGCCGGTCATCGACAGCGTCGTGAGCGGCTTCCTGCCCTTGCTCTGCCCGACCTTGAAGACGCCCGAGTAGAACCAGCCCTTTTGGGTCTTGCCCTGCTGGTTGGCCGCCGTGATCAGCGTGACCTTGCCGTGGCTCGTGTCGAACGTCGTGCCGACCGGGACCTGCTGGCCCTGCTTGAGCACGAAGAACTCGTCGGCGCCCGGGATCTTGACCTTCACGGTGCCGGACTTGACCGAGGCGTTCGCGGTCTCGCCGGGCACGGGCGGCGGGAGCGTCGGCTCGGGCACGTGGCCGTTGAACTCGAACGCGCCGATGTCGCAGGCGGCGACGGGCGCGGCGCCGCGCTGGTCGGTGCCGAAGCAGCGGTTCTGGTCGGCCGTGTTGATCGCGGGGCTCGAGGAGAGCAGTGCGCGGGTGTCGGTCGGGCCGCGGTTGTTGGTCAGCCCACCGAGGCGAGGATCGGCGCCGACCGTGCCCTCGCCCGCGGCGAAGTTGCAGGTCGCGTCGTCGGCGAGATTGCCGGTCCACTGGTTGTGGGGCGCGGGGCCGAGCGTGCCCTGGCACGCGCCGGCGCCGCCGCCCGCGACGAGTGAGTTCCAGAGCGTGAAGGAGCCCGCGCTCCCGCCGGGCTCGACGTTGAACCCTCCGGCGACGGTCATGTGCCAGAGGATCAGCGAGCCGGCGCCGCTGGTGATCGCGGCGCCCGCCGCGGCGGTGTTGTTGCTGATCGTCGAGGCCTCGAGCGTGGCGCTGCCGCCGGACTCGACCGCGATGCCGCCACCGTTGCCGCCGCTGACGCGGTTGCCGGAGATCGTGGTGCCGATCGTGGCGAGCGAGCCGGCGACCTGCACGCCGCCGCCGCGCGTCGTCGCCACGTTGCCGTCGACGGACACGTTGTAGAAGCTGAGCTGGGCGTTCGCCTCGACGAACGCGCCGGCTCCCGAGGCGGCCCGGCCGCCGGTGATCGTCAGCCCGGCGAGGATCGAGCTCGTCCCCGCGGGCGCCTGGATGACGCGGCCGGCGCCGTTGGCGTCGATGATCGTCGTGCGCGCGCCGGCGCCCTGGCCACCGGATAGACCGGCGCCGATGATCACGGCGTTCTGGACCCGCAGCGGCGCGCCGAGCGTGAGCTTGTAGACGCCGGACGGGAGGTTGATCGACGTGCCGCTCGTCGTCGCCAGGCTCACGGCCTCGCGCAGCGTGCAGTCGCTGTTGCACTCGCCGTCGTTGCCGTCCTTGGTCGTCGTGACCGTGAAGACGCCGGGGAACTGCTGGGCGGAGGAGACGGCCGGAACGGCGAGCGCGAGCAGCGCGACGACCGCTGCCACCCCAAGCCGAGTTCCACGTCGCGCGCGCAAAGTCATGGCCGATGGTCTTTGAGCGGCGCGGGTCGTGTCAAGTGTGCCTGGACCGATGGACGGGACGGCGCATCACTGCGCTCGCGCGATGTAGCGGTGGCCCTTGCGCACGAACACGGTCTTGTTCTTCTCGAAGTCGCGGACCTTGACCTTCCCGCGCGCGACACGCGTGAGCGTCGACGTGCACCGGTCCTCCACCAGCCACTTCGTGCCCACCACGGTCGCCGCGCTGTGCTTGCCCTTGGTCTGGAAGCGACCCTT
>DATDKF010000497.1:0-6204 GCA_036520135.1 Solirubrobacteraceae bacterium
CCGGGATCGTAACCGCAGCGAGGCCCGCCGGAGCGGACCTCGCTCGGTTCGGAGGCCCGCCGGAGCGGGCCTCCGCTGAGTCGCGGCCTACGAGACGACGAGCACGTGATGCGCGCCGGGCCGCGTCCGGACCGTCACCTCGAGCCCGCGGTTGGTCAGCGTGGTGGCATAGTTGTTCACCTCGGTGCCGTCGAGCACGACGTGGTGCGGCTGCGTCCCGCGCGGCAGCGTGGCGCCGATCGTCAGCACGCTCCCCGGCGTGTTCGCCGCGCCGACCTCCGTGGTGTACATCCCGCCGCTCTGCGCGGCGCGGATGTCGATCGACCCGTGGCTGCCGAGCCGGATGTTCGTGCCCTGCACGCTCGGCTGATCGGCCGGGACCTGCGGCACGACGGCGACGGCGCCGTCGCCCAGGTCCGGCCGCAGCCCGAGCTGCTGGTGGACGACCGGCCAGGCGGTGCCGTAGTTGCCCCAGGCCTGCATGAACATCGACCGGCAGGTCCAGCAGCGGCTGATGTTCCCGCCCAGCGAGAAGCCCGGCGACGGGAAGATCTCCGGCATGGCGCCGGGCTGCTCGTCCGGCGTGCCGCCGGTCGCCGGCTCGGAGAACATCGTCTCCGCGTTGGCGTTCGTGTAGCGGCGCTGGCCCGTCGCATCGTCCGGGCCGGTGCCGGTGCCGAGGCGGCCGTAGTTCCCCTCGGCCACCGCCTGGACGGCCGTGGTCAGCGAGAAGATCGACAGGTCGCCGTTGCCGTCGGCCCCGCCGCCGCGGCCGGTGTGGAACAGCCCGCGGCTCCCGGGCCGATCACCGCTGTACGTCGAGTTCTCCCGCCCGGCTGCGGCGGTCGAGCCGTGCTCGTACGTGGCGATCCCGGGCTGCGTCTTGCCGCCCGTGTTGACCAGCTCGGCGTCCATCGGCGTCTGGCCGATCCAGTGCTTCTGGAAGCTCTGGACGTTGCCCGGGTCGATGAGCGAGTCCGCGTACTGCTGATCCGTGGTGTCCCACCAGGTGCTCTCGAACGCGTCGAGCAGCTTGTGCCCGAGGCCCGTCGCCCAGGAGAACGTCGCGGCGTCGCGCTTGGACCTGGCCATGTCGGCGAGGTCGAACAGCCCCCGGATGTAGTAGACGGCGTTGTCGAGCTTCTCCGGGCCCATCCCGGTCCGCTCCACGTTGCCCGAACCCTCGGGCCAGAGGTCGCCGTCGGCGTCCAGCTTGGACTGCACGTAGTGCAGGTTGCGCTTCGCGAAGTCGTACATCTCGTCGCGGAACGCGTTGTCGCCGGTCCAGCGCCAGATCAGCGCCACGGCGCTCGGGAACTTGACCGTCTCGTCCGTGTTGAAGTCGTTCGTCCCGTTCGTCTTGGAGTCGTGCCCGAACCAGATCGAGCCGTCGGTCACCGACTCGTGCACGACGACGCCGGAGCGGTTGTTCAGGATGTCCGACACGTCGCGCAGCGCGCGCAGGTGGTCCTCCGCCGTCTGGAACTGCCCGAGCGCCACCGCGGCGAAGTTCGTGTACTCGCCGTCGGTCGCGAACAGCCACGGGTAGTCCGGGAAGCCGGCGCCGAAGAACTGCACGTGCGGAACCGTGCCCAGCGGGTCGGGGAACTGCTTGCCCTGATTGGTCCAGCGGATCTGCAGGTTGTCCGCGCTCTGCGTGAGGTCGGCCAGGTTCTGCTTGCCCCAGTCGACCGCGTCCTGCAGCAGCCGATCGCCGGGCAGGTCGACCTGCGTGCGGCCGGCCAGGTCCTGCCTGGAGGCGATCTTCGCCGCGAGCTCACCGGACGGATCGCTGAGCAGCCTGGCGAGCTCGCTCTGCGAGTCCGCGAGGCTCTGGTCCGAGCCGGCCGCGCCGACCCAGAGCCACTGGGTCCCGCCGGCCGGGATCGCCATCTGGTACTGCAGCTCGCCGCCCTTGCCTCGGCCGAACGGGCCGTCCTTGCACTGGCTCGGCATCGGGTCCGTGAGCGCGCCCGGGCAGACGATCTCGCCGTCGGTGTCCTGCGGGCCGCGGAACGAGTCGCCGGTGTCGTGGCCGTCCGGCGTCACCGTCGAGGCGACCAGCGCGGAGTAGTCGTGCGCCGGCAGGCCGGGGCGCAGCGCGCCCTGGTCGGTGAACTGCAGGGCGCCGCGGGAGGCGTCGTAGCTCGCCGTGTCGGTGAGGTTGTCGCTCGCGTTCGGCGTCACGCCGTCGAAGCCCCAGGGGTAGGCGCCCATCAGCTCCGAGTGGGCGTCGACCTTGACCGTGAAGCTCTTCGCGGCGGTGCCCGGGTTGGTCATCTTCAGCCCGTAGAGGGCGCCCCGGCGGCCGTCCGGCACGAAGTCCGTGCGCTGCAGCTGCAGCCCGCCGGTGTCGGGCAGGTCGAAGCGGGTGTAGCCCTGGCCGCTGGTGAACTTGGTGGCCGGGCCGATCCAGTCGCTGTCGATGCCGAACCAGACGCCGTCGAGCAGCTTCAGCGGCGGCGTCCAGAGGCCGCCCATCTCACCGGTGATGTGCCAGCCGTTCGCGTAGAACCGGCCGTCCTCGAAGCCGATGGAGTAGGCCCGGGTGCCGCTGGCCACCTCCCGCCGGTCCTGCAACCGGTCGGTCGTGGACAGCTCCGGGGCTGCCGCCTTCGCCGCGGACGCGGTCAGCAGGACCGTCGCAACCGCCAACGTCACTGCACGCCTCACGCGCACGTGATCACCTCCACGGTGTCTCCCCTGGGTCGCTCATCGCGTCCCCGCCCTTTGCCCGGCGGGCCGCCCTCTAAAGCGCTTTAGGTACGGTTCCGGCACGATACACCCGTCGCGCTCCTCGTGCGACGGTACGTCACCCTTCGCACCGCCGTGGAAACCTCGCGCAGCCGACCGACGATCGCCGACGTGGCCCGCCGCGCCGGCGTCTCTCCCGCCGCGGTCTCCTTCGCGGTCAACGACCGGCCGGGGGTGGCGCCGGAGACCCGGGCGCGGATCCTCGCCGCCGCCCAGGAGCTCGGCTGGTGGCCGAGCGCCACGGCGCGCGCGCTCACCGAGGCCAGGACGCGGTCGGTCGGCCTCGTGCTCGCGCGCGACCCCGCGCACCTCGAACTCGACGCGTTCTTCGTCCGCTTCCTCTCCGGCATCGAGCGCACGCTCGCCGCGGCGGACTACGCGCTGCTGCTGAAGCTGCTCCCACCGGGCATCGAGGTCGGCGCGGCGGCCTACGAGCGGCTGGCCGCGGCCGGGCGGGTGGACGGGCTGCTGCTCACCGACGTGGAGCGGCCCGACCCGCGGCTGCCCCGGCTGGAGCGGGTCGGCCTGCCGGTGGTGATCGCCGGCCGGCCGGAGCAGCCCGTCCGGGTGCCGTGGGTGGAGACCGAACATGCGCCGGGCATCGCCGGCGCCGTCGAGCACCTCGTCTCGCTGGGTCACCGCGACATCGCGTTCCTGGGCGGCGCGCCGGCGTACGAGTTCGTGCAGGCCCGGCTCGCGGCGTGGCGTGATGCGCTCGCCGCGGCCGGGCTGCGGGCGGGTCCGGTGGTGCATGCGGCGGACGGCGAGAGCGCGCGCGTCGGCACGCTGCTCGACGGGCCGGCGAGCGCGGTGGTGTGCAGCAGCGACGCGCTGGCGATGACGGTCGTGGCCGCCGCCCGCGAGCGCGGCCTGCAGGTGCCCGGCGACCTTTCGGTGACGGGCTTCGACGACTCGCCGCTCGCGCTGCTCGCCTCGCCGGCGCTCACCTCGGTGCGGGTGGACTACGCCGAGTTCGGCGCGGCCGCGGCGGCTGCGCTGCTCGCCGCGATCGCCGGCGAGCCTCCGCCCGCGTTCACCCCGTCGCCGCCGCGCCTGGTGCGGCGGGCCTCGACGGCTCAGCCGGCGTAGCGCGTGGTGAGGGTGAACGGACCGGATCCGGTGCGCCGGAGCACGGTGATCGTGACGGTGTCGGCCGACGTGACGCGGCATCTGGCGGGAGAGCCGACACGGTCCCGGCTGCCGGCCGCGTGCGTGGTGGTCAGCTGCCGGCGCCGGAGGAGATCCGCAGGTCGTAGTTCGCCCGCGCGGGCCCGTGCAGCCGGAACCTCGCCTCGCCGTCGAGGTGCGGCCGGATCCGGAACGAGCGCCGGGTGGCGGACGGTCCGAGCGCTCCGCGGAAGGTGGTCGTCCGCGGCCCAGTCCACGGCGTGAGCACGTCCTTGCGGGCCGCGGCGAGCGAGGCGGCGGTCGGCCGAGCAGCGGGGTGTACCGACCACGCGACGCCGGGATAGCTGACCTGGGCGTACGTCTCCGCCCAGGCCTCGCCGGGGTTGGAGCCGTACCGGCTGCCCTCGTCGCCCGGCGCGAGCCGGCCGGCGAGGGTCCGTGCGCAGACGAGCTCCTCGGACGCCCAGTACTTCGGGCCGCAGCCGCGCCCGTGACCGCCACGGACGTACGTGCTCGGGCGGCATCCACGCCTCCGGCAACCGGTCGTCAGCCAGCAGCTCGCGCAGCCAGCGCGCGTCCTCGCGCTCGGCTTCGCGCGCCGCTTATGGCCCCGCAGCGCACGCGTCTGCACCGGCTCGGCCAGCTGCGCCAGCGCGCCCGTCGCGGCCAGCGCGTCGCAGACGAACCAGCCGGTGCACGCCTCGACCGCGACCTCGATCCGCCGGCCGGCAAACCGCGCCGCCCATCGCGACGGCTGTCGGCGTGGCATCGATCCGACCGCGACTCACCCCGCCCGTCTCGCTGTCCAGCGCGTCGAAGTGATCTGCGCTCGATGCACGTCAAACCCGCCTACGATCGCCATCAGGGCCTCCTTCGAGTTCCGGCAGTTGCCTATCGCGCGAACGATCTCGCGCCGAGCCGAAGGGGCCCGAGTTCATGCCATCTTTGCGCAACAGGGACCCGTCTCTTCTGAATGGGTACTGCCGCTGTAGTGCAGCCAGAGCATGAGGGCCGTCCCGCGAGTCGCAGGAGTGTTGCCGATCCGCGCTGTCCTCGTAGGCCGTCGAGGGCCTCCCGACCGAGGGCGAGATGTGAGGGCGCTAGCGTCCTGCCCATGACTTTTCCGACAGGCACGCGCAGTCTCGGCCCCGACAATGCGTCGCTGCAGGTCAAGACGTACCGCGAGGGCCTGGCCGCCAAGGCGGGCCACGATTTGATCATTGATGTGACGCGTTGGGACGCGACGCTCGAGGTCGCCGACGACCCCGCCGGCTGGACCGTCGAGCTGAACGCGGACCCTCGCTCGCTCGAGATCCGCGAGGGCCTACACGGCGTCAAGCCGCTGACGGACAAGGACCGCCTCGAGATCCGCAAGAACATCGACGAGAAGATCCTCGGCGGCAGTCCCATCCAGTTCCGCGGGAGCAGCGTGCGGCTGGCCGACGACGGTGGTCGGCTCACGGTCGAGGGCGACCTGTCGATGGCTGGCAGCACCCGGCCGCTTACCGCGCATCTGAGCGTGCAGGACGGCGCCCGGGTCAGCGGCGTAATTCCCGTGAAGCAGAGCGCTTGGGACATCAAGCCCTACCGCGGCCTGATGGGGGCATTGAAGGTCCGCGACGAGATCGAGGTCGTAATTGCCGCGGATCTCGCCACAAACTAATCCGCGCGACGCCTTTACCGGCGGTTGGGCGTGATCGATTACGACGTGTTCCTCGCCGACGGACCGCTGACCGACCTCCGCCACAAGCTGGCCCTCTTCGCTCATCCTGCTGTGCTCATTGAACGTGGTTGTTTGCGGCTGGTCCATTCGTGGTCGAGGATCGACATGACGGCGAGTGATTCGTAGGCGCCGTTGGTCAGCAGCGCGTCGCGGAGAACGCCCTCGTCGATGAAGCCGACGGCGGCATAGGCGCGGCGGGCGCGCTGGTTGTGGACCTTGACGTCGAGCCACACGCGGTGGGCGGCGAGCGTCCCGAAGGCATGGTCGAGGACCAACGAGAGTGCCCGACGGCCAAGCTGCTGTCCCGTTCTTGTGACGATGATGCGTCGTAGCTCGATGCTGTGGTGCTCGCTTGTAAGTCCGGCGAGCAGCACGAACCCGAGCGGATCGGCAGCGTCGGTGACGAGCAGATGCGCGTAATCGGGGTCGGTGAGCGCGTGCTCGTGCCGCGCGCGCGACCAGTGGATCACGAACGGCGAGGCGTCGGGGTCCGCCTCGGCGGCGAGCACGAAGTCAAGATCGGCAGCGCTCGTCTCGCGAAGCCGCAAGTCCATGCCCGCACTCTGCCAGAGCCGACGGGTGGAGACCCGAGGCGCGCG
>DATDKF010000498.1:0-8413 GCA_036520135.1 Solirubrobacteraceae bacterium
CACCTTGACCGGCGGGAGCGAGCGCGAGTCGACGCGGCTGGGCAGGGTGAGGTGCTCCATGGCGCGCCAGGTCTCCGGCCGCGGCGTCGCCGACCCGGCCAGCAACGCGGCCCCCGACCGCCGCGCGCGCTCGGCGGCGACGAGCCGCGCGTCGTAGCGCGGGTCGCCCTCGTGCTTGTAGGAGCCGTCGTGCTCCTCGTCGATCACGACGAGGCCGAGGTCGGCCACGGGCGCGAAGACCGCCGAGCGCGGGCCGACGGCGATCCGCGCCTCGCCGGCCCGCAGCCGTCGCCACTCGTCGTAGCGCTCGCCCTCGCCGAGCGCCGAGTGCAGCAGCGCGACCGTGTCGCCGAAGCGCGCCTGAAAGCGCGCCACGGTCTGCGGCGTCAGCGCGATCTCCGGCACGAGCACGATCACGCCGCGCCCGGCGGCGAGCGTCTCCGCGCAGGCACGCAGGTAGACCTCGGTCTTGCCCGAACCGGTGACGCCGTGCAGCAGGTGCGAGCCGCCGCGCCGCACAGCTGCGAGCGCGGCCTCCTGCTCGGGCGTGAGCGTCACCGCGCGGTCGGCGGCGGCGTCGGTCCGCGGTGCGCGGCGACGCGCCCGCGGGGCGATCGCCACCAGGCCGCGCGCCTCGAGCCGCCGGAGCGCCCCGAGGTCGCCCCCCGCCGGCCCGGGCAGCCGCTCGAGCAGCGCCCGCTGGTTGGCGGTCAGCCGCTGCCCTTCGAGCGCGGCGGCGGTCCGCTCGGCCCACAGCAGCGTCCGCTCGCGCCCCGGCGGCGGGAGCACGAGCGACAACGCGCGCGCGGGCGTGGAGCAGTACTCGGCCGCCATCCACAGCGCCAGCTCGACGAGGTCCTCGGGAACGCGCTCCGCGCGCACCCCGGTCGCCCGCACGAGCTTCTCGGCCGGCACCTCGCTGCTGTCCGCCACGTCGACGACCACGCCGTCGAGCCGCTGGCGCCCGAACGGGATCCGCACGACCGAGCCGACGCCCACCGGATCCTCCGGCGGCAGGTAGTCGAACGGCCCCGACAGCCTCCGGGTCGTCGTTAGCGGCTCGACACGCGCGATCACGATCGAAGACCATAGGAGCCGCCCCCGATGAATTCGCCCCGCCCGGGCCGTCCCACCACCATGAGCGATCGACAGCCCACCGACACCACCAACCTCGACATCTACGGCGACCCGCCAATGCCGTGGAGCCGCGCTCAGGAGGCGCTCGCGGTCGGCGCCCACGGCCCGACGACGACATTCTTCCTCGGCACGGTGCGCCCCGACGGCCGGCCGCACGCAGCCGGGATCGGGGTCGCCTGGCACGAGGGCGACCTGTACCTCACGAGCGGGCCGGGCACGCGCAAGGCCCGCAACCTGCACGCGAACCCCGCGTGCACGATCTCCGTGCGCCTAGAGGGCATCGACCTCGTGCTCGAGGGCGCGGCGACGCGCGTCGGCGACCCCGGCACCCTCGGGCGCGTCGCCGCGATGTACCGCGACGTCGGCTGGCCCGCCGAGGTCGAAGGCGACGCCCTGACCGCGCCGTACAGCGCACCGAGCGCCGGCCCGCCGCCGTGGCACGTCTACCGCTTCACGTTCCACACGGTCTTCGGCGTCGCCACCCGCGAGCCCCACGGCGCCACCCGCTGGCGGTTCTGACCGCCGCGGTGCGTCACGCCTCCAGGTCCGCGGGGCGGCGCATCAGCAGCCGCACGATGTGCCGCCAGACGAACGTCGGCGTGACCGGCCACGCGTTCGGGTCGGTCCCGGTGCCCGGGTGCAGCAGCCAGAGGCCGCTCTCGGCGTCGATGACCTCGAGCGCGCCGCCGCCCCGCGAGCCGTCGTCGAGCGTCCACGCGGCGCTCAGCCGCCAGCGCCGGCGCACCGCGCCGACGCTCGCGTCATCGGGGTGCACCGGAACGGCCACCGCCGCCCGCGGCCGCGGGCCGAGCTCGACCAGCCGCGCGAGCGCCTCCGGCAGAAGCGTGGGATGCACCGCGAGCAACGTCCGACGCGACTCGGCCTCGGCGGCGGGCAGCAGCAGCGCGGCAGCCGAGTAGGAGACCCAGCCGCGCAGCGCCTTGCCCGAATGCGCGAGCTCGAGCGTGCAGAGGTCGGGCCGCACGATCGCCTGGATCGCCTCGGCGATCGCGGGATGGGCCCGGCCGCCGTCGATCACCCCCGCGGCCGCCAGCTCACGGAGCCGCTCGGGCGCACCGTCCTCGGTCGCCGCGGCGACAGGATCCGCGGCGTGGGCCACGAGCGTGGCCAGCACGGGCTCGGTGAGCTCGAGGCGGCGCTTCGCGGGATCGAACGCCGTCACAAGCGCAGTCCTTCCGCGACCGTGTTCGTCAGGTCCCAGAGGTCGTCGTACTCGAGCGCCGCGACCGAGCACGAGACGACGTAGCCGGCTCCGGCGTGCGCGAGCAGCCATTGCTCGAGGCAGACGCCGCCGAACTCGCGGTGCACGTAGTGGCTGAGCACCCGACGGGCGTCGCGGCCACCGATCTCGACACGCTCGTCGTCGATCGTCCGCAGCCGGTTGACGGCCTTGCCGAGTGCGACGATCGACCGTTCCTCCCAGGCCCGGACGTCGGCGTCGTCGCCGAGCAGCTCGATCGTGACGACGACGTTCGCGCGCAGGTGCGGCTGGTCGCGCGGCGGCTCGACGGCCACGAGCGCGCAGCCCTGGACGTCCTCCGTGCGCTCCCAGCCGGCCGGGATCGGGATCTCGAAGCCGGCGATCGAGTGCCGATGGAGTTCGAGGACGCTCATCGGCCGGCCGCGTAGCGCCGGCGCACCGCCTCGGCGCGCTTGACGCCCTTGGGTGCATCGAAGACCCACGTGCCGGCAGTCGTGGTCACTGTGAACCCCGGACAGCGCAGGCGCCGGAGCGGTGCGGGCATCCACTGGCCCGCGGGCGTGGTCGGCGTCAGGCGCGAGCCGGGCGAGAGCGGCCCGGCGCCGGTGACCGCCGCTGCCGGGATCACGGCAACAACCGCTGCGCCCGTGGCGCGGTCGGTGACGTCGTCTGCCCGGAAGACGAGCGCGTCGTCGTGCAGGGCGAGGCGGCCGTGCGCGGGTGCGAGCTCCGACTCCCCCGCGGGCGGGCGCCAGTCGGGCCCGATCGCCGCCACGTCCCATTCCTCGAGCGCCGGCCCCTGCGGAGGAGCGGGCGCCGCGCCGGCCGCGGTCTCGATCTCGGGCATTCTAGTGGGTCCGTCCGTAAGTTCGGCGGGTCGCCTGGCACAGTCCCGGTCGTCTCTGCCGGTGCACGGCATCCGCGAGCATGCTGGCCGCACGTGACCGGATGCCGGGTGCCGGCAGAGGCGAGCGGGACCCGCCAGAACCCGTCGAAATTGCGGACGGGCCCACTAGCTCGCCGTGAGCGCACGGCCGAGGTAGCGCGACTCGAGCTCCTTGGCCCGGCGGCCGGCGCCGCGGATCTCGAAGACGTGGGCGCCGTGGCTTGTGTCGACGCGCAGGCGTGGCATCACGCGGCCCGGCAGGTCGTGGCCCGCGCGGTCGCCGTCCGGGCGGCTGCCCGCCGGGACGCGCCGCACCGACCGGATGTCCTCGGCGGGGACGATCTCGACGACCGCGCGGCCGCGCGCGCGGTCCTCACCGGCATCGGCCGCGAACGCGAGCGCGTCGGGGTACACCAGCAGGTAACCGCGCACCACGCCGACGCGCTGCATCGCGCTCGGGCGTCCGTGCGCGTCGCTGACGAGGTGCGCCCGCCAGCGCTCCCCCGGCTCGCGGTTCGCCAGCCGCGAACGGGCGAGCGCCTCGCTCGACTCGGCCGGCTCGCGCCGCACCGACGCCGCGATCGCCGCGTTGATCGGCACCGACAGGTCGTACGTCCGCTCGCGCTCGCGGAACCAGCGCGGCCCGTACCAGGACGGTTCCCACATCACGAGCACGACGCCCGCGAGCGCGGCCAGGAGCCCGATCCCGATCAGCGCCTCGCCGGCGCCGCCGATCGCGACGCCGGCGCCGCTCAGCAGCAGGCAGAGCCCGACGCCCGGGAGCAGCGTGATCGGGAGGGTCGGGAGCATCGCGATCCGCGACCACGCCCGCCAGCGCCCGCTCCAGCACAGCCAGAAGACGGCCAGCAATGCCGCGCCGATGACGATGAGGGCCGCCGCGTCCACGCCTACCAGGGGGTGATGTCGTCGAGCACGTCGCCGGCGCCTTCGATCAGGTCGCCCGCACCGTCGACGATATCGCCACCGACGTCCTCGACCGTGTTCGAGAAGTCGCCCGCCCAGTCGACGACGGCGTCGTTGAAGTGGTCGACGATGCCGCCCGCGAGCCCGCCGCCGACGATGCCGCCGACCACGCCGCCGATGACCGTGCCGACTCCGGGGCAGATCATCGTCCCGATCGCCGCGCCGCCCGCCGCGCCGCCCCAGGCGCCCAGCGCCGACGCAGTACCGACCGTCGCCGACTGCGCCACGATCCGGCCGGTCCGCTCAGACCCGTCGAGGTTCGGATTGCCCGCGTCGGCGAAGTACTGGCCGACGCCGGCGGTCACGATCGCGAGCGCGGCGCCGCCCTTGCCGAGCGTGCTGGCGCGCGCCGCGAGCTCCGCCCGGGTCGCGTCGTCGGCGACCTCGGTGGCCGGCGCCCACACGCCGCGGCGCATGTAGCCGCTCACCGTCGTCGTCCCGCCGCTCGGGGTCGAGCGCACGTAGGGGCTGACCCAGCGGGGCTCACGGATCCAGTATCCCGGCTCGTACCGCATCCACTGCTCCGACGCGTACCGGTTCGTCCACTCGGCGGCGCCGAAGAGCACGCCGGAGCCGTACTCGAACCACTTCGTGTTGCTCTCGCCAGGGGTCAGGGACGAGTCGTACGGGTTGAACGGCTTGAGCCCCCACTCGTAGACGAAGCCCCAGACGGCGCGCGCGCCGCTCGCCACGGCGGCGCCGTCGATCGGCAGCTGCGCGCCGAGCCCGCAGCCGTCCAGCCGGCCGGCGCACGCGGCGTCGGCGCGGCGCACGTCGGCAACCGCGTCCTCGGCCTCGCCGCGCGCCCAATCCTCGATGCGGCTCGCCTCGCCGGCGGCGTCCGCCGCGGTCGACTCGGCCGCCTGCGCGCGACCGTCCGCCGCGTCCGCCTCGGCGGCGAGCGGATCGAAACCGCTGACCGCGGCCGCGCTGAACAGCGCGTTCGCCTGTGCGGTGCTCGCCTCCGCCCGCGCCTGCTCGGCCGCGGCCTGCGCGCGGGCGGCGGCCGCGCGCGCTTCGCGCAGCCGGTCGGCGGCGCGCCGTACGCGGTCCTGGGCTTCCTCGATCACGTCGGCGAGGTCGACGAGCCCGGCGGCCGCCGTGTCGGCAGAGCCGGCGAGGTAGCCGACGGCGTCGGTCGCCTGGGTCAGCGACGCCGAGTAGGACGCTTGGGCGATGCCCGCCCAGCCGGCGGCGGTCGCGCCGCTCAGCGTTTGCCCGGCGCCGTCGAAGCCGCCGGCGAGCCCGCGCAGCCGTGCGGCGGCGCTGCGCAGCGGTCCGGGCTCGCCTTCGGGCCAGGGAAGGCCCTGCAGATCGCCCGGCGGGCTCATCGCGCCCCCGGCCCGGCCGGCATCGCCTGGGCGTCGACCTGCTCGTAGACGTCCGCCGCCGTGCCCGCGTTGGAACCGAGCGACGCGACGCCGTCGCCCACCGCGAGCGCAGCGGTCTGCATGCCGGCGGAGAAGGTCGCCGCGGCCGAGCTCGTCTGCGGCGGCGCAGCCCCGCCGACGGCGGACAGCGCGGCGATCACCTCCCCCGCCAGGCCGCGCAGGTCCGCGCCGGCGGACTGCGCGATTCCGCCGGCCGAGCGCAGACTCCCGGGCTCGACCCTGATCTGGCCCATGCCTACCGGCCGAAGCTGGAGGCGATGCCCTGCTCGGTGTCGGCGTAGTTGGCGCCGGCCTGCTGGGTCAGCTGGCTGATCCCGTGCAGCGCCTCCTGGATGCCGCGGCCTGAACGCTGCCACTCGGCCCACAGCTCCTGGAAGCGAGCCTGGGCGACACCTTGCCATTCGCTCTGCAGCGGAGCGACCTGGCTGGCGAGCTGCGACAGGATCGACTCGATGTTGGCGGCGCCCGAATTGAGCTGGCTGGCGGTGCTCTGCAGCTGCTCGGGCGTTACGGCGATATTGGGCATCCGAGTTGCCTCCCTTGGGGTCCGACGGTTGGCTACCACCGATATCACGGTCTGACACGTCGAGTTTCGGTGCACGTTCACGCGCTGACGCCCGGCGCAGGCGGTAGCCTCGCGGGCGATGGAGGGGATCCTGCTCGGCGACAACCTGCCGCTGCTGCGCGAGCTCGAGGACGAGTCGGTGCAGATGGTCTACACGGACCCGCCGTTCAACACGGGCCGCCGGCAGGCGCGCAAGACGCTCGCGACGGTCGCCGCCCCCAACGGCGACCGGACCGGCTTCGGCGGCCGCCGCTACGCGACGACGCTGCTGCAGGAGTCCTCGTACCGCGACGTGTTCGACGACTACCTGGCGTTCCTGGAGCCGCGGCTGAGCGAGCTGCGGCGCGTGCTCTCGCTCGAGGGGACGCTGTACCTGCACGTCGACTACCGCGAGGCGCACTACGTGAAGCTGCTGCTCGACGAGCTGTTCGGCCGCGAGTGCTTCCTCAACGAGCTGATCTGGGCCTACGACTACGGCGCCAAGCCGCGCACGCGCTGGCCGCAGAAGCACGACACGATCCTCGTCTACGTCCGCGACCCCGCGCGCTACCACTTCGACGCCGACGCGGTCGACCGCGAGCCGTACATGGCGCCCGGGCTCGTCACGCCCGAGCAGCGCGAGCGCGGCAAGCGGCCGACGAGCGTCATCTGGCACACGATCGTCTCCCCCACCGGGCGCGAGAAGACCGGCTACCCGACGCAGAAGCCCGAGGGCCTGGTGCGGCGGTTCGTGCAGGCCTCGTCGCGGCCCGGCGACCTGTGCCTGGACCCGTTCGCGGGATCGGGGACGCTCGGCGCGGTCGCGGCGCCGCTCGGCCGCCGCTACCTGCTGATCGACGAGAGCGCGGAGGCCGCGGCGGTGATGCGGGCGCGGCTTGGCTGAGCGCGTGCGCGCCCGCGGGCCCGGGCGCGTGAACCTGATCGGCGAGCACACCGACTACAACGCCGGCCTGGCGCTGCCGTTCGCGATCGCCCGCGGCGTAACGGTGACCGCCGAGCCGATCGGAGGCGACCGCGTCGAGGCGCGTGCACTCGACCTCGGCGAGCAGGACGCGTTCCCGCTCGCCGCTCCCGAGCGCGCCCGCGGCTGGCGCGCGTTCGTGCGCGGCACCGTAGCCGAGCTCAGCCGCGCCGGCTACGCCCTCCGGCCCTGCCGCTTGGAGATCACGGGCGACCTCGAGCAGGGGCACGGACTGTCCTCCTCGGCCGCGCTGGAGACGGCGCTGTGCCTCGCCCTGCTCGCGATCGCCGGTGAGGACGAGCCGGCCGACCGGCGCGAGCTCGCGCAGCTGTGCTCGCGCGTGGAGAACGACTGGGTCGGCGCCGAGACCGGGCTGCTCGACCAGCTCGCGTCACTGTGCGGCGAGCCGGGCGGCGCGATCCGGATCGACTTCGCGTCGCTGGCGATCGCGCCGGTGCCGCTCGAGCTCGGCGACTGGTCGCTGGTGACGCTCGACTCCGGCGCCGCCCACTCGATCGCCGAGTCCGGCTATAACGACCGCCGCCGCGAGTGCCGCGAGGCGTGCACGGCATTGGGAATCGCCACGCTCCGCGAGGCGCGCGAGGAGGACGTCGCGCGACTGCCCGAGCCGCTGGCCGCCCGCGCCCGCCACGTGCTGACCGAGAACGCCCGCGTCGACGCGATGGTCGGGGCGCTCGAGCGCCGCGACCTCGACGAGGCGGGCCGGCTGCTCGACGCCTCGCACGCGAGCCTGCGCCGCGACTACGCGGCCTCGGTGCCCGAGGTCGAGCGCACCCGCGACGCGCTCAAGGCGGCGGGAGCGGCGGGCGCGCGGATGGTCGGCGGCGGCTTCGGCGGAGCGGTGCTGGCGCTACTCGGGCCTGGCGTCGCCCGGCCCGGCGGGGCGCTCGTCGTGCGCCCCGGGCCGCCCGCCGCGCTGGTGTGACGCGAGCGCGGCGGCGTCGACGCCGACCGGCGGCGCGGCCGATGCGGGGTCCTCGCCCTCGGCCAGCTCCTCGCTCAGCGGCCGCGTCAGCGCCCAGGTAATCATCAGTAGCCCGAAGGCGAGCATGCCCAGCCCGGCCCACAGGTTGATGTTCACGCCGGCGGCCTTGTCGATCTCCTCCTGGCTGTCCAACAGCCCGAGGACCGTCAGCAGCACCCCATAGAGCACGAACACGCCGCCGATGATGCGACGCAGGTCGAACAGGTTCGCGGCCTGGGCGACGCGGGCCTTCGGGGGTTGGCTCGTGGGCTCGGACATTGG